>PADE01000079.1 GCA_002702965.1 Planctomycetaceae bacterium
GATGAGATCCGTCTGAGATGAGATCCGTCTGAGATGAGATCCGTCTGAGATGAGATCCGTCTGAGATGAGATCCGTCTGAGATACGGTACTCACACCCAAGGCGGTACCGGAGTCGGTCCCAAAAGCGCGACCATCACGGACAACGCCGATTACGGGCAATGCGATCCTCGCGGCCAAGCAGAGGGTCGTCGACAGGCACGACGAGCCGGCCACAAAGCGATTCCGGATCATCTTCGACAAATCCGCCGCTCGATCTCACGGGGCCACCTCTTTGCGGCCCTCGCGGTCAGCGATTCGACGCAGCACCAGGCGGCTGGCTCCCACCCGTCCATTCCACGTACCGCAGCAGGAATGCCTCGATTCCTGAACTCCACTCGGAGTGACCGCTGCTGACCAGCACGCGGCCTTTCCCATAACGCCCGGAGATAATCGCCGGTGTGTCGACCATCACTTGAGGATCGGCGCCGTCCACGCCAATCCCCGTGCGATACCAGGCGAGCACTTCGTATTCCGGAAGATCCTGCTGTGTAGCGGGCGAAAAAATGGGGCCGTTGCCGTAGTGATAGTCGAACTTCCCGGACCGCTTACCGAAAACGCGCTGACCGGCAGGGGTGAGTTCGATCTTGACGGTACCGATCCCCCGTGCCCAGTGATCGTGATCGACAATCTGCGCATCGAGCAGACCCAATCCCCACGTGTAGGGCTGGGTGGCCGCCATGTAGGCTCCCGCACAAATCCCGATGTAGCCTCCGCCGCGACGTACAAATCCCTGTACCGCGCGACGACCGGTCGCCTCCAGTGCGTCGAACTGATGGGATGCCATGCCTCCAGGAAACAACGCCACGTCAAACGACTCCAGGCCACCGCTGCGAATCTCCACCGGATGGATGGGATGCGCCTCGACGTAAGGAATGCCGTTCATCAAATCGGTGACAAACGGCATCGGGCGACCACTGCCGGGTCCGTCGTAGATGGCCACGTAGAGTTTGCGGCTGCCGGTTTTCGCTCGATCGCGGTTCACAAACCGATCGACGCGAGCCTCCGGTCCGAGCATCTCTAACCGCCGCAGCGCGGCGTGTACCAGTAGTCGGTGCTGGCGGATTCGCACCGCCGCGCGGAGATCTCGAGTGGGGGTCGTGTTGCGGCGGGCGCTGGTGACCAACAGCATCGCGTTGGCGCCGTGTTGCGCACCCCAGCTGAGGGCAAACGAAGAGCTCGTCTGGTTCGGCAACCGCCACTTGAAATGACCCTGTGGATCGGCCAATTCCGCGTTGATCGCATCCCGCAGCGCCCGCGACATCTCCGCGAGGCCCGCGTTGTCGGCGTGGATCAGCGAACCCCCGAGAGTCGCCAGACCCTCTCGCGGATAGTAGAAATCCTCACGCAACTCGATGATCCAATCGGGGTCACAGGCAGCCGCGCGGGCAGCGAGCGCGGCCGGAATCGACGGGGCGTCGATACCCACGGTCACCAGTTTCCCGGCGGACAATGACCAGCCCCCCAGCTGGTTCAATGCGTGCAGGGGAAACCGCTGATCGCGGCGGCCACCGGCCACGACCAACACCGAGGGACCCGGCTTGCCTGAATCAAAAGTCTTTACGCGGACGGTCGCGGAGTCGAGCGACGATGGATTTTCAGCCCTCGAACGAGTGTGCGAGGCGAGCAGACAGGCCACCGCGATCCCGATCATCAGTGTCCTCGGGCGCGCGACCGGACAGTGCGCCGCCCGATTCGCGCCGCGCCGCGCGGTGCCGTCACCGGAACCGACCGTGGTTGGGCAAGAATGGGTCACCATCAACCGCTTCCTTCTGTGCGGGGAGAGATTCTCGACAGCAAATCGCCCTCCTCGTGCGCGGTGCCACCCGCCACGGTTGCCATCTGCCATTCTGCCACATCGGCCGGGCGACAGAAAGCGATCTGCCACCCCTGGTCTCATTCGCCATCGGCGAACACTACGCTTGAGCCCCAAAGGGCTGTGCAGCGCGGCGTGAGTGGGCAGTCGCTGGGACCCGCCCGAAAGGTCAACCCGATCGGTTGGCAGATTCCGGATAATCATCGCCGTTGAGACTTCGCACCACCGATCGTAACCACGACTGAAGGCCCTTGCGGAGCCGATCAAAGTGGTCGCGCTCGGACGCCAACAGGTCCTGTTTTTCCGCCGCATCGCGCGACAGGTTGTAGAGTTGCCAGCGGACCGGTCCGTCCCGGGGGGCAATGCGATGCAGTTTCCAGTCACCCTCGATCCAGGCCGCGTGGCCCGGAAATTCATCCACCGGATACGGCGGATCGGGCAGCTTTGCGGCCCGGCGACTCGACACATGTGGCTCCAGATCACCACCCGTTTGCTGCGCTTGGAACAAGTCGCTCATCCACGCGGCGGACGGCGTTCGAATCCCGCGAATCGGGTAGTTCCAGAATCCCATCGACCGCTCGAGTGGTGCGACATTTCTTTCGATGACGGTCTTCAGGCTGATCCCATCCAGGGGGGGCTGATGTTCCACCGAGACACCCGCCACATCGAGCAGCGTGGGATAGATGTCACTGGTGCTACATCGCGCAGCCAGCGAGCGGGGCTCGACGATCTGGGCAGGCCATTCCAGGAAGGCCGGAACCAGCAGTCCCCCGTCGTATACTTTGCCCTTGTTCCCGCGGCGGCCACCCGTCGAACCGACACCCGGCAAAGCGCCGTTGTCGCTACAGTACCAGAGGAGTGTCTGGTCGCGGATCTTGAGTTCCTTCAGCCGGCTACGCAACCTGCCAAATGCGCGGTCCATGCCGCTGATCTCGCCGTAGAAATTCTTCCGTTTTGGCGCCACGTCGGGATACAGCTTGCGATCTTCGGCCGCCGCTCGATGCGGCCCATGTGGTGACCCAAACCAGATCACCGCCAGGAAGGGACGGGCGCTCCCGGCCTGCGATTCAATCCACTTGAGCGCCGCATCGACGGTGACACGGGAACTCTCGCCGCGGGTCTGAATGGCCTTCCCTTGGAGACTGAGAATCGGGTCATTGTCGAAAAAGTTGGGGGCGCTGAGCCAGGTCTCAAAGCCATTGCGCCCCGGATGGGCCGGACTGGCGCGCCGCACCGAACCCAAGTGCCACTTGCCAAAGTGGGCGGTGGCGTAGCCGGCTTGCCCAAGTGCCTCGGCGAGCGTGACTTCCTGAGGTCGAATCGGATACCCCCATTGGAATACCCCCATCCGGTTCGGGTGGCGACCCGTCAACACACTGGCGCGGGTCGGAGAACAAACGGGAGCGGCCGCGTAGAAACGATCGAACTTCAACCCGGCCGCCGCCGCGCGATCGAAATGAGGCGTCTTCAAAACAGGGTGCCCGTTGTACGCCATGTCACCCCAACCCTGATCATCGGCCATCACCAGAACCATGTTGGGCCGGGAGTCAGGCTCCGCAGCAGGGGCCAGAAACAGTGTGCTCAACAACAGGGGCGGAAGCAGACACACCATTGGACAACTCCTCGAGGCGGGATGGACTGTGGCTGGTCAGAAACCACGGCAACCGGGACAAGCTGTCGCCGATGGTCACTTTCCAATCGAACCAGCTTAGATTTTTGCTGTGCGGGTAACGCGCAGCGTCATTTTCACTTCGCTGCAATTTCTCGAGACGCAGTCAGATTGAGGAGAGGCCTCTAAAAAGGCAGCATTCGCGTTGATGAATCATGATATTTCAGCACGTATCGCTCAATACTTTCCGGCCAAGGTTCGTCGTAGGAATATGCTTCTAGCGTACGGATCTTTCCATCCACGATAAACAGAACAAATCCCGCGCCATGCACTAACCCATCGATTTCGGCTTCAACATCTCCGATGTGACACGATCCATTCGAGATCGTCGGGCAGTTTGCAGGCACATTAAAATTGACGTAAAACCCGACGCCGGTCAATTCGTGGGAGATGGTTGCGTGCGCAAGTTGGGTCCGCAAGACATTGAGACTCGGTGCATCGCCGTTGAGCATTTGCTCCATCACCGCCAATGCAAATTCAGTGGGATTTCCCATCAGACAACATGTCGGGCGTTCGAGAATACAACACCTACCGCCATCGAGAAACACGCCAGGCACTGGCCGTACGTTCTTTGGAGCCAGATGTCCAAGATAACACGTCGGGTCACCCGGGATTTGTTTTGAGTTCCCCTGCGCGTCGGCTCTACCCGAAAGTCAGCGCATCATGCACGCGCATTTCAACCCACGGCAGTACGTTGGTTTCCCGTTCTTGTTAAACGGGTTTCCAGTTCTTGTTAAACGGGACGTCAAGTTCGGACCACGTTTCACACCACTCGCCACCAGCATCGACGAGCCTCTTGTGGGACACGTGCGCTGGGTTGCCGGGCGAAGTCGATCCGATCGACAGCCACTTACGTCGATCCTGCCCGGTCGGGAAAATCCCGTCCGACCAGATCGATCGCCTGTCGGGCCAGGCGGCGAACGTGTTTCTGCTTGAGTGGCGCTTCGAGAAAACGATGCAGCGCCGCCAGTAACCACTCAGCCGTGTCAGCATGGCAGTGAGGGACCAATCGCTCCACGGCCATCGTGGTCTTGACCAGGTGGGCGCTAAAGATCGGGTCCCGCATACCATGGTCCAGCAGTCGCTCCCGTACTTCCGCCAAGAACGGTTCGGCTTCCGCGACCCGCCAATGCGCAAGGTCGATCTGTGGATCCAAAAAACGTTGATTGCGGCCTACAAAACAGGCCATCTGCAACAGCCCTTGGGGCCACTGGTCGGGAAACTTGTGGCACTGCTCGGCCACGGCCTGCGAGAACGTCAGGGCGTGGGTGAAACTCAGCCAGCCCACGCTGTCATTGACGGGCCGTTCAAACGAGTCCTGGTAGGACGTGTCAAAACACACCTGATTGCGGGCATTGGCCTGTAACAGAGCGTCAAATACCGATTCCACGCGGTGACCGGCAAGACTTGCGGTTACCCAGGACAGCGCGGCGCGGATACCTCCGGATTGCAGGCCTGACATCGCCGGCCGTTCGACAGCCTCCCCGCCAGCGGCCGGGGTTTCGGCCAGCGCCGCAGCATAGCCATTGAATTCGGGGATCAGGTCTTCGCGCGTGGCGTAACACAGGTGACGGGCCAGCGCCGGCAGCAGCCATTGCTCACAGGCGGCCCCCAGTTGCCCGATCAGTTCTCCGGTCTTCTGGACGTAGATCAGCGAGTGCCCAAAATCGTTATAGTGCCGCAGCGCCGCAACGCTGAGACAATACTCCATTCGATCGAAGTGGAGCCCGTCGACCAACCCGCGCCGCACCAGCGCTTCGGCGGTGTCAACACGCTCTTGTTCGACGGCTTCGAGAAAGGCCGATTCTGAAAAGGAACGACCCGCTTCAGCGTACGCGTATTGGGGCCGCCGCAGGGTGTCGTGCGCCATGTGATCGATGGCCTCGGCCAGGCAGACCACCCGACGTTCCCAGTCATTTGTATGCCGCTGCGACAGCGCCATCCAGTCAGCCGCCGCCGCAAAGGCGTGCGACGTCCCAAACTCCAGTCGGTCATGGGACCAGGCGACCGACCGCCGCACCGCCTGAATCGGATCCAGCTGGTGGAACTGCAACCGCGTCAGTTCTCGGCAGATGCGGCCGGTATCGCGTTTTTCGAAAGCCCTCTGAAGCCCTACCAGAATGCGCGCCTCCCTGATCGGCAGAGGAGGCCAATCGAGATCGACCCAGACTGCGCCCTGTTCGACCTTCACCGGAAAACTGCGCACGTGGTCGCCGCCCAGCAAACACTCACCATCCGACAAACGAAATTTCCAGTTGTGCCAGTTACAGGTTATCTCCTTCTGGAAGTCGTCGCAGGTCCCTTCAGCAAGGGGATACCCTTCATGGGGACAACGATTGTCAATCGCGAAAACCTGATCCTGAAGCTTTATCAGCAGAATCTGTAGATGATCACGCCTTATTACAAGGCGACCGTCTTTCAAATCATCAAGTTTCGCAACTACTTCCCAGCCCATCTAGAGCCCGCCCATATAAAACAACAAAAATCAAACTAACGATTAAACAATAATATCAAATACAAACCCATCCTTAAATATTTCCATAAATAAATGTGTCTTATTCGTATGTTTGGTGTATTAGATAGTAGGAGATGGTACTCCACCATCTTTAGGATAGTATTTCAGGAACCAATATATATAGGAGAAATGGGAGCATGAAATGTGAAACGCCAATCAGACTTAACAAATATCCTAAAACGAAATTAGACTTTGGCCGATTGCGCCTGCACCACATACGGTTTAGAAAATAACATACCAGTAACCAAAGATGATTTAAAAACCCCCACCCTTTGTTTTATGCAATAGGAGGGGCATTAATTTTATGTCGGTTTTTCCGCTCGCGGTAATATTCCAAGACTCTAGATGTAAAGAGTAGAAAAAGTACAAATCCATTTACTGAAATGTATACAAGGATCTCCGCATTCTCAAAAGCGACTTTTTTTTGGTCCACATCATTCGGAGGATCCTGATAAATCAGGTAAGTCCTATAGCTAAGATAGATGAAACTGACAACTAGGCCTATTTGAATTAACCACTTGCATATTACTTTCGGATCCCACGCGTCTTCTTTGAATGGTGTCATTTTAGTCTCCCCCATGCCCCCTAAAGCCCATACGGTAGAGGACAAATACAATGATAGCTACTACTACAGCACCTATAATTCCTACTACATTAAAATCCATTGACCTTCTCCCATCACGATTGGAGGGCGAAAAAAATCGAGACCTATTCCCCCGATAATCAATTTAGCGCATGTAAATATATAGCGCAATGGGTTTACTAAGTTTTTTGGGGAATTTTTATTTATACAACAACAATGAATACTTCCACTCAAATGTGCTGGTTGCACGTCAACGCGCAGGAGGAATCGTCGACGGTCCCCTCGGCCAGCGGATAACCCTCGTGCGGACACCGATTGTCGACAGCGAATATCTCATCCCCCACTCGGAACAATGCGACTTGAATGGGAGACTGATGAAAAACGACGGGACCGCCAGAAAGAGCGTCCAGCGTGGTTGCGCGATTCCAGGACATGTACTTGGTCCGCCTGTCGAGGATGTCCTGACCAAAGGGGTACGACCAATCAATGTGCACCCGCGATGACCCACCACAACAAAAGTTCGATACCGAAATCTCAATGTCCGCCGCCGGCGGGCAGATGCGTTTCCCAAATCAATGGGATCAGATCGGCGCGCTGTGGCGTTTGCATGGCCACAACCGCTGCTCGCGTGAGCTCTTCCCGATCCACGTACCCGTCGCGATCGAAGTCGATCGCCTCCAGATCGATGCCGCGCCGCGCCGCGGTGTCGATCTGGCGACGTTCTGGTTTGCTGAGTCGGTCGTCGCCATCGACGTCATAGTGAAGCAACATCGGTGTGACGAAAAACCCTTCGGCCGGTTCGACACCCGCCTCGGCGGGTCCACCACTGGGCAGCAACTCCCCTTCCAATGCGAGTACCACCGGCGCGAGCTTCCCGTTGGAGCGCGTCACGCTGAGAACCAGCGGCGTGCCGCCCGCGCTGGCGTACTTTTCCGGCGTCAGCAACCGGTTCCCAAAACCACCCGGACGGGGCTCTGACACAGTCACGGTAACCAGGTGACGGCCCACGGCGGCGCCGTCACGAAACCCGTTGTCGGCCAGGGTCCGCAGCGTAAAATGCCCCCGCTCATCGGTCACGCCAGTAGCCCCCCGCACGCCCGAGCGTCCGGAATGCGTGTCGACGGTCGCACCGGGCAATGGGCTTCCATTCAATAATACGATGCCCCGGACCGGTTCCAAGGCGGGTCGCCAGAAGGTCGCGGGCGTCAACCAGCCGTAGCTCCACGCGAATCCCAGTAACAGCAGCAGCGCGGATGCCGGAACCATGGTGCGGGCGACGCGGACGAAGCCAAAGTGGTGTTGCTGCACGGCTCGCTCACTTAACGACACGGACCGTTCGAGAGATGAGCAGGGCTACCGTCGCCGGGACACGCGGCCGCCTACAGCAACTCGCTGATCACCTCTCCATCGTCGAGCAACCGTAGCGGCCGACCGGCATGATCGAGGAAGGTCATTCGCGGGTCAATCCCCAGGTGACGGTACATGGTCGCGAGCACGTCGTACGGGCTCAGCGGGCGATCTTTGGGAACCTCTCCCTTAGAAGTCGATGATCCGATTACCTGCCCGACTCGCAATCCGCCACCGGACAACAGCACACTCATCACCGGGCCCCAGTGATCGCGACCACTACTCTTGTTGATCTTGGGCGTGCGCCCAAATTCACCCCACACGATGAGCAGTACTTTCTTGTCCAACCCGCGGCTGTACAGTTCTTCGACCAACGCGGAAATTGCCGAGTCCATTCGTGGGCCCGCGCTCCGCATCCCACCGGCAACGTTGCTGTGCATATCGAAAGAATACGAATGCGGGTCGAAATTCACAGTGACAAACGGGACCCCGGCCTCGACCAGTCGCCGCGCCAGCAGACAGCTCTGCCCCCACCGGTGCATCCCGTAATGCTGTCGCGTTCGTTCCTGCTCACGCGACAGGTCGAAGGCCTCGCGAGCTCGCGGTCCGCTGACCACCTCGAACGCCGACCGCGTGAAGTGATCGATCGATTCGGCCGCGCGGTTCGACGTAAACTCACGTTGCACTTTGTCGACTTCGTCTAGCAAGGACTTGCGGTCCCGCAGACGATCCGAGGTCAAGCCGTCAACCAATTGCAGATTGGGGACGCGGAACTTGTCTCCAGCCGGATCGTCATGGACGTAGAACGGATCAAACGCACCGCCCAGGTAGTGCGATTTGAAGTTGGGCACAAACACCAAATTCGCTGTTTGCGGAAACCCGAGATGGACGTACGGGGGCATACTCCCCTGCCCTGCGCGGATCTTCGCCACGTACGATCCCGTCGCAGGCTGGTTCTTTTTCGCTTTGCCCGTGGTACAGATATACATCCCCGTATCGTGGCTGCTGCTGCCAACTTCGACACTCCTTAACAGCGCGACCCGATCGAGGATGGTGGCGTGTCGCGGAAGCAACTCACAGATCTGCGTACCGGGCAGCCCGGTCGAAATAGGCTGAAACGGCCCCCGGTATTCGGCAGGAGCCTGGGGTTTGGGATCGTACGTTTCAAAGTGCGTCGGACCACCTCCCAACCACACCTGAATGACGGCCGTATCGGGCAGCGGCTGCCCGAGCGCGGCCGACTGCCCGCGGCGCGCAAGAAGAGTCGGTAGAGAAAATCCGGCCATCCCGGCCGATACCGTGGTGGTCAGAAAAGAGCGGCGCTGAATCGCGCGGTGAGTGAACCGACGGGGGATGCGGTGCTGCGTCATGGCTTTTCTCCACACCGTGTTTCAAGGACCTACGGTAGTTTCAAGGACCTACGGTAGGTCACCACCCGCGACAGGTGAGACGTGAGGCCCTAGAATCGCCGAGCTTGATCCGATCGGCCCGGCCAGCGGCAACACACACCGTTCTCGATGGAGCCATTTCGATCGATGCGCACCGCCTGCAATACTATCGCAAGAAGCGCCGCGTCACGCCAGTCAAAATGGCGATTCTGGGCAGTGAAATGCCCCGATTCACTCCCCTTGCCAGGACCCCCCCAGCATGACTCGCATTTCTCACATTACCGCGACCGCCTACTCCTGTCCGTTTGACAAACAACACCAACTGGCGTTTGGATTGGGATCGAACGTCAAGCGCGACGTCGTACTCGTCCGCGTGACCAGCGAAGAGGGCCTGGTGGGGTACGGCGAATCTCACCACGGACAGCACCCGACCGCGATGGCGGAGATCATCGAGCGCGGACTGGCTCCGTTACTCATCGACTGCGACCCGCTCGACAACGAAGGGATTTGGGAACGGATCAACCGTCAGCAGCTTGTCACCCATGGGTTGGGAGCCGCCAGCATGATGGCCCTATCGGGCATCGACATGGCGCTGTGGGATCTCAAGGGCAAGCTACTAGACCAGCCGATTTATCGCCTGTTGGGTGGCACGCGCAAGAAAACTCGCGCCTACGCGGGCGGCCTAGCGCTGGGGTTCTTGCCCCCCGACACACTACAGGCCGAAGTCGCCGATCTGCTGCAACAGGGATACACCGCGATCAAGATGCGTGTCGGTGACACCCCCGCCCGCGATGCGATGCGCGTCGGCCATATCCGCCAGACGTTTGGCGACGATCTCGACATCGCGGTCGATGCGGCGACGCGCTACAGCCTCGGCGACATTCCCGAAGTCATTCGCTACTGCGAGGACAACCGCGTGTATTGGTTGGAAGAGCCCTTTACCCCAGATAACCTCGAGGCCTATGCGGAATTGCGCAAACGAACCGCGATCCCAATTGCCGCCGGTGAAAACCACTATGGGCGGTACGCCTTTCGATCGCTGTTTGAAGCGCGAGCCATTTCCATCTGTCAGGCGGATTTGTCGAAATCGGGTGGGTTCACCGAACTAAAAAAGATCGCCGACATGGCGTCCGCGTTTCATATTGCGATGGCCCCCCATACGAGCCACAGCGTGCTGAGCGCCGCGGGCAACGCGCATCTGCTCGCGGCGATCCCCCACGGGATCCTGTTTGAAGCCGATGTCGCCAAAGTGAATCCATTTCGCACCGAGCTGGCCCAACCGCCGTTCGGCGTCGTCGACGGACACATCGAACCCCCCCATGGGCCCGGTCTGGGAATCCAGATCGACGAGACAATGCTGGAGCGTTACCCGGCGATTGCCGGTCCCTGTTATCTGCCCATCGAGCGGTCGGCAGGTCCCACGGGATAACCGTTTTGGTCATTTCCGTTCGGCCCACCGAACGGGAAACCCGGCTGCCAACCCCACAGCGACCTGATACGTCGACCGCATCGGCAGACGGCCCGCCCGACCGTCTGTTTCGATCGGTTACTGAGCCACCGAGTGAAGGCTTGTTCTCCGTCGAACGGGTGCCCAAAATAGGTCCTGTTGTGGGCTCGCCGTGGAGCGCCGTTGGCGCCTGGAAACCCTCGCTGTCGCGACATTTCTGACACCCCATCGTTCCCGGAATCGGCGTGCCATACGACACCATCATCATCGGCGCCGGGCTGTCCGGATTGGCCGCCGGAATCCGACTCGCCCACTTCGACCAATCGGTTTGCATTCTGGAGCGGCATTACACGATTGGTGGCTTGAATTCCTTCTATCGATTGCGCAGCCGCAACCACGACGTGGGACTTCATGCGGTGACCAATTACGCCTCCGCCGGTTCCAAGACCGGACCTCTCAGTAAATTGCTTCGCCAGCTGCGGTTGAGTTGGGACGATTTTTCGCTCTGCCCACAGATCGAATCGAGCGTTGTATTCCCCGGGTACCGGCTGCGATTCAACAACCAATTCGATTTCTTCCGCCAACAGGTCCACAACGAGTTCCCCGCGGAAAAAGACCGATTTGAAAAACTCCTGACGATGATTGCCGGACACAACGAATTACACCTCACCAGCCAAACTGCTTCGGCGCGCCAGATCCTCGCCGATGTCATAGCGGACCCCGTCTTGGTGGATATGCTGTTTTGCCCTCTGATGTTCTACGGAAGTCCGACCAAGAACGATATGGATTTCAGCCAGTTCGTGATCATGTTCAAGGCGATCTTCGAACAGGGATTCGGGCGTCCCATGAAGGGGATCCGACCGTTGTTGAAAACGCTCGTCAACCGCTATCGAAAGCTGGGGGGCGAACTGAAACTGCGCAGCGGAGTCCAGAAAATACTCACCCGTGGAGATCGTGCCTGCGGCGTCGTCCTCGACAACGCCGAGGTTCTCGAGGCCCACAACGTGCTCTCATCGGCAGGATCACTCGAAACGCAGCGGCTGTGCGACGACGACTCCCGTGCAACCGATCCGCCAATCACCCCGGGAGAGATTTCCTTCGTCGAAACGATCTTCTCGCTGGACCGGTTACCGGCCGACCTGGGTCACAGCCAAACTGTGGTTTTCTTCAACGGCGCCGACCGGTTTGACTACCGACCGCCGGCGGCAGCCTGCGATACGCGAAGCGGGATCATCTGCTCACCCAACAACTTCGTTTATCCGTCCGATCACGTCGAGGAAGGTCGCATCCGGATTACGGCGCTGGCGAACCCTAGGTTTTGGTTCGAGCAGTCGCCATCGCAATACGAATCGGAGAAGGCCCACTGGCGGGAACAAATCCTCGCTGCGGCGCTACCTCACATGCCCGATTTCCGACCCCACATTCTCGACTGTGATATGTTCACGCCGAAGACCATCACCAAGTTCACGGGCCACGTCAACGGCGCCGTCTACGGATCTCCAGATAAGATCCGTGACGGCCGCACCCACTTGAAAAACCTGTTCTTGTGCGGCACCGATCAAGGATTCGTGGGCATTGTCGGTACGTTGCTCTCGGGCATCACGATCGCCAATCTGCACCTCTTAAAGCCGTAACCGACGCGTCCGGCGGGCAGCCCGAAACCGGCACAGCCTTTCGCGTGACGAACACGAACCGGCCGGTCGCAGCCCCACTCAAACATCGTATTCGCGGTCCGCCACCAGTCCCGGCAAGGGAATCGGGTATTTTCCGTTTTCGGCCACCACCGGCGGCGGTCCGTCGAACGACAGCGAATCGAGCTGCGGTGCGAACTCGTGCTCACAATTGAGCATCTGCTCATACGTAATCAACTGGCCCGTGTGAGCAGCCATGCGCCCCATCGAAGTTACGAGGCTGGCCTTCACCCCGCGCTCAACCTCGTGGTAAGGCTGGTCTGCACGAATCGCATCGATGAGATCGTCCCACTCGACCTGATACGGATTCGGTTCGGGATCCGGATAGGCCCAGGCAAGATCACTCTTGTCGAACGTCTGTCCCTTGTAGATCCGACTCTTGGCGGGCACGTGGCCCGCGCTGGAGAAGATCGCCGCCCCTTTGGTACCGTGAACGTAGGTCGCAAAATCGTTGTTGCAACCCGGGATGGTGCGGCCCCCGACATGCAACTTGGTGCCGTCACCGAAGGTGTATTCGATCGAATAAGTGTCGAAATTCTGATCGATGTTGTCACCCCGGTAATGGCGGCCGCCGGACGCGATGGCTTGCACCGGCCAGTCCCCTTTGGCCCAGCAACCTTCATCGATGTTGTGGATCAGAAAGTCACTCACAGCGCCACCACTGGCCCATAGGAAACCGTGGAAATGGCGGATCTGCCACTCGAGTTCATTCGTCCCTTGCGGCCGCGGCGGAACCGCCGCCGATCCGGTGGGACCGGCCATGCGGTAAGCCCGCAAGCTGAGAATGTCTCCCAGGTCACCGTTATGGATTTTCTCGGCGAGCGCTTGGCGGGCCTTACAGTGCCGGCACATTAGACCGACGGCGACCTTCATTCCCCGTTGCTGTGATTTCTTGGCAAGCGCAAACATCCGTTTGCTGGTCGGCCCATCGATCGTGACCGGCTTCTCCATGAAGACGTTGAGACCCTTTTCGATGGCATACGTAAAGTGCAGCCAACGAAATGCGGGTGGGGTCGCGAAGATCACCACGTCGCCCGGGCCGAGACAGTCCATGGCCCGCTTGTACGCATCGAAACCGATGAACTTCTGATCTTCGGGGACTTCCACCTGCTTGACGAACTGGGTCGCCAGACTGCGATGGCTGATCGCTTGGCGATCCTCGAATACATCGGCCATCGCGACCAGTTTGATGGGACCGCTGCGAACCCGCAGCGCATTGGCGGCCGCCCCCGTTCCACGCCCGCCGCAACCGACCAACGCAATGCGGATCGTATTGTCTTCACCCGCGTGGACGCGCGGAACCGACCCGCCGACCAAGGTCGAGGCCGCAACCAGGCCGCCGGTCTGTTGGAGAAAACTCCGTCGAGTCGGAATCTGTTTGGTAGGCTCGCTCATGATTGCACCTTGATTGCGTGGAGGGTTGAGATGGCCCGCTGGACTCCATGAAGTCGGTAGCAGATGAAAGGACAGCAGCCGAGCAATCGACGCGGGATCCGGAAGCTTCGGGTTCGGGTGGGAAGCTCACACTGCGACCGGTACAGCCAGCCGTTAGCATAACCCCTGGCAGCTCAGAACACAGCGCCACCGGGGTGGTCATTCGTCTTTCTGGAGTGGCTGGGACTGCGACCATTTGGCAGCTTTTTCAGCCTCCGACGGTTCCCGGAGCGGCCGTACGATCCGAAAACCGACGTGCAGGGCATCGGTGTGATACCAGATGCTCTGAGGAAGTTGAGGATCCTGTTCTTTCCAGTCGATGCTCGAACCGGCACGTGCCGCAGACCGCAGCTGTTCGGGATCGTCATCCCAGGACCCGCCCCGCACGACGCGCGGGAAGAGGGTACGTGGAATCGCCAACGGGTTCTCAGCCGCATGCTGCTGGTACCCGTTGGGGAGGTATTGATCGAGCACCCACTCGGCGACGTTCCCGTGCATATCGAAGAGTCCCCACGGGTTGGGTTTCTTGCGACCCACCGGATGGTACTTGTCATCGGCGTTGTCGTAATACCAGGCGTACTCGTCGAGACGCTCCGGATCCTCTCCGAAGTGATACGGGGTCGCGGTGCCAGCCCGGCAGGCGTACTCCCACTCGGCCTCCGACGGCAGCCGGTAGTAGCGCCCCGTTTTGGCGGAAAGCCACTTGCAAAAAGTCCTCGCTGCATGCTGGGTCATGCAGATCGCTGGGAAACCGCGTTTGCCCATCCCGAACGACATGTCGGTGTAGGGTTCGGTCGGTTGAGTCAGTTGGTACCGATCCGCCAACTGATCCCGCCGGTTCGGCTTCAGCCCCTGTACCTGACGTCTCAAGATATCGGTATCCGACATCCACACCTCATAAGCGTTCCAGGTGATTTCGAACTTGGCCATCCAGAACGGCGCCAGTGCAACTTTGTGCTGGGGCCCTTCCTCGGCCTGGCGGTCCGCTTCTGTCGGTGGACTGCCCATCAGGAAAGTACCTCCCGGGATCGGGATCATGGGGATCTTGGTACGCGTGTGCTCGATCCGCTCGTCATACGCTTTCATCTCGGCTTGCGTGGTGGCCTGAGAGTTCTTGACCGGTAGAGGATCCGGATGCTCGGCCGGCAGGTCAGCCGCTAAACAGAACCCGGCCCATACGGTGATCCCCACCGCCATCACCGCCCGTGTTGGGTAATCTTTTTCAAAAGTTCGCATCGGTGTACCCCCTGGCCACTTATCGATCCCTATAGGATCGGCCGACGGCGGTGAAACCACAAGCCCGCATTCCCCGGCGAGGCGAATCTCTGACTCGACGCGACCGCTAGGCTTTACTGGTCGGTAGCGCCACGGGGTAGCGGTGGACCGGACGGGGACCTGCCCCCGCCGAACCGGCTCCTGGACGAGTCGGTATGGGCGCGCGCACAATCCACCATCGGACCAGCCGCGAAGTCGTTTCGTCTTCCGCCAGCGCGCCCTGGAGAACCACCATGCAACTTGGTTTTGTGAGTGCCATTCTGCCCGAGCTTTCCCTGGAAGAGGTGTTTGCCACCGCGGCGGCGCAGGGTTACGACTGCGTCGAGCTGATGTGCTGGCCACAGGGAAAGGCCGAGCGACGTTACGCCGGGGTCAGCCACCTGGACGTCGACCATTGCGATGACGCAGTGCGCGAGGTGGACGCCCTCGTCTCCCGCTTCGGTGTATCGGTCAGCGGCCTGGGTTACTACCCCAATCTTCTGTCGGCCGATGGCGGGGAAGCGGACCGGGCCCGGCAGCATCTGGAGAAGGTGATCCGCGCCGCGGCGCAACTGGGCGTGCATCAGGCCAATACATTTGTCGGGCGGGATCCAGCCCGCTCACTGGACGACAACTGGGCTCGTTTTCTGGAAACCTGGAAACCACTGGTCGATCTTGCGACCGCGCACCAAGTGCGTATCGGAATCGAGAACTGCCCGATGCTATTTACCGAGGACGAATGGCCCGGCGGCAAGAACCTGGCAACGAGTCCGGCGATCTGGCGACGGATGTTCACCGATCTTCCCAGCGATTACTTCGGACTCAACTACGATCCGTCGCATATGGTCTGGCAACAGATGGACTACCTACGCCCGCTGGAAGACTTCGCCGACCGGATTTTTCACGTGCACGCCAAGGATGTTCGCATCGATCCACACCGTCTCGACGAGGTGGGGATCCTGGCCACACCGCTGGAATACCATGTCCCCAAGTTGCCCGGACTGGGCGAAATCGACTGGGGGCGGTTCTTCTCGGTGCTGGGGGACAGCGGCTACCGGGGACCGGTCTGTGTCGAAGTCGAAGATCGGGCGTACGAAGATTCTCTCGCGGCGCGCCGACAAGCGCTGCAACAGTCGTGCGACTACTTGCGGCAATTTGTGCCGCGCCCGCCCGGCGGCGCGTGAACCCCCGTCCGCAGCGGCGGATCATCCGCGGAGCCTCAACCCGCCGCGCCCGCTGCCAGCTGACCGCAGGCCGCCGCGATGTCTCGCCCCTGCGAGTAACGTATGGTGACCGTCAACCCCCGTTCGCGCAGCCGAGCTCCAAACGCTTCCCGCTGAGGGCGGGGCGTCGACCGCAAGTGGGGCGCCGCGGCAATCGGGTTGTAGGGGATCAAGTTGACGTGCACCGGCAATCCGTCCAAGTACCGGACCAGCGCATCAGCCTGCGCGAGGCTGTCGTTGATTCCGCGCAGCAGCAGATACTCGATCAACAGCGACGGCGATCCGGCTACTGCCATCCGCTGCATGGCGTCGCGCAGCAATGGCAACGGGTACCGTTGGGCGATCGGAATCAACGATTCTCGCAGACGCTGATCGACGGTGTGCAGGCTGATCGCCAAGGGTGATCGCGGGAAACTCCCTGACCAACGGAGCATCGCCTCGGGAATTCCCACCGTAGAGACCATCGTGCGCCGGGCAGAGAGACCAAACCAGTCGTCGTTGTGGAGCATCCGGGCCGCGCGAGTGACCTGGTTTTCATTGTGAAAAGGCTCCCCCATCCCCATAAAGACGACGTTCCTGACGCGGCGATTTTCGGCGATTAACAACTGGTTGGCCTGCGCCACCTGATCGACTATTTCAATGGCGTCCAGGTCTGTCACGGGACGCACGTATCCGCTGGCGCAAAACGTGCAACGCGCGGCACAACCAACTTGGCTGCTCACGCACATCGAAGTCCGTCCCTCCGGCGCACGGAGAATGACACTCTCGACGGTCTGCTGCCCCGGGGTTCGAAACAGCAACCGGGTCGCTCCATCGGTCGCTGAATCGATGCGGCGAGTCAGTCTCAGGCGGTCCAGAGAGATGGCCTGGCGAAACGCCCAGCGCACCGACTCGGGAAGTTCGCGGTAGGCCTGAGACTGCGATCGACCGCCCCGGAAATACTGGTAGCGCAGCCGCTTCAATTGATGCGGATCGACGCGGTACTGGCGACGAAATTGCTCGACCGCCGCGAGATCGTAAATCGTGTTCACGCGATTTTCAGCCCCGGGAGAACGGCCCGCGGCAGCCACACCGCCCGATGGCAACGCGAGACCGCCAAACAACGCGTCCGAGGAGATCGCAGCCGGCGGCGCTCCGATCCCGGAATCGACGACGTGCGGGAGCTGATCTCCTAGCGCATACTATAAGACAATTCGTCGCCACCCGCCCGGGTGGTCATCGGTGGAAACGGGCCCCCGAGGCTGCAAATTCGGTTAGACTACCAGACGAGATGGTTGCTGCAGGATGGGTGGCGAGCGGTGCACCCAACGGCTTTGTCAGGGAGCGTCACGCGATGTTGGAAATCGGCAGTTTCAAAGCGCGGGATTGTGCGGGACATGGGCGGCGGTGCTTCCTGAAAGCGGGACTGGGACTGCCCTTCCTTGCGGCGCTTCCGAAGACAATCCAGGCGGCCGGCGCCGCGCCCGAGAAAGCCAAGTCGGTGATGCTGGTTTGGCTCAACGGGGGCCCCAGCCACCTCGACCTGTTCGATCCGAAACCGGGGGCTCCCGACCAATTCCGTGGCCCGTTCGGCACCATCGCCACGCGCACCAGCGGATTGCGGTTCACCGAGTTGCTCCCCAAACTGGCCGCCCGCAGCGACAAGTTTTCCGTGGTGCGAACCAACATCAACCACAATGGAGGTCACCGGCAAGCCGGGTCGATCGGCATGTCCGGGTATGTCGCCAGCGACGGCGGCGAGCCCAACGGAACCCCCGCGGGCTATCAACCCAGCTTTGGGTCCATCCTGGGGAGACACCGAGGGCACACGGATCTGCCCGGCTTCATTTCCTTGACCAAAGGACCGATCGGCGACCTCGACGGCCCCATGTTGGGACAGGGCGGAGGTGTCTGGGGAAAACGCTATGATCCGTTCCTGATCAGTTGCAACGAAGCGGGTCGTGTTTCAATACCCAATCTCAAACTACTCGATGGCCTGTCGCCCGAGCGGCTATCATCGCGACGACTGGTGCTGCGCGAATTGGATCGCTATCGACGTTCTCTGGACACCGCCGACGCACAGAAATGGGCCACCATTTATCAACAGGCCTACGATCTGCTGACATCGCTGGGACGTGAGAGCGTACTCGATCTCTCCCGCGAATCGACGCAGACACGGGACGCCTACGGGCATACGACATTTGGTCAGAGCGCGCTGCTGGGCCGCCGCCTGGTCGAAGCGGGGGTCCCGTTCGTCCAGGTCAACTGGAGCCAGGTGGTCGAAGTCCTGTTCCCCAACAGTGACTTTGGTTGGGATACGCATTCGGATAATTTCGGGCTGCTGGCTGAACTGCACGGACCGCTGTTGGACCGTACGCTGTCGGCGCTGCTGGATGACCTCGAGCAACGGGGTTTATTGGAATCGACGCTGGTGGTGACGATGGGCGAATTCGGCCGCACTCCGCGGATCAACAATATCGGATCACGCGACCACTGGCAGCACTGTTACTTTTCCGTCTGGGCCGGCGGTGGAATCCAACCGGGACGTGTGATCGGCGAAAGCGACGCGCGCGGGGAACATCCCCTGATCGACCCCATTTCGCCCGAGATGGTCGGTACGACGATGCTCGACCTGGTCGGAATGAATCAGGCGGCGCGCGCCGAATTAGGAGTGCTCGAGAACGGGCGGCTGATCGACGGCTTNCTGTAAAGGTGGGATCTTGATGGAACGTGTAAACCAACGTCCGACACGGTTTCTGGTCGCAATGTTGTTCGTTGCAACGTGGAACGTAAACGGATTACCCGCCACCGAGCCGAACCAACTGCTGACCCACGATGGCAAGCAGAAGTTCGCTCCGGTGTTTGTCAACGGCGGCCAGGCGATCGTCTATTCGGTTCTGGAGCGCGCCCAGCGCGTGGTGCTCAAGCGACTCGATCTGACCGATGGATCGCAGCATCTGGTTCTGCCGGAAGGCAACGCCTCGCAATTCGACGTCGACTTTTCGTCGGACGGACGTCTGCTCTGTTACGCCAAATCGGATTTCGACCGTCAACTCAAATTGGTCATCCTCGACATTAAGAGCCAGCGAGAGTTCATTTTTTCGCCAGCCGGCACCTCGCGCAGCACCGTTCGTACCCCGCGTTTCCTGCCCGGAACCGCCGGGGTCATCTTCACGGTCAACGGATCGGGCGGTCAGCAGATCGTGGCGGTCGACCTGGAGGCCAAGAACCCCAAAGAACTGACCACTTCCAATGGCGCCAACGGTTGGCCGGCCGTCTCCCCCGATGGTCAGAAGATTGTCTTCAGCTCAAGTCGCAAGGGTGTCTTTAACCTGTACATCATGGACCGTGACGGCTCCAACCTGCGGCGTCTCACGGAGGGAATGGCGAGCGATTTGCACGCGTCCTGGTCGCCGGACGGAAATCGGATCGCCTTTACCAGTACGCGGGCTGGAAATTACGAGGTCTACCTGATCAACGCGGACGGAACGAACCTGCGGCGTTTCACCAACCATCCAGAACGGGACGACTTCGCGATCTGGCATCCCGATGGCCGGCGGATGTTGACGATCGCCGAGCGCGGGGGCCGTTTCGATCTCCACTTAACCGAAATCGGCGAGCCCCGTTCCGCAAACGAGAATCGTTGAACCGCCGGAGCGGCTGCCGAGCAACCGCCGCTGGCGCATCCCCCGACCGTAATGGGCGCCGTTAACCTTGACTCGCCCGATAGAGATTCAGCGTGATGTGCGCCTGGCCCTGGTGATGGCCCTCGTGCCAGCCCACGATTTGCAGTGTCGTTCGCAGGCTGAGCTCTTTTTGCGTGGCCGGGTGCACCCAGATCACCGCGTCCAATTGGTCCTCCGAAAAGGACCCCAGTGTCTCGGTCAACAGTTCACGACCGGCGTTCAACACCTGGCGAATCTCTTCCACCGAGGGGATCGTGTCGTCGGGCGTACTCCCACCGCGAAAGCGGTCCCACAGGTCTCTGTGACGCGCCGCCTCGGGGCGATCGACCAGGCGTTCCACCCCGAACATCTCCTCGGTGACACCGATATGCATCAACTGCCAGGCAATGTGCGCGCGGCCCTCACCGGGTCGCCAGCCAAGCGCCGCAGCGGGCGATTCCAGCTCGGCGACAGAGTCCAAAAGGGCAATCGTACGCNTGCGATTGAATGCAAATGAATCCTGNTACGTTTGCAGTACCGACATAGCAGTTCCTTCGGTTCGATGGTCATCAACACAGACCCTTGCGCGGATCTCGTGCTCCTTGCCTGTTTCGTATTCTCGTTTGTGGTTATACGGTTTTCACGACCGCTGACCAGTCCTCGTCTGATCGCTCTGTACGACGGATTGCCGAGGAGATGTTACCGATCCCAAGCACCCCCAACTCGGTTGCACAACTCGAGTAGGTGTCTGTCGACCGGAGGGGTCGTCAGCGACTGTTTCCTGCCGACGATTGTTCTATATTGAAGCGATCTCGATTGAGGCGCATTACCAGAGATTTTCAACCAACCACGTCACAGCACGTTGGAGCAGCCACGATGGCAAATCCGAGTACCGTTCGATTAGGCATGATCGGCAGCGGGTTCATGGGGCTCACCTACAGCGAGGCGATCGCGAGCCAAGTCACCGGGGCGGAGTTGGCGGCCGTCGGCGGCGGTCGACGCGCCGCGGCGCTGGCTCGAGATTACGATGTCCCGTGCGAAGATGAGATCGACGCTCTGCTCGCGCGGACCGACGTCGACGGGGTCGTACTGGCCACACCTGATCAGGACCGCCGCGAGCTCACCGAGAAGGCGGCGGCAGCCGGCAAGCATGTACTGGCCGAAAAGCCGATGGCCCCCACGATCGCCGATTGCGATGCCATGATTGCCGCCTGCGAGTCGGCCGGGGTCAACCTGTCGGTGGTCAAGACCGAGCGCTTTCGCAAGATCACGATGAAAGCCAAGGCGCTGATCGACGATGGTGTGATCGGCCCCATCCGGATGATGCGAACGGTCTCCGCGTTCCCGCTCTCGACCACGCGCGAGCTCTTCGAAGATCGTCAATGGATGTTCGACGAAACCGGGGGCGGCCTGTTTATGGGAATGGCCTCGCACAACACGGATTTCCTGCGTTGGCTCACGGGCCGCGAAGCGGTCCGTGTGTTTGCCCAGTCGAGTACTTTTAGCGATTTGGCGGCGCCGAATCTCTCGGTGATGGCACAGATCGAGTTTGCAGGTGGGATCCAGGCTCACATGTGGATCACCGCCGAGTTGCCCTCGCCGAGTTTGCCCAGCAGCGAGGTCCGGTTCCAGGTATTCGGTCGCGACGCGATGTTCGATCTCGAGAATTTTGAGTTTCTGGACCTCGGTCGGGGCGAGACCTGGGAACGTATTTACGAACCCGAGCGATTCGATTACCTCAAGGAGCCGAAGTCGCCGATCCGACTATTTCCGCACACCGGCGTCGTGCAGGAATTCGTCGACAGCATCCGCGAGCAGCGGCCGCCAAAGGTCGGTGGCCTCGAGGGGCGCAAGGCCGTGGAGATCTGTGAAGCCTGTCTGATATCAGCGAAGAGCGGAAATGCGGTCGACTTGCCTCTCACTGCGAGACCCTGAGTCATGTCCGGTGATCCGCTCCGCACCGAATCNGCATCCGCACCGGGCCTCCCGCCGTGGCCNCGACAGCGCGACAACCTGCTCTTGTTCGCCGGTTGTGTCGCGCTGCAGTATTTGTCCGCACCCATCATTTACGTCGGCATCACGCAGGGCTCGTTGCTCGATCAACTCGGNGCCAACGCAGTCATCGCGAATATCCCGGGCGCGTCCTTTTTCGTGATGGCGACACTGGTCGCGCTCGTTTCCTGGGCATTTCCAAAAGTACGACATCTGAAACCAATCCTCGTGACCTGTTATGCAGTGGCAGGTTTGACGGCCGGATTGACCGCCTGGGTTTTGTCGCTGCAACAGGTCACAAACAACACGAAAATAATGATGGTGATCCTGCAGAGTGGAATGACCGGTGCCACCGTGCCCACAGCCATCGCGTTNATCTGGGAAGTGCTCGGACGGACAACCGAGTCGTCTCGGCGCGGCATCGCGCTCGGCATGGCTTACGGCGTCGGCCCGCTGTTGGCAGCGGTGGGGTCGCTCGGCTCACAGTTGATTCTGGCTGGTCACTTTGAACTCGGCCCACTGGTTTTATCGACCGAGGTAATGCCCGCTCCGTTGAATTACGCACTGCTGTTTGGACTCGTCTGTCCCGTGATGGTCGCCGCTGCTGTACTGGCATCGCGATTCACGATTCCCGTTCCTGAGTCGGATGTGGAGAGAAAGCCCGTAACACACATTATCGATATCAGCGCGGGGGTTCTGGTTAGTATGATCGCCATGGCCTGCAGCCTGTTCTCCAACTTGTTTGCCCAGCAAACGGAGAATCTGAACAACGGCGCGGCGGCAGTCGATGGCCTGGTTCTTCGCGCGTACCAGTTCTTCTCCAGCGTTCTCGGCATCGAAGAAGTTGAGCGACTCTGCGTATGGTTGATGAGCCTCTCGAGTCTGTTGATGATCCTGGCGACTGTGTTGTTTGCGTATCATTTTCGCGATCTGTTGTCGGTCAGGATTCTGCGCCTGATTACCATTGCGACCTTGTTGTTCTACGTGGGTAATGTGATCCCCACGAACATGAATCTCTATTCCAAAAGCGTGCTCGGGGTAGACCCAACCGAATACGCGGGCTACCAGAACCTGATGCGATTCTCATTCAAGGCGCTAGCCGGATTGGGATTGGGGTGGTTGCTGGTCAAGACCAATCCGCGGTCGGGAATTCTGGTAACCGCCGTGCTGTATCTGGCGGCACTCGGCTGGGCCATGTTCGTGAGTGGGAAAGCCTATTTGCTCGCATTTGGCATTTTTGGTGCCGGCGAACTGATTGGGGTCTACGCACCGAACTACATGTTGTCCGCCTGCAACAAGAACCAGATGAAGCGCGGCCAGGTGTTGATGAATCTGCTGATGGGCCCAGTCGGGCAAATGGGGATTGTGTTCGGATGGATTGCGACCACCATCGACCAGCGTGAATGGACCCTATTCGGTCAGACCAGTCGCGCGTTTGGATTTCAGACGAGTTTTGCCCTCTGTGGACTGTTCTTGCTGGCGGGCATCGTGTTGGTCCTGTGGCGGTTTCCGGCCCACCCCCGACCGACTGCTGAGGCCGGTTCTCCAGCGATCGACCGTTGAGCGAGCGGCCAGTCAGGCGGCTGGAACGACTCGCCGTGAACAAACCGGTCGTCCACGCAGGGTTCGGTGCCCCGCTATTGGCCCGCACTGCGGGAAACGTGTCGCAGCGGCCGGCCAGCCAGCCGATCGCTCGGTTTCCCATCGGCGATCGCCGCCCGCCCGTTGACCCATACCCAGAGCACGCCGCGCGAGTCGACGAAGGGCTCCTCAAATGTCGCCCGGTCCTCGATCTCGGCAGGATCGAACACCGTCACGTCGGCGAAATAGCCGGGCCGCAGATAACCACGGTCCGTAATCCCCAAAATATCGGCCGGCAGTCCGCTGCAACTGCGGACCGCGTGGTCCAGTGAAATCGCTTGTTCCTGGCGCCGGTAATACCCCAGCTTGCGCGGAAAAGTACCGTAACTACGGGGGTGAGGGCGCGTCTTGCTGGGCAATTTCACGCTGCCGTCCGAAGCGGTAGCCACCCAGGCAAGTTGCATCACGAAACGCACGTCGTCGGGACTCATCCCAAAGTTGACGGCGCCGGCGCCCCCCTGTTGCAGAATCTCCACTGCCAGATCCGCGGCGGACCGCTTCTCCTGCTGCGCGATCTCTGACAACCGTTTTCCAACCCACTCCGGCCGCGGCGTGTAAGAGACAATCTGAATTCCTCCACGGTTCCGCAGATTCTCGGCGATCTGGTTACGCAGTTGGACCCGTTGTCGGGGATCCTTCAACCGGGCGATCATCGCCTCGCGACCGCCGGCGCGCGCCTCAGATGGCAGAAGCATCGCCCCTAGCGATGTAGACGAAGCCAGGTAGGGGTACTGGTCCGCCGTGACCGACTGTCCGGCGTGGCGCGCCTGTTCGATCTGTCGCGCCGCCAATCGAACGGTTCCCCAGTTGGGTTTCCCCAGCACTTTGAAATGGGAGATATGGACAGGCAAACTGGCGCCCTGGCCGATCTTGAGTGCCTCCTCAACCGACTCCAACAAACCGGCGCGCTCATCGCGAATATGGCTAGCGTATATACCGCCATACGTGGAGACGACGCGCGCCAGCGCGATAATCTCATCCGTTGTGGCGTAGGCTCCCGGGACGTATATCAGCCCGGTCGACATTCCCCAGGCACCTTCCCGCATTCCCCGTTCCACCAGTTGTTTCATCTGTTCGATTTGGTCCGCCGTCGGCGCGCGTTTAGTTTGCCCGATGATGCGCCGGCGCAAGCTGCCGTGCGGGATCAAATGCACCACGTTGACCCCGGCTCCGTGGCGCTCCAATTGGGACAGGTAATCGGCCACGTCGAGTTTCCCGCCTCCACAGTTGCCGGTCACGATGGTCGTGCAACCTTGGGTCAGGTAATTTCGGGCAAGCCGTGTTTGGGCCTGGACGATGCGGTTGTCGCTGTGGTTGTGTAGATCGATAAACCCCGGAGCGATGACCTTGCCACGGCAGTCGATCACCCGGGCCGCGCGGCTCTCGAACCGGCCCACGGCCACAATGCGATCCCCCTTGATCGCCAGGTCGCCGACAACGGCCGGACCACCGCTTCCATCGCTGAGCATCCCATCGCGCAGCAACCAGTCCGCTTCGATCGGGTCCCACGCCAACAGCTGGCTGGCTCCCAGAACCAACAGCAGACAGCAACCAATCCGGGACACCGCGGCGCAACGGGAATCGTCGATTGTCCGACGACCGACGGTTGTCTGCTGCTGACGATGCGGTTGGGGAACACGGGCGATCATCGTACAGGCTCCTGGTTGGAATTATCCCGCGCGCCGCGCGCTCAATCGAACAGGGGCTTCACGCGAGTCGGTTCGGTCCAAGCAGACCCGCGGTCAGCCCGACAGGCACGCCTCGCGGTCAGGGTCTTCGGCGGGCCTCGCAACACCTGCGATGCCACTCCCAAGTCCGTCAACGATGGAACCATGCTACCACAACCGCGCTCGACGTCGCCCGGGTGGCGGATCTCGCGGCCTGAAAAACTATCCGGGGGCGAGGCCACCAGAACCTCACGGTAACGAGATCGTAATCCGCGCCGAATCATCCCGTGTCGAGGGCCGTAGGCCCGACAAACTCCTGGCATCGGGACGGTCGCGACCCAGTTTCAACTGGTACGTACCGGGCGCGTAGACCGGNGCGCGCCAGGGGCTACTCTTNACCCGGATCGTGTAGAGNACCTCGCGGGTCGTCTCATGAACGACCTGAACGACCGGTTGTGGNACCCCTTCAACGACAACTTCCGGCAACCAACCGACCAGCTTGCGACCGTCGTTGTCCTGCATCCGCAGCCGGACCGGCCAACCGGGAAACTGGGCCTTGTCGCCCTCTCGCACATCGGCNAATCGAGGCCAGCATTCGANCGTGATCGCGCGCGTCGGTTTGTGAAAGCGAACGATCCCATAACCATCGGATCGCTTTTGCTGATCGCGTCGGTCCGCCGGATTGGCGTAAGCCATCATCGTTAGGCGGTTGCCGAAACCGTCCTGGTAATCGCCCGTCCATGGCAGCGGGCTGCCTTCGACCGCATGCGGGCCCGGGAGTTCATCCGCGGGGTGCCACCAGCGCCCGTAGATCGTGTTGACCAGCGCCGGACAGGTAAACCCGAACGGGCCGTCGCGAAACTGATCGATGCCGTGTTGCACGACGACGGCCAGGTGTTGATCACCGCACAGGTGCGGAGCCCAGACCCGCCGGATGGCACGCAGCGCGCGGTTGCGCGGTGTCTGGGGCCACCCGTTGCAGTCGAGGTCAGCCAACAGGCGATTTCCCGGCTGGCCGTGGAGGTGAACCGCCCCGCAAAAAGCGGTCTGCGAGAGAACGCATTTCATCGACGCGCCCGTCCAGTCTTCACCCCAGCTGCCGAGGAACTTCAACTGGCGTTCACCCAGCAGTTTCAGGTCCGGCAGATCGACAGACGACCGGTCGTAGGTCGGATCGGTAATGTGATCCGGCCGCGGACCTTGCTTCGGAATCTTGCCCGCTGGACCACTCTTGAATTTGCGATCTTCGAGAATCGCAAAATCGATTCCACCGACCCGCAGACGGGTGTAATAGACACCGATTCCGCGCCGCACCGGCGCCGCATCGTAGGGATCGGGTAGGTGCCACGTCTGGCAGCGCTGCACCATGTTGACGTACTCGACGGGAAAGAAATAGCCCCCGGTGTTCCCCGCCGGGGACTCGGCAACTTTGCCGCTCTCACCCCAAATATTCGCCTGCCCAACATCGTGATCATCGGGGATCGTGATCACCGGGCGATCCCGCAANACATCGCGAAACTGCNCGCCAAATTCGAGCCAACCGAAGGTATGCTGGCGATGGTGATACGATTGATCGCCCGCAAAAAACAACAGGTCGGGATCTTGCCGCAACAGATTCTCCACAATCCGCGGCCGCGGACCGGGGGTCCGGCTCGAATTACAGGACAGGACCGCGACCACGATGGTTTGCTTGTCGATCGGATCCCGCCGAATCGTCCCACCGAATTGCGCTCGGTCCGCATGTCGCAGTCGATAGGCAACCGACTCGCCCGCGTTCCAGTTCTCGAGGCGAAAATGCGCGCTAAAGCCCGGCTCTCTCACCGGCTCACTGGCCACCGCTCGCCAGCGACCGTCGCGATGGATCTCCAACGTGACGTCGCGCGGTTCGTCGGGCAACAATGGATACAACTGGGCGGTCAACTTGAGCACGCCATGATCGTGCGTGTACACCGCGAAGGCCAGCACTTGATCACGGGGGACCATCAATCGCGGCCCTTTCTTGCCACCCGTCTTCCACCACGCACCCGAGGCGTGGGAATCGAGTCTCGGGAACCGGGCACCGAAAGGTCNGTCTTCGNCGCAGCGTCCGGCCAGTGGCCAACCGATGAGTGGCCCAAAAACCAAAATCAGGGTCAGAAATCGAGACACGAGACTCACCTTGAATCGAGGGGGGNCAGTTGCCNCGGTCAAGGNGTTAGGGGCGATCGTCGACCGGTGGTAACNGATCGCGACCATCGCTCAGCCACTCGAGGTTCATGCGGACTAAGGCAATCTGCGAGTAACCGTCCTTCTCAAACGCCAGCAAGATCTCACCCCGCTGGTTGCGAGCGAGGTCCGAATAGGCGGAACTCCCGGTGTGAACGACTTTGGCGACTGGCCAGGTCCGGCACTCATCGTAACTGAGGCGCACCGTCATTTTCGTGCGACTGCCGGGATCGGACGGGTGGGCCAACACGACACGATTTTTCGGATCCCGACCCTGTTTGGTCAATCGCAGGATACTCCCCTGGCAAGAGGGTTCGGGAAGACGATCATCGTATTGAGCGGGCAACCAACTGTGACCACCGTCATGACTCACCGCGTACGCACGGCATCTCTTGTTGTGCCGACTGCGGGCCGTCATATAGAGCGTGCCATCGGCGCGCTGAACGACCTCGCATTCATCCGACCGATCGACACCCGCGGCCGCTCCAGCCTGCCAGGTTTTCCCCGCATCATCACTAAAAAAGACATAGGACAGCTGCGTCGCACCAAACGGCACGTCGGCTTCCACACCCGCCCAGCAGGGGACGACNAGACGACCCTTNTCGAGNTGAATCCCGTGGCCTGGACCNGGACCCACCCAATGCCACTGCGAGGGGAGTACGTCTCGGGTGATATCNCGNGGTTTCGACCAGCTGCGCCCGTCATCGGAACTCTTCATCAACAGCACGCGTTTGTTGTCCTTCGAAAACGGCAACCAGATCGTGCCGCTGGCGCGATCCACCAGGAGACACGGGTTACCCATCGTGTGCGCACCATCATCGGCGATGACGCGCAGCGGGGACCAGGTCTTTCCGCCATCCTCACTGCGACGAAGAACCAGATCGATATCCCCGTGGTCCCCCCCATTGTTCTTGCGCGCCTCGCAGACAAACAGAATCGTTCCTTTGGTCGTCATCATCAGCGCGGGGATGCGGTAGGTGTGGTACCCCCGGTCCCCCTTTTGACAGAGCGCCTGCTCCATCCGCAGGGGCTCCGCCGCCCGAGCAAAACCGCCGATCGTGAGTGACAAACAGACCGTCCACAGAAGCACTGGTCCACGCCATTCGCATCTCATGTTGTTCCCCTTGGCGCCGATTGAACTGAATGGAATCGCAGACCGTGGCGGCGAGCGATCCGGCTGGCGAACTACATCTTGCCAGAAGCGGCGGTCACCGTCGAGTTTGCGACCCCCGCAATGCTGACTTTCAGCGCACCGCACCAACCTCCGACGATCCCCTCGACCTGCGCGGACGGGCCGGGCCCCCGACCGAGGGAATTCGCAGCCGCACCGCCGGGAACGTATAACGGCGGTCGGTGGCCGATTTGGTACCACGTCCGACCAGACTCACTACCGACTCACGCGGCGAGAGATCGGTCGCCAAGAGCCCGCCCTGGCACACCGCCGGCGGCGGCCGCATCGTTCCTCAGCACCAGCTGGAAACCACTCTATCCAGGAGCCTACGGATGGACCGACGCACCTTCATCAAGACCGCCGTCAGTGGGAGCGTGGCCGGGTATCAGCTGCCGGCGTTCGGCGGGCAGCCCGTCGCCCCCGGGGGTGTCTCCCGCCTGACCGACCGCCTCAATCCACAAATCCAACAGGCCCGTGACGCGGCCCGCGCTTTACTGCAACCCTCGGCCCGGGAATTGGACCACGGCTTGCAACTCCACCACGACTCGCTGGTGTTCGACGCCTATGGGTTCTCGCCGCGGGCCGCCGTCGATGGGGACGCGCTGGCGAGGGCGGTCGAGGCGGGCGCCTCGGCGGCGGAATTGCGTGACCTCCGCGAAGAGATGTCGATGACCCGGTACGCCCTCGACCCGATTGAACAGCAGGAATATCGCGATGCCTGGCGCGCCGCGGGTGTGACCTGTATTTTTCAGAATGCGGGAGAAGAGGGCCAGGATCCGCTGCGGCTGCTGAAGCGTCTGGCACGTTTTACGTTCGCCACCGATATGCTGCGAGGATTTGTTTCCAAAGCTGCGGTTCCCGATGACATCCTGAGCGTCAAGAAGCAAGGCAACCATTGTCTCTATCTGACCGGTAACGGTGTCCCGCTGCGGCAGCAGTGGATCTCGATCCCCGACGAACTCCGGTACGTGCGGGTCTTCTTTCAACTGGGAATTCGGATGATGCACCTCACCTACCAGCGACGTAACATGATCGGCGACGGTTGTGCGGAGACCGCCAATGCCGGCCTCAGCGACTTCGGGCGCCACGCGATCGCTGAAATGAATCGTGTTGGAGTCATTCCCGACTGCGCCCATTCGGGATGGCAGACCAGTCTGGAAGCGGCGCAAGTCTCAGAGAAACCGGTGGTGGCCAGCCACACGACCTGTGCGCAACTCCACCCGCACATCCGCAGCAAACCCGATCCGGTCATGCGCGCCATCGCGGACTCGGGAGGCTATCTGGGGATTTGTTGTATTGCTCGGTTCTTGCGCGGCACGGGCGACATCCGCGCGTTTCTGGACCATATCGATTACGCGGTCAAGAAGTTGGGCCCGGAACACGTGGCGATCGGTACCGATGTTGCTTACACCTCGCAAAACGCCGCCCGCGAGCAGAAGAAAGTGCCACCCGGCGCGCGGCAGAGAACCGCGTTCCGATCGCTGTGGCCGCGTGATGACTTTCGGGCCAGCGATCGCGCCCGCGCCAGCCTCGCCTGGACCAACTGGCCGCTGTTCACGGTCGGCCTGGTCCAACGTGGATACCCCGATGACGCGATTCGCAAAATCCTAGGAGAAAACGTTCTGCGGGTGACACGGGACTCGCTGGGCCACGTCCCTTGACTTCGGAGCCCCGTTCCGAGCGGTACGATAGGCAACCGCTTTTCCGATCGGTATGCTGACGCGCGGAGACAATCCGGGACGCCCGCCGCCGGACAAGCCGCGCCCCTGTGCTGTTCATTACGGACCACCATGCGCATCGAGCACATCGCCATCTGGACCCGCGACCTGGAGGGCATGCGGTCGTTTTTTGCGCGTTATTTCGAGGCCCAGGCGGGGAACAAGTATGTCAATCGGGACACCGGGTTCAGTTCGTACTTCCTGACATTTTCCGGAGGGGCTCGGCTGGAATTGATGCATCGAGAGGATCTTTCCGGACCTCCGCGCCGTTCCGCGCAGCAGACCCTGGGGTTCACGCATATGGCCTTTTCGGTCGGTGACCGAGCGGCTGTCGACAGACTGACTCAGCGTTTGTCGAAAGATGGCTACACCGTCTTGGACGGACCTCGAACGACGGGTGACGGCTACTACGAGAGCCGCGTGATCGGGCCCGAAGGAAATCAGATTGAAATTACCATCTAGCGCCGCACCACGCGATCTGCATGTCCGTGCGGCGTCGGGTGTCTCCCCACTCGGCCAGGACCGCGCCGCGGACCACCGGCGGCGACACCACAGACCACGTAGCTTGTGGGCGAAAAAATCGGCTGATAGAATCGCCGACTCAGATGGTTCTCCCCGTTGAGCTTCCCCGTCGAACTTCCCCGTCGAACTTCCCCGTCGAACTAGAGGTCCCGTGCGTCCGGCCGCAGAACTCTGACCGCAGACCGTTGTCCGAACAGTGGGCGTCTGGTGAGATCGACCGCAACGACCATCCGAGATAATTGACACGAGAAATGCGGTATTCGTATCCGCATCTGTGTTTTGGTTTTCCTCCTCCCGACAGACGAGACCGATGTGAACAAGCCCGATTCCGCAAAAATCGCCGTCATTGGTGGCGACGGCACTGGACCCGAAGTTACCGCCGAAGCACTCAAGGTGCTGCAGGCGATCGCCCCAATGGAAGGATTCGACTACCAACTGACTGATTTCGATTTCGGTGGCGAGCGGTTCTTGAGAACGGGTGAAATTCTGCCCGCCGGCACGGTCGAGGCGCTGCAGTCGCAGGACGCGATCTTTCTGGGCGCCATCGGTCATCCGGACGTCAAACCCGGCGTGTTGGAGAAAGGGCTATTGCTGGAATTGCGGTTCCAACTCGATCAATACATCAACCTCAGACCGGTCAAACTGTACCCCGGTGTCGAGACACCGCTGGCCGGCAAGACCCCGGCGGATATCGACTTTGTCGTGGTTCGAGAAAACACGGAGGATTTGTACTGCGGGACCGGCGGTTTTCTGAAAAAGGGGACCGATCAAGAGGTCGCCACGCAAACGGCCATTTACACCCGCAAGGGCTGTGAGCGCTGTATTCGCTGGGCCTTTGAATACACCCAGCAGCGCAACAACCCGAAGGGCAAACGTCTGACGCTGGTAGCGAAGACAAACGTTCTCACGTACGGCCATGACTTATGGGACCGCACGTTTCAGGAAGTGGCCCAAGAGTACCCAGATGTAGAAGCCGACTACAACCACGTCGACGCCTGTTGCATGTGGATGGTGAAAAATCCCGAATACTACGACGTGATTGTCACCACCAATATGTTTGGCGACATCATCACCGATTTGGGCGCGATGATTCAGGGGGGCATGGGTGTCGCCGCCGGAGGCAATCTCAATCCGGATCCGGGTGGCACCAGCATGTTCGAACCGATGGGTGGCAGCGCTCCCAAGTACACCGGACAGGGAGTGATCAATCCGATCGCGGCGATCGGCGCCATGTCGATGCTGTTGGATCAGTTGGATCAGCCGGCCGCCGCGGCGCGGGTGATGAACGCCATCCAGACGGTGACCGGTGAGAAAATGCAAAGTCAGTCGGCGGGGCGGATGGGTTACAGCACTTCGCAGGTCGGTGACTTGGTAGTCGAGGCGTTGTCCAACTAGAGACCTAAAGTGCTTGAGCAGCGGAGAGAAGGCCCGACAAACGACCCGCGGACCACCGACGCGAGGCGAAGCGGTCTCGCCGGGACGGTTNTGGGTAACCTTTTATTTCGAACACACGCAATCGTGCGGTGTTCCTGCAANCCGGTCNGGNGGAGATGAAAACATGCNGGAAAAACTGTTCGATCTGTCCGAACGTGTNGCGCTGATCACCGGCGGCAGCAAAGGGCTCGGCAAAGCCATCGCCCGGGGCTATGCCGAGGCGGGCGCCAACGTCGCGATCAGCGCCCGCAGTGAAACCGAACTCGCTGCTGCGCGTGCGGAAATTATCGACGGACTCGAGATTCGTTGTGAGTACTATGTGGCCGACATGACCGATCGCACGGCGGTCAGCGAACTGGCCGACCGAGTCGTCGACCAGTTCGGCAAAGTCGATATCTTGGTCAACAACGCCGGCAGCAATGAGCCACAGACCCTCATAGAAACTCGCGATCAGAGCTGGGATCGTATCGTCGAGTTAAATCTGAACAGCTGTATGATCCTGGCCCGGCACCTGGCTCCCGGGATGGTGGAACGTGGGTGGGGTCGCATCATTCACATGTCGTCGATCATGGGACTGACCTCGAATTCCGGGCGCGGCGCTTACTCGGCCACGAAGGCAGCGCTGATCGGCATGACGCGCGCCCACGCGCTCGAACTGGGGCCTCACGATGTCACCGTCAATTGCATTGCGCCCGGACCGATCATGACCGATCTACCGATGAACTTGCTGTCGGACGAACAGAAACAGAATTTCGCCGATCGCACCGCGCTTCAGCGGTGGGGCGATCCTGTCGACGTAGTGGGTCCCGCGCTGATGCTGGCGGGCGAATCCGGCCGCAACGTGACCGGAGCGGTGATCGTGGTCGACGGCGGTGTCGTCTGTCGGACGTTCGATTAGAAACGCGATCCGTGCTCGGGTGGCAACGGCCGACTCGTGACTTCCCGCGCGTGGTCCCAACAGAAAAGTCGATACCCTCGGCGTCGGACATCCGCCCGGAAATCGAGGCCATCAGCTACGGTCTGCAGCAGCGATGTCAAACCTCCCAGATCTCTCGTCGTTTCATGTGGTGCGGCTCAATGGCCAGCTGTTTCCGGTGAGCCGCTACGAAACCGAACGTTACCAACGTTACCGGATTCAACCGCAGGTCGTCGAACTGGCGGGATCCGCAGCGATTCTCCAGGAGGTGGAGGATTGCGATGCCTTGCTCGTGGTTTCCGCGACGCTGGATGCGGAGACGATCGACGGATTGCGGCGCTGTCGTGTGATTGCCCGGTTGGGCGCCGGAACCGATAAGATCGAAGTNGCGCAGGCCACCCGGCGCGGCATCGTGGTCACCAACGTGCCTGATTTTTGTGTCGAAGAACAAGCCGACCATACGNTGGCCCTGCTGCTGGCGCTGACTCGCAAACTCCCCCAGATGCGCGCTGCGATGAAGGCCGGCCATTGGGCCNACGCCCGCGCCCAGTGCCGTTCACTGCACCGCTTGCCCGGGCGAACGCTGGGATTAATCGGTTTTGGTGGATCGGGAAAACGCGTGGCCCAGCGCGCAGCGGGATTCGGGATCCGGCTATTGGCCACACGACAGCATCCAGAACGAGAGGATCCGCTAGTGGCGCAATTGGGCGTCGATCTGGTGACGCTCGAAGAGCTGCTCGAACGGGCCGACTACGTCTCGCTACACCTTCCTCTGAACGACCGTACGCGACGTCTGATCGACGCGGACCGACTGGCAGCGATGCAACCAGGCGCGCTCTTGATCAACACATCGCGGGGAGCGCTCGTCGATGAAACGGCCGTACTGCAATCACTCCAGAGCGGTCACCTAGGAGGCTATGGAGTCGATACCTTCGATCAGATCGATCTGCACCGTGCGGAAAGCGAAACGCCACCCGGCCACCCGCTGCTGGAACTCCCCAACGTGGTCTTTACGCCCCACGTGGCAGCGTTCTCGCAGGAGTCGTCTCGCGATGTGGCGCACGGAGCGATCGACAATCTGGCGGCCGTGCTGAGCGGCCAATGGCCCCCTGCAGCGCGTATCGTCAATCCCGAGGTCTCACCCCGCCAGCCGCTCTGACCCAACCCGAACGTTGAACCCGACGGGGGATCCCGGCCGCCTCCGCATCGACTCGACTTGCGGGATCCCCGGTGCAGCGACTCGGCCAGCGAGAACCCGCAGACGGATACGACTCTGGGGGGGACTTTGCTATGTTGCTAGACAGCTGTGAATCGAGACGCGCTACGGTCGCAAAATCGCGACGAAATCCGGGATGCGAGGGAAGACGGCCAGAAGCGCGCGGCGGTGATCGCGGCACGCAGTCTTTTCAGAGGAGTCGATCGGATGACTCACTACAAGGACGGCTATCAGAGTATCTACCTGTTTTACACCGATGTCGATCTCCCCCCTGACTTCGAAAACGGCTATTCCAAGTACCAGCGATTCCGCAAACTGACCACCAGCGGCAAAGGCGAACTCCAGACCTGCTTCGATGAAAGTCTGGGGCGGACGGTCGTCTACAAGTCGTTGCGCCCCGATCTTGCTGACAACGTGCGAGAACGTCGACGATTCCTGCGCGAGGCGCGGATCGCCGCGCAATTACAACATCCCAATACCGTACCGGTCTACGAGATCGGCCGTGATCCGCAGGGCAGCCTGTACTACACCATGAAACGCGTCGTCGGGCGAAACCTGTTCGAAATCCTAGTTTCGTTGTACCGCCAAGACGCGGACACCGTCGGTGCGTTCCCATTCGACCGGCTACTCGACATTCTGGTTCAGGCTTGTGACGCCCTAGCCTACGCCCATGCGCACGGCGTCATCCACCGGGACATCAAACCGGAGAACATTCTGGTGGGACAATTCGGTGAGGTGATGCTGCTGGACTGGGGCATCGCTAAGGTGTGGGGCATGCCCAACGAGGATCGGGACGCCGAGGTCGCGATGAGCGACGCCGAGCTGACCGCCCCGGGGGAACGTCCCGGAACGCCTTTGTACATGTCGCCGGAACAAGTGCTCGGCAACCGCTATCTCGACGAGCGCACCGACGTGTACAGCGTCGGCGTGGTACTCTACGAGATGTTGACGTTCAGCTTACCCTTCCAAGGGCGAACTTTGAGGGCCTCGTTCGAGAAGATCGTCAGCGCGGAACTCGAACCGCCGCGAACACGCGCCCCGGGGCGTCAGATCCCACCCGCGATAGAAGCCATTTGTCTCAAAGCGATGGCCCGCAGCCCCCACGACCGTTACCATTCGATTCGGGAAATGACGCACCAGATTCAAAACTACCGCTACCCGAGCGCGGCGCGCAGCAACCCCTGAGAGTNNCGGGCTGGATCACCACCTCAGATTGTGCGTCGGACACCTTTCCGCGGACAACCGGACGCGACCGCTCGAAGCACGTTCCGAGCGATCTCGCAAGATCGTCGCGTCATCACCTCGGCCGCCTAGGTGTTTACCGTCGCCAGGATGCGGGCCACGATGCGATACGGATCCGCGTTGGAAGCCGGACGCCGATCCTCCAGATAGCCCTTCCAGCCCCCCTGAACGGTCGCCACGGGAATACGAATCGACGCACCGCGGTCGCTGACCGCGTAGTTGAACGTATCGATCGACTGGGTTTCATGCAAACCCGTCAATCGCTGATCGTTGTCCGATCCGTATTCGCTGATATGGGCGGCGTGGGCTTCTCCAAACCTCTCGCAGATCGACTTGATCATCTCCTCTCCGCCCTGGTCACGGATCGGTGTATTGGAGAAGTTGGTGTGCATGCCGCTGCCATTCCAATCTCCCTTGATCGGTTTGGGATGCAACGAAACGGTGACCCCGTACTCTTCNGCAGCGCGGTGGAGCAGGTAACGGGAAATCCAAAGGTCGTCTGCAGCGGCCTTTGCTCCTTTGCCAAACAGCTGGTATTCCCATTGACCTTTCATCACTTCGGCGTTGATGCCGGTGACACTCAAACCGGCCTCCAGGCAAGCGTCCAGGTGCGATTCGACCACCTCGCGACCGGCGCAGTTGTCGTAACCAACCGAGCAGTAGTAGGGCCCCTGAGGACCCGGAAAACCATTGGGCGGAAAACCGAGTGGCAAGCCGTCCTGCATCAGGGTGTATTCCTGTTCGAATCCAAACCAGAAATCTCCGTCGTCCTCAAACACACCGCGGAGGTTGGACGGGTGCACCGAACCATCGGCGGCCAGCACTTCGTTGAGTACCAAGAATGCGTTTTTGCGGCAGGGATCGGGAACCATGCGGACTGGTTTCAACAAGCAATCAGAGGAGCTCCCCTCGGCCTGCTCAGTCGAACTCCCATCAAATGACCACTCGGGACAACCCGACACATCACTGGGATCGCTGGCGACAATCTTGGTCTTGCTGCGGATCATCGGTTCGGGTTGATAACCATCGAGCCACATGTACTCGAGCTTGGTGGGCATGGGATTATTTCTCCTTTGGAACACACAACTAGAAATCGGCAAACTGGATAATCTGAATCCGCTTCTACCCCGATCCCGAAAAGGCGTTTCGAAACCACCCCGTGGTCGGTCGACGGAGGGAGCGTACACGCCGGCGGACCTCTTGCTAGACCGCCCGGTCGCTAGGCCGTCCAGCAGTTGCAAAAGATCCGTTGTCCGCTCACCAGGTNCGCCCCGCCTGGGTGCGCCGCCTGGGTGTAGATCAGTTGTCGCCGATTCTACCCGTCAAAATAGTCATCCGCCAGCCGGCTAATCGCGTCTCCAGGCAACCGGTGGAAACGCACCCGCAGCGCGANCTGGTGGACCCGAGAAATGTACCCGATTCGCCGCAGCCCTGTCGGTTGCACGCAGCGGGAGCGCCGACTCAGATCGCCCAGCGGAACCCCTATTGCAAAGCGACCCCGCACCGCGCAAACGGAGATGCGCACGATCATCCCCAGCCTCTTCGCGGCGGCGCGGGATTATTTGGCTGCGGGCAGCCTCAGCATCGACAGCGCNGCGGGCAACATCTCGATCTGCACCGGCAGGTGGCCCAATGGTTCCCCGTCGATGTTCATCAGCACCCGCTCCCCACCCGCAACAGCCCGCAGCGAACGCACGCGCAGCTGTTCCACACCCCGGATGCCCTGTAATTTGCCTTGGTAGATCCTCGGAAAATGGGCCAATAGCCGCCACCGCGACAGGTCCCCGACCAGTAGCAGATCAAACCAGCCATCGGTCGGNTCTGCCTGGGGCGCAATCTGCATGCCACCCGTGGTGGCCGTATTGGCCAACGCCACCAAATGATACGATTGAGGCTCCTGCTGTTGGCCATCGATCGAGAGTCGGATCTGGCTGGCTCGAGCCGTCAACACGTGCCGGAGCGAAACGAGCAGATACGACAGCAGGCCCCCCAACGGCTTGCCGAAACGATCCACCGTGGCGGCGATCTCTCCGGCAATTCCCGCCATCGCGACCGTCACAAAAAACCGGTCACCGGCCGGATTTTCGGGGGGGCCCCAGAGAGCATGGCCCACATCCACGTCGACCGTCTGACCCGCGGTGAGAAGTTCACCCCACGCTGCGGGATCGCGCGGCAACTTCAGCTGTCGGGCAAAATCACATCCCGATCCTGCGGGGAAGTGTCCCAGCGTGATACGCGACTCGCCAGCCGGCAGCGACTGGCGGCTCACCTGTTCCCGGTCGAACAGGCCGTTGACAACTTCGTTCAGCAGCCCGTCACCGCCGACCGCGACCATGTGGGTCACGCCCTCGCGCTGCAGGCGGCGGGCGATCTCCTCTGCGTGTCCTCGGCGCTCCGTCCAATGAACGCANTCGGCTGCGATCTGCGGATGTTGGTCGTGAAACTGCTGCCACAGCCGGCCGGCCCGGCTNTGGCCCGATTTCGGATTGACGATGAAAGCAAATTCAGGCATCAAACGATCGATTACGCAAAGCAAAAACCGACGTGAGAACGGGCGAACGTCGCCGATTCGGATCCCGTTGGACGCCCCAATCGGGTAAGCGATCGGAGGATGTTTCTACCATCGACGCCGGACCGGCNTCACCACTTCTGATGGTCGCGTGCGACAGGGNGTCCGCTGTGTACGGGGTCCGTTCGCATGCGCCCTTCAAATGTAGTACATCTTCTCGGTTTGACCCCGCACCCGTTCCACCAAATCAGCAAAGGAGAGCGTCTGCAACATCTGTTGCTCGGCGTTTGCCACTTCCTGCCAGGCATCAAATAAGGCCCCCGAGACAGGGGTGGTGCGCTCCGCGTTGTTCGTCAGCTGTCGCAGGTTCCCCTCGATCACCCGCATCACTTCCGCCAGGGTCAGTTGTTGCGGGTCCTGGATCAACTGATAGCCGCCGGCGGCACCCCGGGTACTGCCAACCAGACCCGCGCCTTTGAGCTGTAGCAGGATCTGTACCAAAAACCGCGACGGAATTCCGTGCGTCTCGGCGATCGCCCGGATGGTCACGGGCTCGCCGGAACCATAGTTCAAGGCCAGTTCGAGAACGGCAATACAGGCGTACTCCGTTTTCGCAGAGACATTCACGACTTGAGCCTTCCCCTTGGAATCCGGAGATCCCGTGCGCCCCTGCCGTTCTTGACGAACGGGTCACACGCGCCGCTGGCATCGACCGTAAACGAACCACAGTCGTCGACTCGATCCACGCGACAGCCGGAGGATTTGTTCAACGCGACTCACGATCATCGTCGAGTGAGTGTAAACCACACTCGACCTTGGCAGAACCACTCCAACGCCCGGCGCGATCATCTTCGCCGAGAAATACCGCGCGGGTACAGGGTTGGCAACCGATGCTGGTATATCCCCGATCGTGCAACGGGTTGTAAGGAATCTCGCAGTCGGTGATCAACTTCCAGACTTGTTGTTTGCTCCAGTTGGCCAGCGGATTGACCTTGACCAAATGAAACCGCTGATCCCAGCCAACGATCGACGCCCGCGCCCGGTCGGGACTCTGATCGCGTCGAATGGCGCTCGCCCAAGCGTCGATGCCAAGCGCAGCCTGTTCCAATAACTTGAGCTTGCGGTCATAGCAGCAGCGTCCGGGATCGGTCTGATACAGCGGACCTCCATGCAACTCCTCGTACTCCTCGACCGAGTGCTCGGGCCGTTTCAGTTCGACTTCAATGCCGTATCGCTGTTGCACCGTCTCGCGCAAGGCGAGNGTCTCGGGAAACTGGTAACCCGTCTCGAGGTTAAAGACGGGTGTCTGTGGCGCAATTTCTCCCAGCCAGTGCAGCAGGCACATCCCCTCTGGACCGAACGCCGTAGCCATACTGAATCGGGGCGCGAAACGCTCCACGGCCCATTGGAGAATTCGCTGCGGCGGGGCAGTTTCAAACTCCTCCGAGCGGGACGCTAACTCGGCGAGTAATTCCGGAGTTGGCTCCAGGGCCGGGGCCGGTGGTTGATCCGCCGTGTCACGGAGGCCGGAATCAACGACCGGCGGCAACGACGGCTCCTTCAGACGCGGAGACATGATCAGCAGCAGTTCCCTAGACAAGTAACAATAAGGCAAGTNACGACAAAGACCGTTTTGGCCAAGCAATACAGGCCACCGGCCAGCACGCACACACCAATATCATAATGTTGATGACTGTAGTAAACAATGGCCCCAAGAAGCTACGATCGACCGACCGACGGGATTTCTCCATACTGTTTGGAATTCTCCATGCTGTTTGGAAAAGGTACCCAAAACGAGGCCCGGTTCGTTTCACAAGACCCCTGTTCCGACCTGCTGGCAACCCATCGATCCGCGCACCCCGCCACACGAACGGGGACCCCAAATCCAGCGACCACCACGGCGGTGGCCCGCCCTGTCAGCGCTCGGTCAACCGCTCTGGCGGATCGACGACCTGACGGGCCGCCGGTCGGTAGGAAGCGCCACAGGGCGCGGCCCACATCACAGCGTTGGCCAGCACACGCTGGACCTGTGCATCGTGGTAAATAGGAAAGGTCTCATGGCCCGGGCGAAAGTAGAACAGCTTGCCTTTGCCGCGGCGAAAGGTACACCCGCTGCGAAACACCTCTCCACCGGCAAACCAGCTGATGAAAATCACTTCCTCGGGGGGCGGAATATCAAAAAACTCACCGTACATCTCGGTTTGCGGTAATTCCAAATACTCCTCGTGGAAACCGTCGACAATCGGATGCCCCGGATCGACAATCCACAGTCGTTCGCGTTCGCCCGCTTCACGCCAACGGAGCATGCATCCGGTCCCCAACAGTCGGCGGAAGATCTTCGAACCGTGTCCCGAATGAAGAACCAATAATCCCATGCCCGCCAGCACGGCCTGCTGAACCCGATCGACTACCTGATCGCCAACGCGGTCGTGGGCCGCATGTCCCCACCAAAGCAACACGTCGGTGCGCTCCAGTCGTTCTGCCGACAAACCGTGCTCGGGTTCTTGTAGCGTCGCGGTCTGGATGACGGCCGCGGAACCCAACAAGTCACGCAGCCCCCGAGCGAGCGTCTGGTGGATACCATCCGGATAGATGGCGGCCACCGCCGCTTGGTTCTGTTCGTGAATGAACTCATTCCAGACCGTGACACGGATGGGGGAATCCGTCATGACCGAACTCCTCGCGGCAACTCGCAGCCGACCCCAAACAAGTGGGACGCAACTCTCGGCAGGCTCCATTCCACTGGCTGGGTCGACCCAAGTTTCACCTACTTGACGGTACCCGACAAGCAGGTCACGATCTGGCTGCCCTGCCTGCGTTGGAATCGGCCCGGACTGTGAGGAACGTGATGACCGGAACAGCCCGTGTTTATTTGGCGGTCGACTTAGGAGCGTCGAGCGGGCGGGTCGTCGCCGGAGTGTTTGATCGTCGACGGCTGGAACTGACCGAGTTGTACCGCTTTGAAAATGGTCCAACTTCGGTCGACCAGCGGATGTACTGGGACCTGTTGCGGCAGTGGACGGAGATTCAACAGGGACTGCGCGCAGCCGCCAGCCGGTATCCCGGACAAGTCCGTAGCATCGGCGTCGATACCTGGGGCGTCGATTTTGGACTCCTCGGGCGAGGAGACGAACTGCTCGGCAACCCCCGTCACTATCGTGACGCGCGCACTCGGGGGATGCTCGAACGCGCGTTTGCCATCGTCCCACGCGAAGAAATTTTCCGGCAGACCGGTCTCCAGTTCATGGAGCTCAACACCCTCTATCAGCTGCTGGCGATGCGGCTGGAACAATCGCCGTTGCTGGAAAGCGCCGAATCGCTGTTGATGATTCCCGATCTGTTCCATTGGATGTTGACCGGCGTGCGTGCCAACGAATTCAGTAACGCCACCACCACCCAGTTCTACAATCCCACCAGCGGGTGCTGGGCTACCGACCTGCTCGACCAACTACAGATCCCCACCCACATGTTGGGGGACATCGTCGCACCGGGAACGTCTCTGGGCCCCTTGCTTCCAACGGTTTCCGAAGCGGTTGGTTTGCGTGAGGTCGACGTCATTGTCCCGGGGACGCACGATACGGCCAGCGCGGTGATGGCGGTGCCCGCCGGCGCGACACCGTCTTCGCAACCCAATTGGTGTTACATCAGTAGTGGCACCTGGTCACTGATGGGTATCGAAACAACGACTCCCGTGATCAACGACCTGTGTCGATCCTTGAACTTCACCAATGAAGGGGGCGTCGGACAGACGATCCGACTGTTNAAGAACATCGCCGGCCTGTGGATCGTGCAGGAATGTCGCCGCACTTGGCAACAGGCGGGACGAACCTACGACTGGGATGCACTAATCGACCGNGCGGCAGCCGCAGCTCCGCTGGTCTCGCTGATCGATCCGGACCACCCCGATTTCGTGGCGCCCAACGACATGCCGCTGGCGATCGGCGCATTTTGTCGACAGAGTGGACAGCCGATTCCCGACACCGAGGGCGCTACGATCCGCGCCGCCCTGGAAAGTTTGGCACTTCGCTACCGTATGGTCCTGGGTTGGCTCAGCGACCTCACCGGAGGACCCATCGAGACGATCCATATCGTCGGGGGGGGCGCCCAGAATCAACTGCTGTGCCAGATGGCGGCCGATGCCTGTAATCGCCGCGTTGTCGCCGGACCGGTGGAAGCCACGGCGATCGGAAACCTGATGATGCAAGCGGTCGCCTGCGGTGACCTGGGATCAATCGCGGAGGCTCGCGAAGTGGTGGGTGAGAGTTTCGCGGTCAAAAGCTANCTGCCCGAGCATCCCGACCCCTGGGACGAAGCTTTCGATCGGTTTCAAAAACTGGTCAGTTGAACTCGCCGGGGTGACTACGGTTTTCCGGTCGTCGGCGGCGGGAAAAAAAGTCGCTGAGGATGCGTCCGCAATCGCCGCCCAATACCCCGTGTACGACCTCCGTTTCGTGGTTGAGTCGAGCGTCACCCAGCAGGCGAAACAGCGAAGACACAGCGCCTGCTTTGGGATCCAGGGCTCCGAAAACCAGCGTCGGGATGCGGGCTTGAAGGATCGCGCCGGCACACATCGGACACGGTTCGAGGGTGACGTAGAGGGTACACTCCAACAGTCGCCAACCGCCGACCGCCTCGGCGGCTTGGGTGATCGCAATCATCTCCGCGTGCGCTGTCGGATCCCGCAGTTGCTCCCGCTGATTGTGGGCCGCCGCGATGATCCGTTCATTCCGCACAATCACGGCGCCCACCGGCACCTCGTCCTCGCCGAGTGCCCGTTCCGCCTGTTGCAGCGCCGAACGCATAAAAAACTCGTGCATAACAATCCGCTCATTCGCGTACGGCCCGACTAGCGGACCTCTGCCGGGTTCAGCATCCTCACCTGGATGCCACGCAACGCGGCGCGCGTCTCGTATGAGGAAATCCCCAGCGGGCGCGAGAGATTCACTTCACTGCGGGTACTAATACGACGCCCCGTGATCACCTGGTCGACAACGGGCTGATCATCGATCCAGGCAGCGATCCGCGACGCCGTCACGCGCAAGCGGATCCGGTACCATTGGCCGTGCTCAAAACGCATATAGCGGGTGGTCGCGTTCTGGGANGCGTCCTTTCCATCGATGCTGGAAATGCCGACCACNGCNCCACCCCAGCCCCCTACAATCAGGCTGCAGTAGGTATCGTCGACGGGAAACGTCAGCCCACAGAAAAAGTCGTTTCCGTCGATCTTGATCGCCTCCAGTTCGAGCTCGTAATTCAACTTGGGAAAATCGCCCTGGTAGGTAATCCCGGTCAGCGAATAACCAAAGGCGAATTCGATGCGACCGGAGGCCACCTCCACTTCACCTTCACCGCCGAATTGGGTCGACTGCCACCCCTCCAGCGTATGCCCGTCAAACAGCGCGCGCCATTCTGCGGTCGCCAGCCCGCGCGACGATCGCGTCAACCGGTCAACCAGCCGCGCCAAACCGCCACGGCGGTTGGCGGCACCCCGCACNAGCTTGCCGACCAGGCGCTGGATCGGACCAGGCTGGATTCGATCGGCCAGCGCCCAACTCGACCCGCTACCTGCGAGTAGGCACACGGCGAGACCGCAACAGGCCATCATCGTCCAGAATCGGTGGGCGCCCAATGTTCGACTTGCCTGCGGGCAGAAACGTGTGGTAGGGAGGCCAGTTGCCACGGCGGTGCACCCGATCTCTTGGTCGATAGAGGATCCCCTCGAGCGATCAGACCGTGCGACCGGTCCTGACGCCGACCTTAAAGCGTACCCGTCTGGGCGGCGACTGCAAATCCGAGCGCGGCGCCGGCTAGTTGCATTCGTTGCTCTGGAGCGTCAGAATTTGCGGGGCCACCCCACGTTGCAAGCGGCCGAACCATCGGCACGGGCACCGGCGCCCCCCATCGCTGGCNCCTGGGCGGGGATTGCCAGGGCCTTGGCGACTATCCGTCGCTCGCTCCCAGAGGATCGATGATGCGACCTGCAACCTGTTCTCGTTGGCCAATCCTGTACACGCTGGTCGGATTGATCGCGCTGCTTCCCTGCCCGGCGCGGGCTCAAAGGGCGGCCAACCAAAAGCTCGCACCCGTCGATATCAAGCGCATCGACGAGGCCGTGCGCGCCATGATGGATCGCCAACAGGCCGTGGGAGTCGCCCTCGGNATCATCCGCGACGGGGCGGTGGTCTACCTCCAGGGATACGGTTATGAGGATCGAGAAAAACAGATTCCGGTGACATCCGACACACGTTTTCGCTGGGCATCGATCTCGAAAACTCTGACCGCGATCGCCACCCTGCAGTTGTGGCAACAAGGGGTTCTGAAGTTGTCCGACGACGTGCGGCGCTTCGTCCCCGAGTTCCCTGACAANGGTACCCCCATTTCGATTCGTGATCTGTTATGTCACCAGGGTGGGCTGGTGCACTACACCAACGGACCGGTAATTCGCACCAAACGAAAATACAACACGCCCCATCCTTTTGCCGACGTCGTGCTGGCCCTCGATCAGTTCAAGGACTCTCCTCTGGTGGGTATGCCCGGCGAGAAGTACTCGTACACCACGCACGGATACATCCTGTTGAGCGCCGTGGTGCAACGCGCGGGAGCACAGCCGTTTGCCGATCAAATCCGCAATCGCATCATCCGACCGTTGGGATTGCGGACCCTGGAGCCAGACTACCAGTGGGAGTCGATTCCGCACCGCGCCATCGGCTACCGTCAACGGGACGGGAAGATCGTGCGCTCGACAAACACCGACGTCAGTTGGAAGCTGGGTGGTGGCGGTTTTCTCTCCAACATTGACGACTTAGCAAAGTACGCTGCCGCGCTGATCGAGCAGCGCCTGGTCGATCCCCAGACGGCGGCCAAGATGTGGACACCGCAACGCACTCGCGACGGCACTCTGACCCGCGTCGGACTGGGTTTTATGGTCCAGGGCCGCGGCGCGCAACTGCGCGTTTCTCACAATGGGGGACAGGAAAAAACACGCACACGGTTGGTCAGTTATCCGCGGCAGCGCCACGCAGTGGTGCTGATGTCCAACTCCGAACACGCGGCACCCGAGAAGTTCACCGCCGCCGTCTATCGGGCGTGGCAAAGAGCGGAGAGGAACGGAAATTGAGCAACTGGCCAAACACGGCGGACGTGGTGGTCATCGGCGGTGGCGTCGCCGGTCTCAGCACGGCCATGCAGCTGGCGATGCGCGATTGCCGAGTCGTCGTCTTGGAGCGACAGCAGTTGGGGAACGGGTCCAGTGGGCGGGCAGCCGGTCTGCTGGGGCAACTACGGGGCACGGCTGAATCGACGCGGATGTTGATGGACGGGGTCAACATCGTTCGCGAACTCGAAGGACAAGCGGGGGTCGAAATTTTCGTTCAGACCGGGTCGTTGCGGATCGCCGACACTCTCGCTCGCGCACAAGAGATCAAAGACCTCGTCGAGATGGGCAAGTCGATCGGATTCGAAATCGACCACATGGCAATCGACGACGTCGCCCGGAGCCTTCCCTACATGAAAACCGACGGCCTGGTGGATGCCTGCTACTGCCCGACCGACGGGCACCTGCAGCCGGCCGAATTAGTCGCCGCTTATTTACACGTCGGACGCGAACGGGGCGTCCACTGCGAGAGTCAATGCCCGGTCGAAGAGATACTGGTTGCCGACAATCGCGTCGGAGGAGTCAAAACGCAGCGCGGTACGATCGCCGCACCGGTGGTTGTCAACGCGGCCGGACCCTGGTCCTATCTGGTCGCGGGCCTCACCCAAACGCCCCTGCAAACGGCCGCCCTGGGACACGTCTACTTGACCACACGACCCGATCCCGAGCGGCCCATCGACCCCCGCAGCCCGGCCATTCGCGATCGCCAACTGAGGCTCTACGCGCGCCCCGAAACGGGGGGCCTGATCGTCGGCATGTACGCCGAAGAAACGACTCTGTTTGATATGCAATCGCTACCGTCGGGTTTCGACATGTCAGCGATGAAAGTCCGTCGCGACGATTTGCAGGTCGCCCGCCTGATCGACGCGGTCCATCAGCGTTATCCCTGGATTGACGAGCGAACCCCGATGACGATGACCACGGGGATCATGACGTTTACACCCGATGGAAAACCCCTGTGTGGTAAGTTGCCCGACATCGACGGGCTGTTTTATTGTTCCGGTTTCTGCGGCCACGGCATCGTGCAGAGTCCAACCATCGGAGTGATCATGGCGGACCTGATCCTAGCGGGTCAGACCGACTACGATATCGGGGCCATCGAGGCCGACCGCTTCTGGGATCTCCCCGGCTTCCAAGAGCGCGATCGAATTGGGCGGCTCTGCGATCAGATGCACGCCAGCTATTACGGCAAAATAGAAGGCCAACAGGGCGCGCAAACCGGCTGATCCCAGACAGACACGGCTCCCGCGGCGCAAGAACCCGCCGCCACTTTTCGCGAACAAATCGACTCGCGGCACTCCCCCATACCCGGCGAACCGGAGCCAGCGGCCCTCATGAAGATTCTCGTGCCCTGCAAACGTGTTCCGGACGCCGATCAGAAGATCGAAGTGCACCCCGATGGCTCGGCAATCATTAGCGCACACCTGCCGTTCCTGTTGAATCCATTTGATGCGATCGCGGTCGAAGAGGCGGTGCGGATTCGTGAACAACGCGATGGAGAAACGGAGATCCTCGCCGTCACGATCGGCGAAGAAGTCTGTCAGGACGAACTCCGCACGGCCTTGGCGATGGGCGCCGACCGGGCCTTACTGGTCGTCTGTTTGCAGCCACCCGATCCCTGGAACGTCGCCCGGATACTGCGCGCCGTAACGCAGCGCGAGCAACCCGACCTGGTGTTGATGGGCAAACAGGCGGTCGACGACGATTCGAACCAGGTGGGCCAATTTCTCGCAGCGCTGTTGGACTGGCCCCAGGCGACGTTCGCCTCCCGGTTGAACTTTGTCGACAACGGATTGCGGGTCGCCCGTGAGACCGATGCGGGCCTCGAAACGGTCACCGTTTCTCTACCCGCCGTCGTGACCACCGATCTGCGTCTCAACGAGCCCCGCTACGCCTCATTGACCAGCATCCTGAAGGCCCGCAAACAGTCGATCGACCAGTTCTGTCTGGCGGACCTCGCTGTCGAACTCGAGCCCCGCTTAGAAATTAGGCATTTGGAGACCACCGCCTCGGCGCGTTCGTGCCAGTGGGTCACCAGCGCCGCAGAGCTGGTCGACCGACTGCGGCGCGAAACGCACTAACTTGGGCTGAACCATCCGACCGAAAGGGAATGCATCTATCATGAAGTGTCTTGTCGTCGCCGAACACGATGGCGCGACCGTGCGGGCGGGTAGTCTGGCGGCGCTCGGATTCGCGGCCGACGTCGCTGCGCAGACCGGCGGTTCGACCACCTGGCTGATCCTCGGTCACGAACTGAACGACGTCAGCCAACACGCGGCCCGCTATGCCGCCGTGTTGGCCGGTGACCACCCGCTGTTGGCTGCCCCCACCGCAGACCGCTACGCGGCCGTGATCGACGACCAGACACGTCGCGGAGAGTTTGACCTGGTGGTGGCGGCCGCCAGCACGTTCGCCAAGGATGTGGTGGGGCGGGCGGGCGGACTCTTGGGCGGCGCCATGGCCAGCGACGTCGTCGCGCACCGCTGGGAAAACGACCGCCTGGTCATGCAACGGCCGATGTACGCCGGCGCCGTCCTGGCGACGGTGGTGTTGTCGGGCAGCCCGCAAATCGTCACCGTTCGCCCGACCGCGTACGCCGCGCCCCAACCACGCACCGAGCCCGCCGAAATCGCCACGGTGGGCATCGATGCCGAAACGCTCCCGCAACACATCGAGTGGCTCGAACTCGAAACAAGACCCACCCATCGCCCCGATGTCAGCGAGGCCCAGATCGTCGTTTCGGGGGGCCGAGCGATCCGGGATCGCGACGATTTTGAACGGCTGATCGGTGGCCTGGCGGACGCCTTGGGGGGAGCCACTGGCAGTTCGCGGGCACTCGTCGACGCCGGTATCACCCCCAACGAATTCCAAGTCGGCCAAACCGGTAAGATCGTAGCGCCCGAGTTATATTGCGCGGTGGGAATTTCCGGAGCGGTCCAGCACCTGGCGGGCATGAAGAACTCAAAGATGATTGTGGCCATCAATCAGGACGCCGACGCACCGATTTTTGAGGTTGCCGATTACGGACTGGTGGGGGATGTTTACCAGGTCGTCCCCGAACTGATCCAGCGTCTCAAGGATGAACCGGATCGCCATCATCCCCCGCCCGAGTCCTAACCGAGCATTACGTCACACCACCGCGCGGCCTCGTTCTGCCGGCCCAGCACTATGAACCAAGACTCCTCCCAGACACCGCTGACGCGCGAGGTGTTCGGGAACATCAACGATCTTTCCCGCGGGGTGTTTTACCTGTTGGCTGTGGTGGCCGCGCTAGTATTCTGCTGGGGTGTGTGGCGACGGGTGCGATTGTGGCGACGGGGAAGAAAGTCTGCGTCCGCGGTGCCCTGGCGAGTCATGACCCGCCGGTTCCTGACCGACGTGCTCTGGCAACCCATCGTACGCCGCGGCCGCCTCGGGGCCGGTCGGGCCCACGCGTTGTTGTTCGGTGGATTCTGCGCGCTACTGGTCGGTACGATCCTGATCGGTGTCGAACATTACGGAGCCGCCGCCGCCGGGCGAACCCCCGGCCAACCGCTGTTTCACAGCGGTCTCTATTACGCGGTCTACGAATTCACCCTGGACACCTGCGGGCTGTTGATGCTGGTCGGTTGTGGGTGGTTTGCCTGGCGCCGCTGGCGGGGCCACAGCACCATCGATCGCCACTGGACCGATGTCTACGTGCTGGCCAGCCTGATGTTGCTGGGCGTCACCGGCTACCTGGTCGAGGGTCTGCGGATCATTCACGAGCAGACACGCCAGCCAGGGGTTTCCTATGTGGGTCTGGGTGTGGCCCGCGGGATGCAATCCCTGGGAATCGGAGTTTCGCTCGCCAGGCAAATCCACTTCCAGCTGTGGTGGCTGCACGCGGTGTTGGCGCTCGGCTGGATCGCCGCGTTTCCATACACCCGTTTGCTGCACGTCCTGGTGGGTAGTTTCCAACTGGTCACCCGCGACCATCAACCGGGCGCGCTGACGCCGATTTCTCTGGAAGAGGTTGAAGAGCACGGCTACGTAGGCGCCGGCCGATTGAGCGATCTGACCTGGCGACAACTGCTCGAGTTGGACGCCTGTATCGCTTGTGGCCGCTGCCAGGACGCCTGCCCGGCACATCAGGCGGGCCAACCGCTTTCACCCCGCGACGTGGTGCAATCGTTGCGGGACCAGTTGAACCACTGGCAACCATCGGCCGAGCCGCCAGCCGACCTGCGCAACGACGATGATCGCACCTCGGGAGCTGCGCTGTGGTCCTGCACCACCTGTGGGGCCTGCGCCCAGGTCTGTCCGCTGGGCGTCGACCCGCTGGGACTGATCACACCGCTGCGCCGGTACCAGGTGGGTGAAGGGCAACTGCGTGGCGGCCCCGCCAACGCGCTGCAAAAGATGCAGCGCAGCGGGAATCCGTGGGGGCTGCCGATCGCCGACCGGATGGACTGGGCGACCGGCCTGGAGGTCCCCACCGCGGCCGAGCGCCCCGATTTCGAGGTGCTCTACTGGGTCGGCTGCGCCGCCGCCTACGACCGCTCCGCGCGGAACGTGGCCCGCGCAGTGGTCCAGCTATTGACGGCCGCGAATGTCTCGTTCGCGGTCCTGGGACCCGAGGAGCGCTGTACGGGCGAATCGGCCCGACGGATGGGAGAAGAATTCCTGTTTCAGGAACTGGCCGCACAGAATCAGGCGGTGCTGCAACGACATGGCGTACGAAAAATCGTCACCCATTGCCCCCACTGCCTGAACAGCCTGCGCAAGGATTACCCTCAATTCGGCCCCTCGTATGAAGTCATTCACCACACCCAGTTCCTGCTCGAACTGGTCGATCAGGGCAAGCTTCCCAACCCCCGTGGCCGGACGGGAGGTGTGACCTACCACGACCCTTGCTATCTGTCACGGGCTAACGGAATCAGCTCGGCGCCCCGGCAATTGCTCGAGGGCACCGGCCAGGACGACCCCCAGGATCGACTGGTCGAGTTGCCACGGCACGGCGCGAACACGGCCTGTTGTGGCGCCGGGGGAGGCCGGATGTGGATGGACGACAACCCCGGCCAGCGCATCGGCAGCGGCCGAATCGACGAGATCATCGACAGCGGAAGCCAAACGGTGGCGGTCGCCTGCCCCTTCTGCCGGGTGATGGTCGGGGACGGTCTGGCCGACAGGCAGGTCGGTATCGAGGTCCGCGACGTCGCCGAAATTCTGCTCGATTCCCTCCAGACGGAAAGCTGACTCGTGACGGCAAGTCCCACTCGATTCACGCGTTGGCTGGCCCAGGCACCGACCCCCGTGTTCATGCTGATCGCCACGCTGAGCGCCTTTTCGACCTACTTCTGCATGTACGCCTTTCGCAAACCGTTTTCGGCAGCCACGTTTGACGGGCTGCTGTTCTTGGGCGGCCTCGAACTGAAAACCACGCTGCTCACCAGCCAGATTATCGGCTATACGATCTCCAAATTCCTGGGGATTCGCTTCTGCTCGGAGATCACCCGTCAGTGGCGGTCCCGCGCGTTGATCGGCTGTATCGTCGTCGCCGAAGCGGCCCTGCTGTTGTTCGCGGTGCTTCCGAACAACCTGAAGGTGGTAGCTATATTCATCAATGGCCTGCCGCTGGGAATGGTCTGGGGCTTGGTCTGCTGGTATCTGGAAGGCCGCCGCACATCCGAAATGCTGCTGGCCGGTTTGAGCTGTTCCTATATCGTGGCCAGCAGTTCGGTCAAAGTGGTCGGCAGTTGGATCATGAACAGCGGCGTCTCCGAATTCTGGATGCCGTTCGCTGTGGGGGGCCTGTTCCTGCTGCCGTTCTTGCTGTCGGTCTGGCTGTTGAATCAACTGCCCGAACCGACGCCCGAGGACGTGGCCGCGCGCACCGCACGCCAGCCAATGGGCAGCAACGCCCGCTGGCGTTTTTTGACGCAGTTCGCGCTGGGCATGGTGCTGTTGTGTGTGTTCTATTTCTTCCTGACGGCCTACCGGGACTTCCGGGATAGCTTTATGCCAGAGATTTTTGACGCTCTGGGATACGAACAAAAACCGACGATGTTCGCCAAAGCCGACTATCCCATCGCGTTTGCTGTAATGCTCACACTGGCCGGCATCAACTGGGTCAAAGACAACCGCCGAGGCCTGCTGACTGTGTTTGCGGTGATGGCGACCGGCATGCTGATGATGCTACTGAGCACGATCCTGTTCGACGCCGGCAAACTGAGCGGGTTGACCTGGATGATCCTGGTCGGCCTGGGGGCCTACCTAGCCTACGTCCCGTTCGGGTCGGTGCTGTTCGATCGACTGATCGCGGCCACCGGCTTTGTCGGCACCGCCGTGTTTGCCATCTACGTGACCGATGCGGTCGGTTACACGGGAACGATTTCACTGATGTTCTTCAAGGACCTGATCCAGCCCGATATCTCGCGGCTCGACTTTTTCCGCTACCTGACCTATTTCCTGTCGCTCAGTGGCGTCTTGATGGTGGTCGGAAGCGGGGCCTACTTCATGCTTTTGCACACCCGACCCGGTTCCTCGAGCGCGCCCACAGAAGACGCCGATACGACGAACCCCCACTTCGACACAGACCCAGATCGATAAGAACCCACGTGGTGCCTGAATCCCCAACAGACGATCCCGGCGCGCCTGATCCTAGTCGACCATGGTGCCCAAGATGTAAAGCACATACTCCGTATCACCTTAAGGAATTGCCCCAACCGACCGGCAAAGGCATCCACAAGAGAACCCATGAAACCTATTACACATGCAACCAATGTAGTGGAAAAACGTGGGCGCCCGTCAATCCCATTCTATACGCCGTTGTCTCCGTCCTGCTGTTGATTCTGTTTACCGGAATCGGCATCGGTGTAGTGGTGAGAGAGGGAGATCCGGTGGGGCTGGGGGCGATTGTGCTTGGTGTGGTTGCTGCGATTATTCTTAAGAAGGCGAACGCGGAAAACAAAACTCATTGGAAAACATATTGGACGTGGGCGCGTGATCACGGCGATCGAAACCACTGAAGGAAAGACGCGCGACGGTCCGGTACAGGGTCTCGCGACCACCGGTGGTCGAAGTTCGCACCGCGCATCCCCGCCAGCGGCCCCAACACTTAGAATGACCGGACGTGACGTGTTCTCTTTGCGGCCCAGCGCGGGACGGATGACCCGCGGCCTGACCGCACCACGACCACCCTGCCATGATCACCACTGCTGAAAAACAGACGCTCGATGGTTTGATCGCAACGCGACAGGTGGGGCACAGTTTACCCGGTCGGTTCTACCGCGATGAGTTGGTCTTCCGCGCCGACTTGGAGGCCATCTGGCAGCGGGAGTGGCTGTTTGCCGGGCACTCCTGCGAAGTGGCCCGGTCGGGTGATTATTTTACCTGGCAAGTGGGGGATGACCCGCTGATCATCACCCGGGACGAGCAGGGCGAACTCCACGCACTGTTCAACGTCTGCCGGCACCGGGGAACCCTACTCTGCGAATCCCCAGCGGGGCAACAGCGACGCTTCATCTGCCCCTATCACCAGTGGACCTACGCCCCCGATGGGTCGCTCGTCTCCTGCCGGGGAATGCACGACGTGGACCGCGCATCGCTGGGGCTGCTGCGCGCCCAGCTCCGCGAACTGTCGGGGCTGATTTTTGTTTCGCTGGCCGAGCGACCGCCCCCTTTCACCGAGGCGGCCGAACGGCTCCTGCCGATGATCGCAGCGCAGGGTCTGGAGCGGGCTCGGGTCGCCCGACAAATCGATTACGAAGTGCAGGCCAACTGGAAACTGGTCTGGGAAAACAACCGCGAGTGCTACCACTGCAATGTGAATCACCCCCAGTACATCCGGGCCAATTTCGACCATTACAACGAAGACGATACCACCGCTGCCATCCGCCAGCAGATCGGGCAGGCCGTCCAGCAACACCAAACGCGAGCCGTGGAATCCGGCGTAGCAATCACCCACCGGCAAAGTGGTATGACGCTCTTTCCCGATCCAGACGCGGGCCTCTGGTACTCGGCCAACCGCACGCCGCTGGCCGACGGTTACGTGAGCGAATCGATGGACGGCCGACAAGTTGCACCCCTGATGGGCGATTACACCAACCCCGAAGTCGGCACCCTGAGGATGCGGACGGTCCCCAATTTTTGGAACCACTCCAGTTGCGACCACAGCGTCAGCACCCGACTGCTGGCCGCCGGACCACGGCGCACGCTGATCCGTGTCACCTGGCTGGTCGACCGCGAGGCGGTCGAGGGCCGCGACTACCAGCTCGAGCGACTACTCCCCTTTTGGCAACTCACTTCGGAGCAGGACTGGAAACTCTGTGAACGGGCCCAGCGGGGAATCGAATCGAGCCGTTATCGGCCGGGGCCCTATTCGCGTTACAAAGAATACAACGTCGATCGGTTTGTCCGTTGGTATTTGCATCGTCTGTCGGCCGGCTGTACGGAAACACGGGTTCCAAGGAGCTGACCCATGGCCACCAGTGATACAGCCTCGATTGTCATTGTGGGGGGCGGAGCGGTCGGATGTGGAGTCGCGTACAGTCTGGCACGCGCCGGCCAAACCGACGTGTTGGTCGTGGAACAAGCGACTAGTCTGGCCGCCGCCACAACCGCCCAAGCGGCCGGATTGGTCGGCCAGGTACGCGCATCGATCGAGCGCACACGACTGGCGATGTGGTCGGTCGAAACGTTTCGCACACTCCAAGAATCCCCCGGCGCCCAGCCGGCCTGGCGCGAAGTCGGATCGCTGCGTCTGGCGTTGTGCGACCGCCGGGTGGAAGAGTTTAGGCAACTTCAACAGATCGCAGACGCCGCCGGACTGGAAGTGGAGTCGATCGACCCGCAGCGCGCCGGTGCGATGTGGCCAGCGATGAACATGGACCAGGTGCGAGCCGCCCTGTGGTGCCCCAGCGACGGTTACTTGCAGCCCGCGGACCTGACCATGGCCTACGCCGCGCATGCGCGGCAGCAGGGGGTGCGGTTTCACACCCGGACCGCAGTCACCGGGATCCGTGTTGCCCGTGGGCGGGTCAGCGGTGTCGAAACCAGCCGCGGTCTGATCGAATGCCAAACGGTCATCAATGCCGCCGGGGCACACGCCTTCCAGCTGGCCCAGCAGGTGGGGCTGGAGCTTCCCATTATCCCCGTGCGCCATGCGTACTTCGTGACGGTCCCTGCGGTACATCTCGATCCCGAACTCCCGGTCGTGCGGATTCCCGACGCCACGCTCTACCTGCGCGCCGACGCCGGCGCGCTGTTATGCGGCGGCTGGGAACCGGAGGCCCGCTCCCACGACCCACGGCAGATCGCGCTCGGCCAACCGCTGCCGGGAATCGATCCCGACTGGGACGTGTTGGGACAATTCGGTCAGCAGCTGGCTCCCCACATGCCGGCCGTCACCGACCTGGGGATCCGAAGCGTGTTCCGCGGTTGGCCCACCTTCACTCCCGATGGCCGTTTCATCATTGGGGAAAGTAGCCGGTTGCCCGGTTTCGTGATGGCCGGCGGCTGCAACGCACACGGGGTTTCCGGTTCGGCCGGCATCGGTCGACACGTGGTGGAAGCCATGCTGGAATCCCAGCCTTCACCCTACGTCGTCAGCCTCAGTCCCAACCGCTTCCTGGAATCGCCCTGGGACTGGGAAACCGCCTGTCGCGAGGCCCGGCAGCAATACCAGACGTATTACGCTTTGGAACACTGATTTTGCGTCGAGCCGGCGGTTCGGATAGAGTAGGAGTGATTGTTGGATACGGTCGGCTGGCCAGGCCGATAAACAGAAAAGCGCACAACACAACGTCCACGACCCAGGCACATTCGTCGGGACCAGGATGCACCCCCATGCTCACGATCCAAAGTCATGCCCGCCGCGTCTGTTCGGGCCTCACGCGTCGCGATTTGCTGCAGATCGGTGGCGCCGGTCTGTTTGGCCTCAGCCTGGAAAACGTGCTGGCCGCTGAACAATCCTCGGCGACCCTGCCCCACGCGCGGGCCAAATCGGTGTTGTTTCTGTTCCTGTTCGGCGGCCCCAGCCAGCTGGAGACGTTCGACATGAAGCCGGACGCGCCGAGCCAGCTGCGCGGCCCGTTTCAGCCGATCGCTTCGCGTACGCCGGACCTGAAAATCTGTGAACATTTGGGTCGGTCGGCAGCCGTCTCTGACAAGTACTGCGTCGTCCGTACGATGACCCATCCGCACAACGACCACAACGCCTGTCACTATATCCAGACGGGCCACGCCTGGACGCGCACTGCCGCCAATGGCTCCGACGTGAACGCGCGGGAAACCGATTGGCCGGCCATGGGAAGTGTGGTCGAGTACGTCTCAGCGCACCAGTCGACGGGCGCCGCGCGGGGGCTACCCGACTACGTCTACCTGCCCAATCGGCTGGGCCACCTGCAGGGCTACGATCGAACCGGCCAGTACGCCGGTTGGTTGGGATCGAGCTACAACGCGCTGGCTACCGACATCCGCAAACGCGATAGCAACGACAACCCGTTCTTCCGCGACTGCGACGACGCGGAACTCGATTTCCGGATCAAGGGCCTGGTCGGTCCGGACGCAATCGCGCTGGACCGCTTGCAGCGGCGACAGAGCCTGCTGGAGCAGTACGACGCGGCCCGCCGGCGGGTCGACGCCTCGCCCGTCTTTCGCGCGCAGGACCGGCTCAAGACGCGAGCCGCGGAGTTGGTGATGTCCGACCAGATCCGCCAGGCCCTCGACATCCGCCGGGAGTCGGCGGCGCTACGCGATCGCTACGGCCGCCATCTGTTTGGCCAGTCGACACTGATGGGGAGGCGGATGGTAGAAGCGGGCAGCCGCTTCGTGACGGTCTTGTGGGACGCTCCCGATGGCTACAGCTGGGATTCCCACCGCAGCAGCAAACACCTTGAAAAACATCTCATTCCCGGTTTTGACCAGGCTTTTTCGGCGCTGCTGGGAGACCTCGACGAGCGGGGCCTGTTAGACGAGACGCTGGTTGTGGCAGTCGGTGAGATGGGGCGTACACCGAAAGCGAACAACGTCTGGGGTCGGGGCCATTGGAGCTACTGCTTCCCCTGCGTGCTGGCCGGCGCCGGAATCCGCGGCGGGGTCGTCTACGGGGAATCGGACAAAGAGGCGGCCTGGCCCAAAGACCGGCCGGTCAGCCCCGAAGACCTGGCGGCCACGATCTTCTGGGCGCTGGGTATCGACCCCGAGATTCGCCTGCCCGACCGCAACGGCCGGCCGGTGCAGATCGTGGAAAACGGCCGGCCGCTGGCCGAACTGTTTGGCTAACACAAACGCCACAGCCGGCCGCAGTAACGCTGCGAGGGCTAACCGCCCGATTTATTACCGGTGCGCATCAACAGCAGGCCACCGAGGAGCAATCCGATCCCCAGCAGGAGTCCCCAGGTGAGCGGTTCGCCGAATAAAAAAATTCCCAACAGCGCGGTCATGGCGGTTTGACTTCCGTTGATCGCATTGACCCGAACGACGGGAATCAACCGCAAACCCGAAGCGATCGCGTAAAATGCAATCGCATTGAAGACGCCGGCAATCAACATCGCAATCGCCGTCTCGCGATCAAGGCTCCCCATCCGTTGCCAGCCGATCCTCCAGAAGCTGGTAAGGCCCAATACGACCACGCCCGTGCTGCCGATGACCAGCAGCGTCGCGGCGACACTGATATTTTGGGTGACGAACCGACGGATGATCACGTTCATTCCCGCGTAGGAAATCCCCGACAGACAGGCCGCCGCCACACCCAGGGCCAGACGCGCCACACCTGCCCCTCCAGCTGAGTCGGGGAGATCTCTGGATCCGGAGCTGATCAGGCCAATCGCCACCATCAGTACCACGACCGCGATCCACGAACGAAGCGACATCGTCTCTCCCAAGACAATCCACCCTATGACGGCCCCGCCCCCGATCATGGCGCCGTACATCAGCGGAACGGTCATCGCCAGTCCGATCACCCCCAGGGCCCACTGCAGCGCGCAGTTGCCACCAAACTGGACTCCCACGCCAGCCAACAACAGCACAGCCAACACCCGGCCACGGGGCCACACTGGGTTCCCGTGGAACGCGCGCCAACCGCACAGCAACCAGGAAACGACGGCTACAGGAATCGCCCGTATACAGGAAATCCAAATCGGGTCAAAGGCATCGGCCACCCACCGCATACAGACCAGCGACACGGTGTAGGACAGCGCCGCCAACAATACGAAGGTGACACCCTGCGTCGACGACTCCGCTGCGGACCGGACGGTGGTTGCTCGCATCGAACGGTCAGCCCTGATTCGGTGGCAGCGCAACGACCGGTTGCTGGCCGGATTCGACCGTCATTGCCTCTGACGTCTGCTGATACACGACATACTTGCGGAGAAAGGAGTCCAACTCCTGGTAAAAGTGCTCGATCGTCTCCGCCTGGCGCCAGCCGTGACCCTCTCCCTCGTAGACATGGAAGATGTGCGGAACCCCATTCTGGCGCAACGCCTGGACCACCCGATCCGATTGGTTGCGGGGAACCACTCGATCGATAGCGCCCTGAAAAATTGCCAGCGGGCGCCGAATCCTGTCGGCCCGGAACACCGGCGACCGCTGCCGATAGACTTCGGCGGCGGAGGGCAACGGACCCACCAGCGAATCGGTGTATCGGCTCTCGAACTTGTGGGTCTCAGCCGCCAAACCAAACTGGTCGGCAACGCCGTACAGATCGATCCCCGCGGAAAAGACGTCGGGGTGTTCGACCATTGTCTGCAGCACTGTGAAGCCGCCAGCGCTGCCACCCATGATGACCGTTCGCTGGTCATCGACTCGACCTTGCTCGATCAACCACGCTCTTCCGCTGAGACCATCTTCGACGTCACAGATCCCCCAGTTCCCGCGCAGACGAAGCATATAGTCTCGCCCGTATCCGGTGCTACCGCGGTAGTTCACCATCAGAACGGCGTAGCCCCGCGTGGCCAAGAACTGGGCCTCACCGCGCCAGCCGGCACGGACCTGCGACGTCGGGCCCCCGTGAATCATCACCACCAGGGGAGGTCTGCCGATCCCCGTGCAGGACTCGCTCGCGGGTGACATCAAAAGACCGTGTATCGTCTCACCGTCCGCCGATGGCCAGGAAACGGCTTCGCAGTTCGCCAGGGCTGCAGCAGACACCACCTCTGACAGCGCCCTGGCGACCACCCGGGTGGTCGCAGATCGCGTCTGATAATTGACGATCCGGGGAGCGATCCGAGGTCCGCTACCGATGATCGTCACCCAGTCCCCATGCGGCGCGGCCGCCAGCTGTGTAATTTCCGAATAGGCGGCCAGCGGCTCGATCGTGCGGGACCGGCCGGTACGAATCTCAATTTCTTCGAGTGATTGAAAACCGGCCCGATTCGCCACCGCCAAGAGAGCTTGCCCGTTCGACGAAACCGCGTACGTGCGGAGATCCTGGGACCAAGCGGGCAGACCGTACTCGGTCTCATCCGCCGTCAGCCACACCCTCTCACCAGACGCCAAGTCGTGCACCGCCAACCGACCCCAGCCTGTTTCGTCCGACACGTATGCCAGGCGCCCATCGGGGAGAAACTCCGGTTGAAAAATGGACACGCCGGCGCCTCCCGCGGCGATCTGCGGCGTTTCGATGCGCGGCAGTCCACCTGGAACAGATAGCAGATCCGACCATTCCAGGACGGTGCCATCCCACGGCATGTTCGGGTGGTCCCAGGCAATCCACGCCAATCGCGAACCATCGGCACTCCAGCGGGGCTGCATGTAGAAGTCATGTCCGCTCGCCAAACGCCGCGGCCAGTGTTCACCGCGGTGGTCGATGATCCCAATACAGTCGCGCTTCCCGTCGCTGTGGACATACGCCACGTAGCGGCCGTCGGGGGAAACCGCAGGAGAGGCAATCTTGCCGAATGGCGGTGTGAGCGATTGCGCGCTTCCCCCCGAGAGCGCCTGCCTGAACAGCTGTCCAGACGGCACCGCGACAAAAAAGACCTGTCCTTGCTGCACCGAAAAATCACCCCCGCCATAGCCCACTTCAGCGCGCACGTCGAGATCGGAGGTCAGATCGTTGGGAGCCTCCCCGGTGATCCCCTGGGCGACCAGCACTCCCTGTCCGCCGCGATCTTCCAGCCACACGAGCGTCTCGCCATCGCTGTCCCAAGCGACACCCTTGAATCGTCGACCCTGGGCCAGAAAGCGAGCTGAAAGGGGACTTTGCCAGAGACCGAAGGGAACGCGATTGTCGGTCGTCATGCGATCCTCGCAAATCGGGGCGCAGGCCGGACCGGCATGCAATCGAGAACCAAAAACGCCGTGGCAAGCGCGTCTCTGGGGACAGTGATGACCAAGGGCGTGATGACCAAGGGGTCGACAACCGATCGAGGAATCTCTCGGCGCCCCAATCCGGTGGACTCACCACCATCGCCACCGTTGCGCGAACGGCCGGCCAACCAAAGACCGTTCGATCGTGGACAAGATCTTACAGGAGTTCCGGCGGAACGACACCACCCGGCAATAGATGAATGGGCCTACCCGTCAGATCGGGAATCGTATCATCTGCCCGCAACCCTACGGCGTGGTAGATCAGCGCATTGAGATCCAGCGGATGGATCGGGCGTTCGATGGGGTGCTCCGCTTTAGAATTCGTCGCACCGACCACCTGACCATGTCGATAGCCGCCCCCGGCAATCAAGATACTCTGGGCTTGGGGCCAGTGGTCACGCCCGTTGTCCTTGTTGATCTTCGGGGTCCGACCGAATTCCCCAGCGGTCACAACCAATGTGTCGTCGAGCATTCCGCGTTCGGCGAGATCTTGAATCAACACACCCACCGCGCGATCATGGCGGGGCAATTTGTTGTCGAGGGCTCCCTTGATGTTACCGTGGTCATCCCAGTAACCCGTATTGAGCGTCACAAAGCGGACACCCGCTTCAATGAAGCGTCGCGCCAACAGCGCCTGTTCCCCCCAGCCAGGGCCGTAGCGCTCGCGCAGTTTGGGATCTTCATCGCTGATATCAAATGCCTTCCGCGCGCGACCGGAGAAGATAATCTCCTGCGCCTGTCGATTGATGTCATCCAAACCGTCAAACGTACCGCTGCGGTCCACGCCTCGTCGAATCTTGTCAAACTGTTTTACGAGCGAGACCCGATCGACCAATCGATCCTGCGTCAAACCATCGACCAACTTGAAGCTGCGATCGCTGCCCGTCGGCAACCGGCCGGCTTCATTTCCATAGCTGAATTCTCCGATTCGGAACGGGTTGTGCGCGACCCCCAGATAGGCGCCACCATGAAAACCGAACCCGCCATCGTTGATGTTGATACCGCTGGGAACGCCTGAGCGACGCGGTCCGAGCAATAAAGAAGCAATGGCTTGCATCGAAGGATTACGAGGCACACGATCCGAACCGGTGGAACCGAGATAGCCAGTGAGCATCCAATGCGCGGCCGCCCAGTGATCACCGTTGCCATGCGTAAACCCGCGGAAGATCGAACACTTGTCCATCACTTTGGCGTGCTCGGGCATTTTCTCACAGATCGGCAACCCGGGTAGACTTGAATCGATCGACTGATAAGGACCCCGGATTTCCGGCGGCTGATCCGGTTTCATGTCAAACGTGTCGAGCTGTGACGGGCCTCCATGCTGCCAGACCAGGATGATCGACCGCGGCGAACGTTTCTGGACCGTTTTGGAAGCGGCGCGCAGCGCATCGGCCAACGTCAGACCGACCGTACTGAGGCCACCAATTTCCAGAAAACGGCGACGGTTCACACCGTCACAGAAGCGGCCAGTCGTGTTTCCCAGGATCCGCAACATGCTTATCTCCTCATCCGGCTAGTCAGCCGTTTCTCTGTCAGCAACGCTGGTGCAATCAGCGATCAATCGGGCAGCCAACCCAATTATATAAAGATCGGCAAACCGGATGCAATTGCACCCGCCCCTCTTGGGGAATTCTCGCAGCAGAAGACAGATCTAGCCCTTTTGGAGGGGCAGGTGCCACCCTGCGAAGCAGCATCGATCGGACGCCTTAGCCGGCCCACATTGATCAACTGGCACCCACGCTACGATCTTCTTCAAGATAGAGTAGGCGGCCACAGCTCGGACAGAAGACCGGCTTGTCGAGCATCAGTTGGTTGACGGTTTGGGCGTTGAGCAGTTGGAAACAACCGCCACAGGTTTCGCCGTCCAACGGTGCCAATGCATTTTCACCGCGCGCAGCACTGATGCGGTCGTATTCGCCGCGAAAGTCTGCCGGGAGAATCTCTTTGGCAGTCTTCAATTCGTCCGTCAGCCGCGAGAGATCGGCCTCTAACCGGGGCGTTGTCTCGCTGAGTGTTTGTTGCACACGCTTCTGCTCGTGCTGACCCTGGGTCAGCTGTGAGTTGGATTCGATCAACCCGGCATCCAACTCCTCGATCTTCTCTAGGGCGTCGAGGATCTCGTCGGAGAGGACGCTGTTCGCCTGATGATCCGCCGCGATTTGCTCCTGGATCACCTGATACTCTTTGTTACTCGCGGCTTTGTTCAAATTTGCGCGGTGTTTTTCAATGCGATCTTCGCGCTCCTGCAAATACAACTGCTTTTCGTCGGACACCACCTTTCCCCGCAGCAGCGATTCCCGAGCCGCTTCACATTCGTCTTTCAGCCGTTGCACGTTCGCCTCCGCCGCGCGCAATTGGATCGGCCCGCGATCCAAGCGGCTGCGNAGATCCGTCAATTGAATGTGAATCCGATGCAGCAATCGCAGCGCTTCGATATTGACCGTCATGGCCAGGTTCCCTTCAAGTAGTGCCAGCTTCGCGCGGCGCACAAAAAACCGCTGACCCTACAGGGCCAGCGGTCAACCGATTCGACCAGGGTGTCCGGCAACCACAACTGGGCGCCGGACCAACCGTTGCGTCAGCCCGCGAGCCCCTTGAAAAAGCCGGCCAACTGCTGGCTGCGAACAGGATGCTGAAGTTTGCGAACCGCTTTGGCTTCGATCTGTCGGACGCGTTCACGCGTGACCTTGAAGATGCGGCCCACCTCTTCCAGCGTATAGGTATACCCGTCTCCCAAGCCGTACCGCAGCCGGATAATCTCCCGTTCGCGATAGGTGAGGGTCTTGAGCAATCGCTCAATCTTGTCTCGCAAGATACCGTTATTGGCAATCTTGACGGGACTTTCACCAGAATGGTCTTCGATNAACTCACCAAAGCTGCTGTCCTCTGACTCACCGATCGGCCGGTCGAGACTGACTGGATGGCGACCAATATCCATGACCCGCTTGACTTCCTCGACCGAAATCGAGGCCTGCCGGGCAATCTCTTCTGTTGTCGGCTCTCGCCGCTTCTCTTGCAAGAGCTTCTTCTGGATATTTCTGAGTTTTGAGAGCACGTCGATCATGTGTACTGGGATCCGAATGGTCCGCGCCTGGTCGGCGATCGCACGCGTAATGGCCTGTCGGATCCACCACGTCGCGTAAGTCGAAAACTTGAACCCGCGACGGTACTCGTACTTGTCAACCGCCCGCATCAGCCCGGTATTTCCCTCCTGAATCAGATCGAGAAAACTCAATCCTCGATTGCGGTATTTCTTGGCGATCGACACCACCAAACGGAGATTGCCGCTGGACAGCTGCCGCTTTACGTGTTCGTACTGTTCGAACCGTGCGCGACACTCCCGACAACGCTGGCGCAACCCCCGGGGGCTCTCCTGGGTCACGTTCATCAAGTCCCTCAGTTCGCGTCGCAAATTGGTCCTTTCGCTCTGGCTCATCCGATCCTTGGCAGAACCCCGCAGAGAAGCTCGGATCCGGTCCATCCGGTCAGCGAATGCGTCCAATTGAGCCATCAGGGGCTGGACACGTCGTGTACGGAGACTGAGCTCCTCGACGAGTTGCAGACATTTGCGTCGACGGCGTACAAAACCACGGCGTATTCCGCGACGCTCTTTGGAGCTTGTCGACTTGCGAATCAAACGGGAAAAATCGAGCCGGTTCTTCTCCATCAGATGATCGAGGGTCCGCAAGTTGTGCGGCATCCGAGCCAAGATCTGTTCCTTGGTCAACTGCTCGGTCAATGAGACCTTGATGGTACGGTCAAATGGAAGTTCACCTCGATGAACACGACGCAACGTCTCTACCGTGGTGCGCAGCGCATAGTCGCATCCCAGTACAGCGCGGCGGAACCGCTTTCGGGAGACCTCGATTTTCTTGGCGAGCGAAATCTCTTCGTCGCGCGTGAGCAACGGGATCTCCGCCATCTGCGAGAGGTACATGCGGATCGGATCGCTGGTCAACTTACGCTGTTGATCGTCGACCCAAAGTGACGTTAACTCGTGTTCGTGTTTGCGTTGGACTTCAACCGCGGAAGGTGCGGGACCCTCTGCAAACTCCCCTTTGGGTGCTTCGTTGACCAACTCGACGCCCAATTCCTCGAGCGCGATGATCAGATTATCCAGCTTCTCCGGACTGACGTCTTCGTCCGGCAAATAAGCGTTCACTTCGTCGTAGGTCAAATACCCTTGCGATTGTCCGCGGACAATCAGCTCGTGGAGATCCTTTTCGACAGATTCCATGGACTCGGCTCCTTTTGCGCTTTCTTGCGCGAACTGGGAGTCTGTGGATCACAGACGNCAGGACCCTGGGCGGCGAGGTATGTCCTCGGCGATCAACGAGCTTGTCGANCGCTGCGGGCACCAGCCCCTAGCATTCCTGTGCGTCGATGCAATCCGCCGGCAAGACTCCTACCCATCCGTAGGCGTGGAGATTCCTTGCCGATCACGTTGTAGCTGAATCACTTCGTCAAGTAGATCCAGTTCTTGTTCTGCATTCAGTTGCTCTTCCTCCAAGGCTATCAGCTTGTGACGACTCTCGCGAGTCGTTCGGGAATGGTCGTAGTCCCGGATCAAACCACTCAATCGATCCGCCGCGTTATCATCGGCGTGTTCGGTCTTTTGACGACCACGTTCGTCCAGTTCGACCAAAAGATTCTTGACGCCCGGGTCATCGGTGCCGGTCACGACTCGGTTGAAATCAGGCAACTCACCGGCGGCGATAAGCTCCTGGTAAATCGCGATCAAACCGCGCGCCACAGGAGACGCCATCGATGGCGGGCCGACGCGCTTCAAGGCATCCGTCGCCAGTTCAGGATTGATCAGCAGAATCTCAAAGAATTCGCGATCCCGCGCCGATAGGGCCTCGATCAAGCGCTGTGGTTCTGTGGGTTCTCGATTGCTGGTACCGGTTCCCGAGTTGCGCAAACGGAGTTCTCTCATCCGCGATCGAATCTCGGTTTCCGGCAAGCGGAATTGACGCGCCAGGCGAGCCAGGATCTGTTGTTCGCGAAGACGCATCGATTCGGTGGTCCGCCCCTGCAAACGCGGCGCCTGGGAAACGGTGGCCAAAATGTCTTCCAAGGCTTGCGTCGCGCGATGNGTCTCGCGCGATAGATCGATTCCCGAAACCGCGGTTCGCACTTTGTGCTCGAGCGCATCGGGAGCCGATTCAACGAGTTGACGGAATGCGTCGGCCCCGCGCTGGCGAACAAATTCGCACGGATCGAAACCGTCGGGCAATGTCAGGATCCGCAGGTCGAGTTGGGCCGCGACAAAAAACTTCAGGATCTCCGCCGCGCGGCGTTGTCCCGCTTCGTCACCGTCGTAAACCAGCGTCACGCGATCGACAAATCGCTTCAACAGATGAATGTGTCGTTCATTGAGGGCGGTGCCGAGCGTGGCCACAATATCGGGTACCCCATGCTGCTGGGGAATAACGACGTCCGTGTAGCCCTCGACGACAACCAAATGCCGCGTCTTGGAGACGGCCTGACGGGCGATGTTCAGCCCGTACAGTTGATTACTCTTAGAAAACAACAGGGTCTCAGGCGAATTGACGTACTTCGGCGGGGGATTACCACGCGACGCTTCGATTTTCCGAGCGACGTCTGGCAAGACACGACCACCAAAAGCAATCGGACGATCGAGCGTGTCGTGAATCGGAAAGATCAGTCGGCCGCAAAAACGGTCGCGGAAACGTCCGCTGTCGGCGTATTGTTGTGTTAACCCGGCGGCCTCCAGAATGGCTGGCGAAAAGGGCGTGGTGCGGGCCCGATCCTGCAACCAATGGAATTGGCCCGGAGCAAAACCGATGTGAAACCGCTGGATCGAGGGCGCTTCGATCGCCCGCTCGCGCAGATAATCGCGGGCCGGTTCCGCATCGGGTGCCTGTAGTAGACAATCGTGGAATTGCTGCTGCGCCCAAAGAACGGCTGCGAAAAGTGTCTTCTTATCGTGCGGGCTACCCGGGCGGGATTGCGGTTGGCCCGCGGGAGACAATTCGACACCCGACCGCTCTGCCAGCATCTCCAGCGCCTGACGAAAATCAACGCTCTCCTGGCGCATCACAAAACTGAAGACGTCGCCTCCCACGTCGCAGACCCAACACTTCCACGATTGACGGTTGGGGTTCACCTGCAGACTGGGACGCGTATCGTCATGCCATGGGCAGAGCGCGACGTATCCCGTTCCCTGGCGGCGCAGCTCAAGGTAACTGCCTACCAGATCGACTATTTCTGTCGCCTGGCGAACCTGTTCCTTAACATCGAGGGCCATTGCAGACGACACCAGCGACTCCTGTGGCAACAAGGGCTGCGGGAGGTGCCTTCCGCGGCCACAGACGGCGTGTCACTTCCCTGCTTACCACCGTTGATGGGCAAGCCAACAGAAGCTCATTTCCTGAGGCGGCGGGCGATTATAATCCTGCTCCCACAACGGGTCAACATCGCGATCGGACGACTCCCAAAGGCCTTTGTAGGGCCGTTTCGGCCCATTTTCGACCAATCGCCTGGCGGACGCGACGGCGACCTCGAAAGCCGCAGAACCACCAGCCGTGGTATTGGTTCGATCCTCGGCTGACAGATCAGGACGCCATCAAGCGGCTCGACGAACTCGGATCTGCGCCCTTCTGAACAGGAACAGGCAAATCCTCGGATGGATCGAGTTCACCCAGATAGCGCCTTTGCACCTCGGGGTCGTGCTTGACCTTGTCGGGTGTTCCCTGGCAAACACACTGACCCTGATCAATCACATAGCAGCAATCGACAATCTGCAGAATTTCTCGAGCCGCATGATCGGTGATCAAGAAGGCAATATCCTGGTTCCGCAACTTGCGAATAATCCTCTGGATGTTTTGGACCGTGACTGGGTCGATCCCCGCGAACGGCTCATCGAGCATGATGATCTCGGGATCGGAGACGAGGCAGCGGGCGATTTCCAACCGCCGGCGTTCTCCACCCGACAATTTGTCGGCTTTGCGGTGCCGCAGCGAGGTGATCTCAAACTGCTCGAGCAATTGGTTGGCGCGGTGTTTCCGCGCTTTGCGACCCACGCCGAGCAATTCCATAATCGCCAGTAGGTTCTGCTCGACGGTCAACTTCCGAAAAACGCTCGACTCCTGGGCCAAGTATCCCATCCCGCCCTCCGCCGCGCGGCGGTGCATCGGCCAACCGGTGACGTCTTGGCCATTGAGCCGCACGCGGCCTTCATCGGGATCGGTCATTCCACAGATCATGCGAAACGAGGTGGTTTTGCCCGCGCCGTTGGGACCCAACAAACCGACAATTTCGCCGCGCTCCACGAGCAGATCGACTCCATTGACAACGCGATGGCGGCGATACGACTTGACGAGCCCCTGAGCTTCCAGGATGGGCACCGAGTCCTCCCTTCATCAATCTGTGGCGCACTGGACGTATGGCAGATCCGACTTCCGGNGGACTATACGGTCGCTCAAAGCGCACGTCACTGAAAGAGCAATTTGCCCGATATCTCGTTTCTGGCGACCTTTTCACGTTGCGCGGGTGGTTTTCACACCGCGCAAGCGGGCGGCGAACCCTACCGAATCAGACCCATTCGGCGGAGGTTCGGAATCGGCAGGTAGAAGTTGCTCCGCCAGGCGTGCGGCCAGTAGATCAGCAGCGCTTTACCCAACAAGAGTTCGCGGTCGACCGACTTGGGGCAGTCTTCCCAGAGGCGCCCGTCGAGGCTCTCGGGACTATTATCTCCCATCGGAAAAAACTGGTCTTCCCCCAACAAGAACGTGACTTCATCTCGAGATCGAAACAGATGCGTGTCCGACCACTCGGGGGGACGGGCCAACAGCTGCGAGATGCGGTCCGAATCGAGCGCCGGTGAATCGACCCCGCGAAACCGGTATTCATGTTGCGAAATGGGAAACCGCGACTGTCCCTGCGCCACGTAATAGACGTCCCTCAACACGCGCAGCTGGTCGAATTGTAGGTGCACGCCCTGGCCACCGACGGCCACCGGCGCCGCGTCGCCCGGATCCTGTTCGCTCCAGCGGGGCACGACCTCATCGAACGGCTGGAATTCAGTGGTCGCGTCGAAGCGTACCAACTTGTCGTTCACCCATAGCAATAACTGGCTGTCCACGTTGGCAAATCGCAACCGGAAAAAACGTCCCGGTTGAATCGACGGTGTGAGCTGGGCCGAGGGAGTCTTCACGTGATCCGTCGGCGGGTCGCCAAATCGACCCGCACCCCCGTTGATAGAGAGCGTCGCCGTCTGTTTTGCGATATCGATGCTACAACCGTATTGGACGCCNCCCTCCACCAACAACAACTGCAGTTGGCCCGATCCGTCTATCAGCTTCAGATTGCATTCGACCACGAGATCCCCCACCCAGTGAAAACCGGAGGACTTGCGGACATCTGCGAATCCCCTCATAAAACCNTCGGTCCGGGGAAGGTGCAAATGGTATGCGTTGTAGGCGTAAAAATCGGTAATCAACGCGCCGTGTCGCCGCTGCGGCAGTATCAACCGGTGCAGGTCCTCGACAATCGTCTCGATTTCATTGCCCCAGCGAATCAATTCCTGCGCGTCGCTAGGAACGGAGAGCGCCACGGTCGGCACTCCCGCGGCGCCGGGCACGATATCGATCAAGAACGGCACGCGGGCTTGTCTGGCCGCCGCGCGCCGAGCCTCCAAAGGGAGCGGTTGAGAATCGACCNAAATCTGAAAGCCAGCCTGTTTCAATCGCCGCCCGAGCGATCTGGCAATGTCGCCCAGCGCCGAGACCTGGTACCCAATCCGAAGCTGCTCGTCACTGCCAGCGGGGCCCGGTCTCATAAACAACATTCCAGGCGGAAGTTGTCGTTTTTCACCGATGTAGTACCAATCATCCGGTCGTGGCACATAGTGCCGGTACCGCAGCCACTGTTCCCCTTCCCTCGCGTCCAGCGGGGGGAGTTCTCCACTCACCGAGCACTCCGCTAGACGATCGGGCCAACCGCGATCGGCAGACCACCGTTGCCAACGCGCCGGCCAGTGAACCTTGGCCAGTTTTTCGGGGCGGTTTTCGGTGTCATGCACCAGCTGCATCATGGCCCGCACCTTGTGGGCCGGCTTCCGCTGGATCCGCCACGCGGCGGCCCCGTCGGGTGACGACGGAGTACCATCGTAGGGTCGTGTATAGACGTCACCGTGGCGGATCTTCAGTTCTTCATTGGGTAACCCGACGAGCCGCTTGATATAGTTCTGCTTGGCGTTGGCGGGATACTTGAAAACAAACACGTCCCAACGTTGGGGCGGCGCCAGGTCATAGTCAAACTTGCTGACGAGAATGCGATCGCCGTCGAACGATCGTTGATTGGCGTCGTTTCGTTTGTCGAGTTCCATTGTGAAACGACAAACCGGACAAGTTGTCGCCAGCACTTCGCCGCTGCGGCGATCCTCGTTTTCTGCGCTTGCACCGGTCTGGTAGGCATAACCGCACTGCTGGCAAGCCACATCGTTGTGCCGACCGTAGAGCGTGGTTGCCATCGAACCGGTCGGAATCACGAATGCTTCGGCCACAAAGCCGCGAAACAAGAATGCCAAGATAATGGCAACGACCAGTGACTCAATCGTTTCGCGGGTCCCGGAAAACCGAGGTTCGGGAGCGATTTGACCCGACTGTTTCCTGTCCGCGGGCGAGATCCCGTCTACGTTTCGGCTCATGTGGCACGATCGAATGCGCTCCGGCAGCCCGCCGGGCAGAGGATGGGAAACACCGGCTTCGGGCCGCCGCAGAGAGCGCCACCGGGACCGGGCGGGTGCATGATAGTCCATGGATCCGGATGTGGAAACGGAAAAGCCATTATGGGCCGCGCCCGCAACCCAGCAACCAGTCGCGCGGCAAACGCAACACTAACTTTCCGTTTTGGATAGGACAGCCAACGTCTCCAACTCGGTATCAAAACGAACACCGATCAACAACCAGTCGCGGCTTTCGCCGATTCGACTTGGGCGGCGATAATACGTGAAATGCCAGACCACGGGGTAGTTTTCCGCCAGGTAGAGGTACTTCAAGAAAACGACATCCTGCTCGCTGCCCACGGATCGCTCCACGACCGGNGCGTGCCTCACGTAGGCACCGTATTTGTCGTCGAATCCCTCCACCTTGCTGACCATTTCCTGGATGCTGGGATGCCGCGCCAGCGGGCCGCGCCCCAACAGGCGCTCGAACGCGGTCTGCGGGTTCTGATCGATCCCCAGCACCGAAAAGAACTCATCGACGCTGCGTTTCAATGGGTCGGTTGGCTCGGTCTGCTGGCTGACACTCACGGTTGCAATTCCCGCGGCCAGGGTNAGCACGGCGGTTACAATCCAAAATCGCGGCTGCCACATCAGCGCACTCCTTGTGATTGAGATGATCCGGNAGCAATCGCAGCGCGATCNCCGGTGCGGGGTTCGAGATCACATCCAGAAGAGAAAAGCGGGTACCGACCTCGGTCGGCGCGCCGACCAACGACCAGCGGGATTGCGGACGATCGCCACAGTGAGACCGGTGTCGATGCGTTAGTTTTCGATGCAGTACAGGTGTTTTCGAGCTCGCAAGAGCAACGCTTTGCCGGTGACTGCTGGCGAACTCATCATCCCCTCATCGAGTTGATTGACGCTCAGTCGCTCGAACGTATCGCCCGCTTTGAGGACCACAGCGCGACCCTTGCGGTTGAAGCAGTAGATCCGGCCGGGCGCATACAACAGCGAGGCCGTGTATTTGCCTTCGAGTCGCTGTTGCCACTGAACCTCACCGGTCTTCGCATCGAGGTGAGTCGCAACTCCGTCGTCGTGCACCATATAAATCGAATCGCCAACCAACAACTGCGAGGGCATCGACGGGACTCGGCGCCGCGACCGCCACGCCACGTGTGTGTCGGTAATGTCCCCCCGGCCGGCTGGCCGAACGGCCAACAACTGAGCCGGGCTGAAACCGGTGTTGACGTACAACAACCCGCCCCGGAACATCGGACGCACAGCCACTGAATGTTCAGGGTAGCGCAGTTTCCACAGTTGTTCGCCTGTCCTGGGATTGTAGGCCAACGTGGCCTTGGCAGAGGGGCTGATCAACTGTAATTCGTCTCCTACCTGAATGACGATTGGGGTCCCATAGGCCTTCATCAAATCGCCGTTGTCGGTGCCGTAGTCGATGTCCCGGTCCGTTTTCCAGACACTCTTACCGGTGCGTTTGTCGAGCGCTACGACGTATTGGTGATCAAAACCGTCGTAGTGCACGATCAACAGGTTTTCGAATAGGATCGGCGAGGAGCCCGGCCGCCGCCAATGATCGCAGGGCAGGTCGCGGCGCGACCAGAGAGTCGCGGCGGTCTCGGTGTCCAGGCAAGCCGTCCCATAGCTGCCGAAGTGCAGGTAGACACGACCCTTCTCGATGACCGGTGTGGGTGAGGCGTAGGAGTTAAAGTCGTTTCCGAAACGGGGTTCCTCGTTTTCAAATAACAGCCGGTCGTGAACGATGCGGCCCGACTCTCGATCGACACACAGGACCGACATCCGCTTTCCATCGGCACTCGCTGTGCTGATCCAGATTTGATCGTCCCAGGCCACCGGAGAAGACCAACCGCGACCGTGAATGGCGGTTTTCCACTTGACGTTCTGCGTCTCACTCCAACGCAACGGCAACTCCGCCGTGTCCGTTTGGCTATTGGCCAACGGGCCGTGCAATTGCGGCCAATTACGACCCGCAAACACGGTCGGGGTAAGCACACACCATATGCCGCATAGTAAGAGCACGCGCATCAAACGCTCCTGATAGTTTCCAGGGCAACAAACCACCGGTCCCAACGACCGTCGCCAGAGTACCGACAAAGATACCACAACCATCTCCCCCTGTCGGCGTTCCGCCGCGCTTCAAAAACCGAGCCCCCATCGCGCTTGACTCGAGCGTTGTTGCCGCCGCACGCTCATTCGTCGCTGGCGACCCCCGATGCGACGGCATCGGACGGCCGGGCGCCCGCGGAGTCGCCGGGGATCACTTTTGCTAGTGGGGTCGACAAACGCCGCTTCCGAATCGCCAACATCACGCTCCAAAACCCCAGAAAGAGCACGACACAGGTGCCGATCACAAGCGCTTTCAGACCCCGCCAGTAGCTCCACCCGGAATAGACCGCACCCCAGGCGTGGATCCCACCCCAGAGGATGACGCCCAGCATAATGAAAAGGATGAACGGGGTGGGTCGAAGACGGTTCATAGCGCCACGTAAAGGTTGGTAATGACCGCTGAGAATCACCGCATGCGGTCGTGGGTGAGATCTGGAGGATCGTCGGACAGGGTGTTTAACAACAGCGTCTCTAACGGCCGATAACCAACCGCTGTAAACCGATGGAGTCCCGGTCAGGAAGGCTCCGCGGTCAGTTTCTTCAAGTCGGTAAATTCATCGAGCGTGACCGTGGTCAGCGCCCCCTCCTCATCGGACAACACGATGACATCGCTAAACACCTTGTCGTCGCGATTTCGGTCGTAATGCAGTCCGTGTCGACGACGCTCGGTACGGACAACCGTCCCCTGCGTCACCGTGTTCCACTGGCGGAAACCGACTTTGACTTCATGCGTCAACTCGACACGGTCACCCGGTTTTAGCTGTTCAAATATCTGTAAGTTCTCGGGCGCTGTCATGTTCAACAAACCACATCGTTCGAGGACGAAGAAACTCGGGCCGCCGGCTGTGACCGCCGGCTGTGAATCGTCCCCTACGATCGATGCCAGATCAAGCTGTTGTTCACGCGAATCCCGCAATTTCCGAATCGCCGTCGACCCATTATCCGGGCGGGGGCAGGCCGCGGCCGCCGCAGATCGCCCCAAGTGACTTAGCCGACCGCCTCATGGATGGCGGTAACGGTCGTCGAAATGCCACCCCGCGAAGTAAACGCGGCAACCAGTTTCATCTTCCGCGGCGCCAGCGCCCCGACCAGTTCATCCAGAATCCGATTGGTCACCTCTTCGTAAAAAATCCCCTCGTTGCGAAACGCCTGCAAATAGAGTTTCAAGCTCTTCAATTCGACACACGTAGTGTCGGGAGTGTAGGTAATGGTGAGTGTCCCAAAATCCGGCTGGCCGGTCTTCGGACAGACCGACGTAAACTCGGGGCAGACGATCTCGATCGTATAATTCCGACCTGGGTGCTGATTCTCAAATACCTCGAGAACCGATGGGTTTGGCAGCACCATCAATTACTCCTTAGAATGTCTCCTTTGCTGGCCCGGTGTGCATTCTGGCAAGATAACGACACGGGTAACAGTGGTTACACTGTCCGAATTCTGTGCCGCGAGACCGGGGAACGACTCGAGAACTTTTCTGCTGTGCGCATCGCCGAAATATACACATCGATTCAAGGTGAGGGGTTTCTCACCGGAACCACCAGCAGCTTTGTGCGGGTGACAGGTTGCAATCTCCGCTGTTGGTTTTGCGATACTCCGTACACGTCATGGAACCCGCAGGGCGAGACCCTCGAGGTCTGCGAAATCTTGCAACGCGTCAAGTCGTTGGGACGACGCCATGTCGTAATCACCGGCGGCGAACCGATGATGTACACCGACCTCGTCCCGCTGTGCGGTCAACTGCGCGCCGCCAATCACCACATCACGCTAGAAACCGCGGGCACACGCTTCTTGCCGTTGGACTGTGATCTGATGTCGATCAGTCCTAAGTTGGCCAACTCCGTTCCCTCACGGAAACGGGCTGCCGCTTGGCGCGAACGACATGAACAACGGCGCCACCGCCCGGCAGTCATTCGTCAACTGATCGATGCCCACACCAACTATCAGATGAAATTTGTTATCGACCGACCACCCGATTGTCTGGACGTCATTCGTTACCTCAAAGACTATCCGCAAATCCCTCGGGAGCGCGTGTTGTTGATGCCGCAGGGCATCGATGGCTTCACACTGGCCTCCAAACGCGAGTGGTTGGAACCGTGGTGTCACCAGCGAGGTTTTCACTATTGTCCGCGCAAACAGATCGAATGGTTTGGGAAACTCCCCGCCAGTTGACGACCGCACTCGACCGGCAGACACGGCAGCTCGGGGCGAGCCTGAGCGCTGCGCGTGCCACGCCGTTCGATTCGCTGAGACCCTCTTATACTCCCAAAACCCACGACCGGGGATGTACGTATGAGCAAAGTCGCCGTTACCGATTTTACGTTTCCCAACCTCGATCTCGAAACCGCCATCCTCGAACCGCTTGACTGTCAGTTGATCGCAGGCCAATGCAAAGACACGCCGTCGCTGATCGAACTCACCTCCGACGCGGATTACGTGATCACCCAATTTGCTCCACTCGACGCGGCCGTGATTGCCGCGATGCAGCGCGCACGCGTCATCGTTCGTTACGGAATCGGCGTCGACAATGTCGACATTGACGCAGCGCAGGCGCGCGGCATTCCGGTCTGTAACGTCCCGGATTACTGCATCGACGAAGTAGCCGACCAAACCCTGGCTTTCATGCTGGCCTCGACGCGGCAATTGTCGGCCAACCACCGGCACCTCCAGGAGGGAAACTGGGGGCGGGCGGTCCCGTTGGAGCGGATGCGCGCACTCAACGATTTGACGGTCGGCGTCGTCGGTTTCGGGCGCATCGGAAAAGCCGTAACCCGTCGTCTGATTCCGTTTGGATGCCGTGTCACCGTGTTCGATCCGGTCGTCGAGCCGGGGGAGATCGAAGATCGAGGTGGGACGCCCGTCAGCTGGGAGACACTCGTCGGCGACAGCGACATCCTCACGCTCCACTGTCCATCCACCGACCAGACCCGCGGCATGATCGGCCGCGAAACGCTAAAGCGGATGCCGCTGGGCGCCATTTTGATCAACGTCGCGCGAGGCGATCTGGTCGACACCGGGGCGCTGGTCGAAGCGCTCCAAAGCGGTCACCTCAGTGCGGCGGCGATGGATGTATTCGATCCGGAACCGCTTCCTAAAGACCATCCTCTGTTGCAAATCGAGTCGGTCCTGGTCTCCTCGCACATCGCTTCCACGAGTGTCAAGTCGGCACGAAAACTGCGCGAAACGGCCGCGGGTATTGTGGCCTGTCGGATCCGCAACGAGCGCTTGCCCAACATCGTCAACGGGGTTGCCGACTGATGCGCCGAACGCCGCGAAAGCTCGCGGCGCGGTACCGCTACACCAGCTTCCAGACTTTGATCGTACGATCGAAGCTGGCGGTCGCCAGCAAGCGACGATCGGCGGAAAAGGCCACGCCGTAGACCGTGTTGTTGTGTGCGCGGATCGTCCGCTGAAGCTGCGCCGACTCCACGTCCCACAAGTGCACCACTGCGTCGTATCCGCCCGATGCCAGGGTTTTTCCATCCGAAGAAAATGCCAACGACTTTACGAATCGCCGGTGCCCTGCCAAGGTCGTCAGCAGTTTGCCCGTCGCCGCGTCCCAGAGCTTGACCAACCGATCCGCTCCGCCCGACGCCAAAAGTCGATTGGCCGGATCCAAGGCGACACACTCGACCGAACCAGCATGCGCCCGGATGCTGTTCACCGATTTCCCACTGGGAACCTCCCACCACTTGATCGCGCTGTCGTCACTTCCGGAAACCAGGGTCTTGCCATCGGCAGAAAAAGCAACCGCTTTGACCGCGTCAGAATGCCCGGTCGCGGCGGCGCCGAGCGTGCCCGCACCCACATCCCACAGCCGAACGGTATTATCAAACCCGCCCGATGCCGCTAGGCTGCCGCGTTGGGAGAGCGCCATACAAGTCAGATAGTTCTGGTGGCCACCGGTCAACGTCGCGATCAACGATCCCGTCTGGGGATCCCAGACTTTGAGCGAACGGTCGAGACTGGCCGAGACCAGTTTGCTGCCGTCGTGCGAAAAAGCCACGCTGCAGACACCGTCACCGTGGCCTTCCAGGCGATAGATCATCTCACCCGACTGCAGATCCCAGAGCTTCAGCGCATTGTCCAGACTGGCGGTCGCCAACCTCTTTCCCTGGGGAGCAAAAGCGACACCGTAGACGGCGTTGTTGTGTCGGAACTCGAACAGCGGTTGATTCATGGTCGCACCTCAGACCGCCCGGCGGTGGTCTCTGGAGACGCGCCGGTGAACCAACCATCGACCAACCGCATGTCCATCGGGCGCCAGCGGCGGGTTAAGAAAGTTCGCGGATCGGCTGATAATGGCTGTGGTCCACCAGATACTGCGGCCGCCCGTTGAGGTCGTCGATGGTCGCAGTGTTGACGTCGATCCCCAAGTTTCGGTAAAGCGTGGCAAACACATCCTGAAAATGGACTGGGCGATCGATCGCGTGTTCTCCCAATCGATTGGTGGCACCGATGACCTGGCCGGTTCGCATTCCGCCGCCCGCCAATAGCGCGCAGGCCACTCGCGGCCAATGATCGCGACCACCCTTCTTGTTGATCCGCGGCGTGCGCCCGAACTCACCCCAGACAAGCACCGACACATCTTGGTCCAGGCCCCGCTGTTGAAGATCCTCCAGCAGCGCGGTCAGGCCCTGATCCAACCGGGGAAGATGATCTCGGGCGTTCTCGAAATTCGTGCCGTGCGGGCGCCCGTGCCAGTCCCAACGCCCGTACGCCAAAGTGACGACTCGCACCCCGGCTTCGACCAGTCGGCGGGCGGCCAAGAAATGCTGATTGTTCAAGGGACCCGCATCCCCGTAGCCGGCCGGTTCGTCCGATCCGTACCCGTAACGATCCCGGACACGGCGATCTTCGTTCTCTAAGTCGAGCGCATCGGCCAATCGGTCCGACGTGAGAATTCCGAACGCCTGCTGGTAAAATGCATCCAGCCCCTCGATCTCACCGTTGGCATCCACTTCACGGCGCAGCAGATCCAACTGCGTCATCAAAGCCTGACGGTCATCGAGTTGATCCAAGCTGATTCCGTTGAGTTGTAGACTGACCGTTCCATCCCGGTTGGGCGTGAATGGAGCGTGCGCCAGGCCGGCGTAGCCGGCTTGCCCGGGATCCGCCCAACCACCGCCCTTCATGTTCGGCGTCAAGCTGATAAAGGGCGGGGTGCCCGGATCGACCGGACCACGCAGTTTGGAAACCGCAGACCCCAACGCGGGCCAACCACCGGTCGGCTGACGATTCGTGTTGCGTCCGGTCAGGCACTGGAACGCGGCGTGACGGCCCTCGCTGCCGACCAGCGAACGGATCACAGACAGGCGATCCATCATGCGCGACAAACGAGGGAGATGTTCGCAGATCTGGATCCCCGAGACGTTCGTCGAGATGGGCTGAAATTCGCCGCGAATCTCGGCCGGGGCGTCCATCTTCAAATCGACCATATCCTGATGCGGTGGACCACCGGACAGGAAAACCATGATCACCGATTTATGCGATCGGCCGATGCCCGCACGGGCTTCCGCCTCGAGCAATTGGGGCAGGGATAACCCACCCAGCGCCAAGCCGCCAATCTTCAGTAGGGAGCGACGGGAAACCCCGTCGCAATGCGCTTGTTGCCGACCGAGCACTTTTGAGCCGAGGACATCTAGCACGGTGGTTCGCTCCCTTCAGAGACGCGTCGTCAGTACGAGACACACTCATTTCCAGCCGGGCTGAGCCGCAGCTGGACCCATCCTACCGGAAGCGTTGGACCAACGCCAGAATAACCGCTTGCCAGGGGAATGCCGCCGCGAAACCGAACCTGGCTGGACAAACCGGTCGATTTCAAGAAACCGGGTCAGGGAAGTCCGCAAACGGCTGCAACTTCCCATCCCAGGTACTAAAATGACCGGCGATTCGCAGCCCGGTCGAGACCGGTCCACGGTCTCTGCTACCCGTGTACGGTCCCCTTTGACCTTAGCTACCCTCTCCTTTTATCGGAAAAAATCGATCATGTTCCGTAGTCAACTCTGTCTCTCTACCGCGATCCTGGGGTTCGCCGTCGCCATGTCCCGGTTGCCAGCCGCCGAAAATCCGTGGGTAGTCTACGAAGGAAAGGAAGGGCCGGGTCAAGGGAAGCACATCGTCTTTGTCACCGGAGATGACGAGTACCGCTCCGAAGAGGGCATGCCGATGTTGGCCAAGATTCTGGCGGTTCGACACGGTTTCCGGTGTACCGTGCTGTTCGCGATCGACCCCAAGACGAAGTTCATCACGCCCAATTATCAACAGAATATCCCGGGTCTGGAGCACCTCGATACGGCCGACCTGATGGTCGTTTTTCTTCGCTTTCGCGAGCTGCCAGACGAACAGATGAAGCATTTTGTGGACTATACCAACTCAGGAAAACCCATCGTCGGGCTACGGACCGCCACCCATTCCTTCAACTATCGCGATAAGAAGAGTCCCTACGCCGACTACAGCTTCAACAGCGGAACCTGGCGAGGGGGATTCGGCCAGCAGGTCCTGGGAGACACTTGGATCAACCACCACGGTCACCACGGTCGGGAAAGCACGCGCGGCATCGTGAATCCGAAATTCAAAGAACATCCCATCCTGACCGGTGTCGACGACGTGTGGGGGCCCACCGACGTCTACGGTGTTCGGAACCTGCCCAAGAGCGCACAAGTCCTCGTGCACGGACAGGTCGTGGCCGGTATGAAGGCCGGTGACGCGCCCGTCAAGGGCGCCAAGAACGACCCCATGATGCCCCTGGTCTGGACCAAGCATTACCGCGGCACTGCCGGCCAAACCTCGCGCATTGTCTGCACCACGATGGGGGCATCGATGGACCTACAAAGCGCCGGGTTGCGCCGACTGTTGGTCAATGCGTGTTACTGGGGTTTGAAAATGGAGGGTCGCATTCGAGCGGACAGCAATGTCGATTACGTGGGACCATACCGACCAACCCCGTTTGGCTTCGGAAGTTTCACGAAAGGCGTCCGACCGGCAGACCACGAACTCTGATCGCCACAGCGCCACGCATCGCAACAGCGGCGCGTACGGTCGATCGGCCCCCGGCCGCTTCAACCCGACCGCGTTCGCCCGCGACCCCGCGACCGTTGACTTCGGCCGGTTTTTTGGTCGGATCGTTTCCGGCGGCGCCCGTTGGCCGCACCGGCGCTGCGTGGGGCCGCCTTCCCGGTCCGCCCCGCGAGGCGAAAATCGAGCTCCCGGCGATCGACATCGACGCGCGCCACTTCCACCTCGATCGGATCACCCAGGCGAAACGCATTTCCCTGTCGGTACCCGACCAGACTGTAGGAGTCGGCCTCAAACCGATAATGGTCATCACCCAGCGCGGCGATTGGAACCAGACCTTCCGCGGGAAGCGTGACCCCCTGGACAAACAACCCGTACTTTTCAACGCCCGTAATCACGCCCGACAAGACGCTGCCGATGCGGCGACTCAGATAACGCAACAATTTGATCTTCGTATGCTGACGTTCCGCGGCCTCCGCGCGCTGCTCGCGGTCGCTACAGTGATCACCCAACGTCAACAGCTGGTCGAGACTCTGATCCGGATTCGCGCCGTGCGCCAACGCATCGAGCAGGCGGTGTACGGTCAAATCTGGATAACGGCGAATGGGCGAGGTGAAATGGGTGTAGTGTTGGCAATGGAGCGCGTAATGACCGCCGTCGTGGGGACCGTAAAGCGCCTTTTGCATACTTCGCAAAACGGACAGATTGACGGCGTACTGGGTGGGCTCGTGCTGCACCGCGGCGATCACGCGCTTGATCTCGAAACGGCTCTCCAAGCTCTCACAGTCGATTCCCAGTGCGCGCACAAAGCGGGTCAATGCCTCTAATTTGCGCGACGTGGGCGGCGCGTGCACGCGCCGCGGCGACGCGCGGCGGTCTTTCAGCCGCGCCAGTCGTTGG
>PADE01000080.1 GCA_002702965.1 Planctomycetaceae bacterium
CCTGCGATCACATTGTTACCAGAGATGTCGTTACCAGAGATGTCGTTACTAGAGATGTCGTTACTAGAGATGTCGTTACCCAAGCCTTGCGCCTGATGCTGCTGGATCGTCGTTGTCGGATCAACGATCCGGCCGAGGTGTTTACTAGGAATTCGGCAATGGATCGTTACGCGGTGGTCATGAAATCGTCTAGACAGAATCTCGCCGTGAGCCGCCAGATAGGCCATTAGCTTGCCGTTCTCAATACCGGTTTCGACGTCCACGTCTTGGAAAGAACGGCTGAGTGCATCGCTGACGGCTCTGGCAAGACGATCGAGCCCTGCTCCGGTACGCGCGCTGATCGCAATCGCATTTGGATAGCGGCCTAGTACCGTGTCAACGTGTCGATTTTGTGCGACGCAATCGGCTTTGTTTGCGACGAGCACTGTGTCCTTGCTATCGATCCCGAGTTCTTGCAGGACGCCAGAGACGGAACTAATTTGTTCGAGCACCGCGGGGTTACTGGCGTCCGCGATGTGCAGCAACAAGTCGGCCTGTCTTGCCTCTTCCAAAGTCGCTTTAAAACTTGTGATCAATCTGTGGGGCAGGTCTCGAATGAAGCCCACGGTATCGCTCAGCAAAACGGGCCCCCAACTGGGCAGTTGCCAGCGACGGGTACGCGTATCAAGGGTGGCGAACAGTTTATTCTCCGCCAGCACGCCGGCTGCGGTGAGCGCGTTCATCAATGTGCTCTTACCAGAATTCGTGTAACCTACCAGTGACACGGTCATTTGGTCTTGGCGAGCAGAAACCTGGCGTTCTTTTCGTCGCTCGATCGTCTTGATTTCCGAGCGGAGATCAAAAATTCGTTTTTCGACGAGACGGCGATCGACCTCCAACTGTTTTTCACCAGGTCCTCGCATTCCGACTCCCATGCTGTATCGGGAGAGGTGTGTCCAAAGCCGTTTCAAGCGTGGTAGCGAGTATTCGAGTTGCGCTAGCTCGACAGCGAGGCGGGACTCGTAGGTGCGTGCGTTGGAAGCGAAGATGTCCAGTATCAACTCGGTGCGGTCGAGTACCTTGACCTTAAGTGCTTTCTCGAGATTGCGAGTTTGACTGGGTGTCAGGTCATTGTCGAAGATGACCACATCCGCACAAGAGGTTTCGACGAGCCCGGCCAACTCCTCCAGCTTTCCGCGTCCCAAACAACTACCGCTATCTAGCTTATGACGCCTTTGGGTCAGGCCACCGACCACAACGACACCGACCGTTTCAGCGAGCCCTGTCAGTTCCTCGAGCGGTTCGCCACGAAAGCGGTCAGCTGGCGTGATCACGCAAGCCAGGACGGCATTTTCAAGGTCGACTGTATTTGAGCAATCGCGTTGGTGCACCGTGAGGACGTGTCTCCTGTGCAAGTGAAGTCTGGACAGTCCATTGTAGACTGCTTGATTTGTGATTGGCAGCCAGGGCGCTAGGGTTGGACCTTAAAGGCGGTCCGTGCGAGCTCTTCGCCGGCCAGGGGATCGCGATCAAGGGGTTAGAAAAACAGGCAGGTTGTCTCGCCACGCGCGCCCTTTAGGACGCTGTTGTTTGACGTCAGATTGCCGATCTGCGAGTAGCTGTGCACGCGTCTGGTCGTCCGCGTGGGACATGACTTGCCATTCGGTGAGTGGGCGGGAGTCGTCTCGTTTTTCACCGCGTACTACATCGGCCCAGAAGAACACTCGATCACCCGCGTCGAGCCTCGCAAAGACCCGGCAATCGAGCCAGCATAGGGTGTCGTGAATGACCGGGCTTCCGGTCTCTTTTTCCGAGAGGTCTAGACCGGCCAATTTGTCCATTTGCCGGCCGGAAAAGAGTGCGAATTTGATCGCCAGATCAATCTGGTCGGGCCGCAGTAGGTGCGCGGCAAAGGCCCCGGTTTCGTCAACCAGTTCACGGGTGAAATGATTCGGGGCAATTCCCACCAGCACGACGGGTGACTGCCGATCGATGGAAGCCTGCATGACCCAGGTTGCCAGGAGACCTCCGCGTCGAGCCGGGTGGCCCGCGGTCACAATCCACACTTCTCGATCGGTCATCTTAAAGACACGGTCAATAGGCTCATGGTCGATGGGCATTTTATTGCCTTTCGGAAGAGAGTGGCTTGGGCTTTTGTGCCAGGCGGTTCTGTCAGGCGGGGTTAGCGGTGGCGGCGAGGCTGGTAGGAGGGCGGTGACCTTCAAAGCCACTCCCGCTGCCGATTGGCAGGGCCGTAGCCGCCCCACTTTGGGGAAACCCGAGATTTGCGAGTGAACAGATGACTGTCGATATCGGTCATTTTCACTAGACAGTTGGGGAAATACGAAATGGAGATGTGCCCATTAATTAGGCAATATTCAAATGCCTGTCGTATGTGCAACCGTGCGGAGTCCTTGGGCATCTGCGGCGGATTGCCATAAGTACATTGCTGGTAGTGATATGCGTGAAGTGCTTGACTGCATTGGAATGATTGTACGGGTTGAGGGAGTCCCCATCCCAATCAATGACCGGCCATTTGGTCAAGTTCTAGAACAAGGAGTCAATGATGACGGATTTAGGTTCATTTTCACCGCGAGCGGGCGTGTCGCAGGTCAAAACCAGCATATCACTGGAGAATCCTCAGTTGAGCCCGACGGCCGTTCTTGAGCCACCTGCTGCTGTAGCGGACAGGCGGCAGGAAGCGTATCGAGTCGCTGGCGAGATGTTCCGCCAAACGCCGGACTGGGTGATGTTCTTCCGAGAAGTTCTGGGGGTGGGTGGTGTCGTCAGCCGGTTGTTCCCGACCACCGCCGAGAAGCAGGAATTTGAACGAACCGAGGAATATGCTCGAATCCAGCAGATGCTCGCCAAACTTCGAGAACAACGTCAAGGGACCCGAGATGAAGAACCGACCCGAGTGATTACCGTGCGCATGCCGTCCAGTTTGCACGAATCGCTCCGCGCAGAAGCGCACAGCAAGCAGACGAGCATGAACAAGCTCTGTATTTCCAAGCTGCTGCAGGTTATTGATGCCGGATTGATCCCCGCCGAACTGCTACAGCGAAAATCAGCGTGACCAGGTCGCCGGGACATCTGCGTCTCAGCCTGTTAACGATCCGTCGATCGTCCAGACGATTCCGAGCAAGAAAACGAAGTGAACCTGTAAGCCGGGTTCTGTAACCGTGGCGTCACGGTTGATGGCCATTTATCTAGGGCGCCGATTGCTCGGCGTCTCATGCGGCCTACCCGGAAGTCGATAGCGATTCGAACTAAATCTGCTTCCTGTTTGGCCTTGCTCCGGGTGGGGTTTGCCAAGCCAGGCGGGTCGCCCCGTCTGCTGGTGCGCTCTTACCGCACCGTTTCACCCTTGCCTGTTCCGCGTTCACGGTCATCGGCGGTCTATTCTCTGTGGCACTTTCCCTGGCTTCACAACCGGTCGGTGTTACCGACCACCCTGTCCTGTGGAGCCCGGACTTTCCTCTCGCGCTTGACTGTCGCGCCAGCGGTCATCCAGTTCACTTCGTATCAACGCAGGGCAGGCGATCGTCTCTGTTGAGACTTCGCAGCCCCTTATGTACCAGACGGCCGATTCTACCAGAATCTGTTGAGAGAACCACGATCGCTTGTGCAGAATCACTGGAGCCGCGTCGCAGTTTCACACCGTCGAGCGGTGATTTCCCGTCTTATGTGGTTTGAGGTTCTTGAGAATCGACCGACTTATTGCACGAGCTTTAGTGGTCGAACGACCGCAATTTCTCGAAAAGCCTCGATCAGATCGCCCGCGTAATCTTCGACGGAGGTGCCGCCGGGGATGTTGTAATGTATCCCTCCCGAAAGTGCGGCGACTTCTTCCATTAAGGCCAAGTCCGCCTCGCTTCCCAGGCTGATACTGACGATCGGAAATTGCAGGTCTCGACACCGCTGTGCTTCCAGCACAACTTCCTGTCTAGCCTGTTGGGGGGCATAGCCATTCTCTGTCCCACCCAGCCAGTTTGCACATCCGTCGGTCATCAACACGATGATCTTAGAGGAGCCATTGCGGCCATGCTCTTCAAGCTCCTGACGGGCTTTCTTGAGTCCGGCGGCGATGTTGGTCCAACCCTGGTAGTGTCCCGCCTGTCTTGTTCGTGTCACATCGCTGACCGCTTGCAGGTCCTCGGTCAACACGCACTCGGTGATGCCAAATCCGCCCGCGGAATTGTAGACACTCAGGCCCACGCGATCTGCCGTGTCGACTTGCCCGATCTCTTCGAGAAAAATATCGACGGCATCTTTGACGGCAGTAATCGGCTGCGCGCTGACTTGTGCGAGAAATGGGGATTGGTTGGCGTTGGGCTTGTTCCGCAACCAGAAATTAATTGCGGATTTCACGCCGAACTTACGGAGATTGCCGGAATTCTGGACTGCATGATCGAACCACGGCAAGCCCGCGTGATGACTGCGACAATACTCGATCACATCGTTCCAACCACCATCTGATGGATAGTCGACCGCATCCAAACCAAGTCCGCGGCGAATATGCGCATTGTTGAAGAAGTCAATCGTCTCCAGGTTGCCACCGACATTGAGTTCGCATCGGTAGATGAGCCGGTTGTCATACTGAAACGTTCCCGAAGCTCCTACATTGCTGTACTGCCGGTATCCACCGTTGGACTTGTAGATGCGAATGTACTCGATTGGTTGGGCTGAGTTCACCGTGACCTGGTTTCCTTTCCAGGTGACAGCAGCGGGAACCGAGATGTACGGGACCGTTACCCAATCGGGTTCGAATCCCATGTTTCCGTAAACCGGAGACCCCATTTCGTACCAGATTTGCTCGAGATTCAAATCGACGGCGACCTGTCCCAGATGTCCGATCGCACCGAATTCACTGTCGTCGTTCATCGATCCAGACAGATCCAGCGCCAGCATAATGTCTCGCGGCTGGTACGTAGCGACCGAACTGCGGTGTACTTGGAATTGGTTGCGGCCCAGTACACGACCAAAGAAAAGCGGCTGGCGCGGATAGGTCATAGAGACCTGGATGGCGGAATAGGGTGATTCACCGGGCTCAAAACTGCGTGTCAACGCATTCCAGCGACCGGATTGGATTTCGAGGTCTTCGGCATGTTCGACCAAGAATTCACTTTTCCGTGTCTCCAGCAGGTTTTCGTCTACGGCGACCTCGTGGCTGCCAATCGGATTGCGCACGAGGTATTCCAGGATCTTGTCTTGGGCCGCTTCTGGCCCCTCAGATAGTTGACTCGCGCCGGCTAGTGCCGCCGCGTCAACCGACCGATCGAGTTGCGATTGAGTGGTGTAAACGTATCCAAGATCGATCGACAACGCCAACAATGCCATGAAACCGGTCATAAACACGGCGGTAAGCACCAAGACATTGCCTCGCCTCGTGGCGTCCGCCCGAGGACGGCGGCATTCAAGATGCGGGCGGTACAACAGGGTCATATTGTGCTGCCTCGTAAGTGGACGGCGTTCCGAAATGAGAAGACACGGTGCCGAGCGGCCATGAGCTTGTCCATTAGGAAACATAGCTCAAGAAACCACTCGAGTTGAGAATCTTGCCACGTTTTGTCACCAGTTGCACGCTGTCAGCGACACGGCGCGAGGCGGTGACTTCCCTTGGTCCGTGTTCGGATTTTCCGGACGAAGGGGTTATGAAGTTTGGCGCTTGATTTCCTCAAGCGCGACGGCGCGATGTTCCTCTGCGGAAAGATAGCATGCGTCGACCAATGCCATCGTATCGAGGTTCTCGCGTCCGCTAATTGCCGGTTCGGTGTCGGTTTCCAGTGCACATAGCAACTGTGCCATCGTGCCTACAAACGCATCGGGAAACCAACACTCGGGCCAGCGGGGTCGGAACCACTTTCCGGATCGGTGGTTGGTCGTGAAGTCGATCGTGCTCGGCGTCGGCTCGGGATAACTGGGCCAACCGATCGAGCCGCGAGCCAAGCCCTCGGTCCCCTCGACACGCCAGCGAATGTAGATGTCGGATTCAGCCCCTTCGCGGGCAGGCCCGGTCCAGACATCATCCCACGCCGCGGCGCGGAGTCCGTTCTCGTATTCCAGAATGTAGAGACAGATGCCATCACGGTGTGAGAACTGCTGGGCGGTGCGCGGATCGGGGCGAAAACTGGCGAATACGCGTAGCGGGTTGCCGAACAAGAATCGGAACGCATCCAGATGATGAATTGACAAGATACGCAACGTGACCCACCCCAGTCGCTGCTGCCAATCCATCCAGTGTGGAATGGCACGCATGTCGAGCGTCGCCATGATCGGTTCGCCGAGTAAGCCGCGGTCGAGAAGGTCCTTGCAAGCGCGGATGGAATGGTCGTAACGCATATTTTGGTTGACGGCCAGTTTGATACCTGCTCGCTGACAAGCCTCGACGATCTCCCGAGCTTGGGCGTAGTCCATTCCGAGTGGCTTTTGAGCGAGTACACCGTGAATGTGATCACTGTGTTTCACCACTTCTTGGATGATGTTCCATTGCTGGTCTGGCGGGACAGCAATGTCGACCACTTCAATCTCAGTGTCGTTCAAGAGTCCCTCAAGCGTCTCATAGACGGTGGGAATTGCGTGACGCTGTGCCACTTGTCGCGCCTTTTCGGGTGTCCGTGAGACGATCGCTACCGGATTCAAGCCAGCTTGGCGATACGCGACGAGGTGGCAGTCGGACATGATGAACCCCGCACCGATACAGCCAATGGCAACGTCTTTGTTCTCGGGGAGCCGGGCTAGGTAATCCAAATCACGGGGAAAGCTNTCTTCTGTCATGGGATTTCACGGTGTCGTGTTGACGGTTGAGTCGTGTGACGGTTGAGATGCGATTGCCGATCGTCTCGCGAGTATTGTCTACCCACGGCCTTGGTCGACAAGCATGAGTTGGAACCAATCGCCGACGCAGCTTGACTGTCGCGATACCGAGTACCGAAGCGGATTGGGTACTCTTGACGCGGACAGCCGGCGAAAATCGCGCGAATTCGCAAGTAGCAGCGAAGTTTAGGATGAAAGTCAACGGCATCGCATAGCGTTTGGCCGGCATCAAACTGGACAGTGCAGGATTGTATTCTAATGTGGAATCCACGCCTGCCATGCACCGACTGGTTGCGTGCACCGGTGAGCGTTGTGTCCTAGTTACTGAATGTACCCTGGCCCGCGGTGCGCGCCAGTGGACCCGTGAACCCAGGCATCGCGACTGATCGGCATTGCCCCAGTCAATTCGGTTGCGCCGGACTGCTGTGTAGCGGTCGAGCAACCCTTGTGAAGGTGCCTCCACGCGTCGGTGCACGGTCCCCACCATCTATAACGTACGCTGAGTGCGGATCGCTGATTGCGTTGAATTGGGATTCTGTGCATGATAAGCGCAGCTGGCCTGCTGCGCACGGTCCCGCAGCGTGCTTCCATTGAAGTTGCTCCCACAGATGGGTTGTTTTCATCTTGTGTCATTGGGTTGCCACGTGATTCGAAATCCGCTTCCGGAATTACAGAAACTCGGCGCCCACATCGAACGTTTGCGCGGTGATGTAGTCGCGGTCCGTATGACAGGACCGCGTTTTGTGGATCGCACGTTGGGCGGTTTGACGGCTTGCGGGCATTTGAAACGACTAGAATTCGTCGACACGGCGATCACCGATCGGGGCGCAGTCTTGATTGGGAAGCTGACGACATTGGAGGTGCTGAACCTCGAAGGAACGCAACTTACCGACCAAGGAGTCTCGGCGCTCACGCGACTGACCAATTTACGTCGATTGGTACTGTCGCGTTTCGTCACCGATCGCGCTTTGGAGAATCTATCGGTGTGGCCAAAGCTCCGTGCGCTTGGTCTGCGCGACAGCCGGGTGACGGATCGGGGGTTGACGGACGTACGCGGGTTGCAGCAACTCGAGTCTCTAGACTTGAATGGATGCCGTATCACCGACGCGGGGTTGGCGGATATTGCGATTTGTACCGCGATCCAAGAGCTGAACTTAACGAATACGGATGTTTCTGATGGTGGGCTGGAATCGCTGCAGAACCTAAAGCAGTTGCGCAGCCTCTATGTGCGTGGAACGAATGTGAGTTTCTCGGGAGTCGTGGATTTGGTGACTCAGCGGCAACGCAGGAAGTTTGTCTTTGCGCTTCAGATGTTAGGTTTGGTCTCGCTAGACGATTTGCAGCCCGTTCGCTTGGATTTGGGCGGCACCAAGGTGCGCGACGAGCATCTCGAGCATGTCGAAGAGCTGCGGGCGATTGAGCAATTGACATTGTCGAATACCGCCATCAGTGACGCGGGACTCGCGCACTTAGTCGGCCTGTCCCATTTGAAAGGACTTTACATTGCTCGCTGCGCCGTTACGGATGCGGGCCTTGCGCACGTGGGAAAATTACGCAACCTACGTTCGCTGAATTTGTACGGTACCAAGATCTCCGACAACGGCTTGAAGCATCTGAAGCATCTGAAGTTATTGAAGGATCTATATCTTACAGATCTCAAGCTCAGTGCTGCGGCGATTGAAGATCTCAAACAGGCGCTTCCGAGGGTGACGATTGCCGGACCATGAGCGCGTTCCGCGAAGTGGGCACCGTCTCTGTCGAGAGCAAATAGAGACCCTATCGTCTGCCGTTGCGTCGTATCACTCTCTCAACAGCGGGGGATCGTATACGGTGGATCAGACGGACCGCGGTGCCTAACCGATGAGTTCGCGGATGGGTTTTCCCGTTGGCAAAATGGGGATCGGTCGCCCGACTTCGTTTACCAGAGTTTGATCGGGATTGATTCCTAGGAAATAGTAGATCGTGGCTAATACGTCTTGAGGTTTCAGGGGACGCTCGACGGGCCGTTCCCCTTTTTCGTTTGTGGCGCCGATCACTTGTCCCATTTGCAATCCCCCTCCATAGATGAGAACGTTCCCCGCGGGTCCCCAATGCTCTCGGCCAGGACATCCTTTGTGTTGGTGAATGCGGGGAGTTCGTCCGAACTCACCGGCCAACACGACCATTACTTGTTCGTGGAGTCCACGTTCTTCGAGGTCTTCAATCAGCGCGCTGACCGCCTGATCAAACTGTGGTCCGCGTCGCCGCATGATCTGGAAAATGTTTCCGTGAACTGCGTGGTCGTCCCAGCCGATGCCACTACGGTCGCCGTCACCGCGGCCATCGGGCGAGAAACGGATCGCTGTCACGCGTGCGCCTGCCTCGACGAGGCGACGCGCCATCAAAGCCTGTTGGCCCGCGGTGTGAAGCCCGTATCGCTCGCGTGTCTTGCGGTCTTCCCGCGTGAGATCGAATGCTCGTGACGCATGACCGGACCCCGACAGCAGTTCGAAAGCCTGCTGTTGAAAACGGTCGATAGCTGACATCTGACCGCTCAGGTCGAGATCCAATCCAGCAGTTCGCGAGATTTTCTGACGGTTGGCGCCGCGACGGCCCAATTGGTTGAGCTGTCGCAGTATTAGCAAACGCTCGTTGAATTGTTGACGCGTGGCCGAGCGGCGGAGGTTTTGTACTCTAAAATCTGGAAGCGAAGGGTCGCCAGCGACCTCAAAAGCGCCCGCCGCAGGTCCGAGGTACGCGGGGCCACCGCGGTGCAGTCCGATCGAGTATTGACCGCCGATGCCGATATAGCACGGTAGCTCTCCCTGTGCGGGCCCTTGTTTTCCTGGCACGCCGCTTCGATTCAGCATGCCCGCGGCGAGACGCGGATCGGTCGATTCACCGATGTCCAAAGCACCCGCGGGAGGATCCAGGGACTGGACACGGTGGATAATCGATGCCACATCGGGAAACGGCGACTTGCCGTTGACGACAGGGGAGCCCTCGTGTCCGGTAATGAAGTTGTGGGTTCCCTCAACATGGCCGGATGAAGGTTGGTGGATCGAGCGAATGACGCTAAATCGATTCGCGAGTTGACTTANTCGCGGCAAGATCTCACAGAATTGGACGCCTGGAAGCGCTGTTGAAATCGCACCGAGCTCCCCTCGAAACTCACGAGGGGCGTTTGGTTTAGGATCGAACGTCTCGAAATGACTCGGGCCGCCATCTTGCCAGAGCAGGATCAGCGATTTGTTCCGGAACTTGGGGGCGGGCGCGGTCATCGCGGGAATGCGGAGGAGGTCTAGAAGACTCCCAGCGGCCGTTCCCATCAGCAGGTTTTGCAAGACCGTACGTCGCGCAAGCATCTGGGAGTTCACTGTTTGCAGTTCCTCAGAGGTTGTTCGCTCCGCTTTCATCATAACACTACAGGGGACGTTTCGGGAGCGTAACGNGAATTCTATCAAATGTTGTTTCTGTTACCAAAGTCCAGCCGCCGAACCCGTCGCCCATGANNTGGTGTCAACTCCTCGGGCGGCTCATGTCACGCGCTCAGAACATGAGACCCCAAAAAAATCGGCCGATTGTGGTAATGCCGCCACTAGTGGAAGTAGTCATCGACGGAGATGTCCCGAATACTCCCACCGATTTGGCAACCTTGCTATACTATCGGTTTANCTCGATTTNGGCGGGTTGTTNTTGATGGAAATGAGACTGGAACAATTTGTCAAGACTGTCTCTGACAGTGGTATTCTGTCCGGACCGGAGATGGACACGGTTCGGTCGTCGATGGCTCTTGGGCAGTCAGTCGAAGTGATCGACTTTGCGCGCGAGCTGGTTAATCAAGGCAAATTGACCAGTTTTCAGGCCCGGAATATTGTCGCGGGCGGTGCGAAGCGATTGGTGTTGGGAAGCTATGTGATTCTCGACAAGCTCGGCGCCGGCGGGATGGGGACGGTATACAAGGCTCAGCACCGTCGGATGAAACGCACGGTCGCCTTGAAAGTGCTACCCAGCGCGAAAATGAAAAACTCGGGAATGGTGCAGAGATTTCAGCGCGAGGTGGAGGCAGCCGCCAAGTTAGATCACCCCAATGTGGTCACCGCACATGACGCGGACGAACACCGAGGTCTGCACTATCTTGTCATGGAGTTCGTCGAGGGCTTTGACTTGGCNTACATCGTGGAGCGTTGTGGCCGGCTCCCTTTGGAGTCTGTCGATTGGATTTTGCAGGCTGCTCGCGGCCTCGAGTATGCGCACAGCAGGGGCGTGGTTCATCGCGATATTAAGCCGGCTAACCTACTGCTCGACACCTCGGGTGTTCTCAAGATTCTGGATATGGGGTTGGCGAGGTTCGATGAGAGGTCGGAAGGCGGCCAGACAGACGACGGTTTGACACAGATGGGAGAGATTATCGGGACACTCGATTTCATGTCTCCCGAACAAGCTGAGGATACTCGACGAGCCGATGCGCGTTCTGATGTCTACTCGCTTGGATGTACGCTTTACTATCTGCTGGCGGGTGAGTATCTGTTTCCTGAAGAGACTATTTTGAAAAAGCTGTTGGCTCATCGAACGAAGGAGGTGCCTTCCCTGAAGTCGATGCACAACGAGATCCCTGAGGAATTGGATCAGTTGTACCAACAAATGGTAGCCAAGGATCCAGCCGATCGCCCACAAACGATGACGGAAGTCGTCGCGGCGCTTCAGGAGACATGTCAGAAACAGCTCAACGCTACCGATGCCCGAGTGAAGAAGGAAATCGCAAACCTGGTTGCTCCGCTACAGGAGGAAAAACGGGTCGAGCTTAAGCAACGCACGCAACGAGAAACCGCAGCCCTGGTGAGGACCGCTCCGGTTGCGAAATCGGCGCCGACCAAGGTGGAAACGGTAAATAAGGCGAACGTCGATGAGTTGATTCAGGGAGTCGATAATGATCGCACGGTAACGAAAGCGTCGGGTCGTAAACGGGCCCGTTCACAACCTGAGCGTGCTACGTCCCGTTCAGCTGATAAGGGTTCCTCCCTCACCGCGTTATCGTTGGTTCTGGGATGCGAATGTGGTGCAGTCTTTGCGGCTCCTGGCAAGCTGGCGGGTAAGCAATTGGCTTGTCCGGCCTGTTCGGGCAAGATTCCGATCCCCGACCCTCGGAAGCGTGTTGCAGGCGAATGTTCTGAGGTGGCTTGTCGTTGTGGCCAGCGTTTTTTTGCCACAGAGCGCGCCTTCGGGAAGACGTTGAAATGTATGAAGTGCCGCAAACCGGTCACGATTCCCAATCCCAAGGCACGAGAGGTTCGCTGTGGTGGTTGCGGCCAGCGATTTGCGGCCACCGATTCGCTAGCTGGTAAGACGGTCGCTTGTCCCAGTTGCGGGGGTGAGATCCAGGTGCCGCGNAAGTAGCGAATGGGCTNGGCGCCAGTGATGTCTTATCGGGGTGAGTTGCGGGGCGCAGCAAATGTCCTCGATCTCGTGGATTTTTCCTGAGGTTGCGTTCAGGCCTGAACGTGTATTGCGTAATGCGAGTTNGTTGTGGCGCGAGATGCGTTGTCGCGTGTTACCTACGGCTATCCGGATGCGAGAAAATGACCGATGGTGAAAGCCGGAATTCTAGGAGCGACGGGGTATACGGCGCGGGAGTTAATTCACATCCTGTTGCGGCACGACGAAGTCGAAATTGTAGCCCTCACAACACGACAGGATGGACACGCACATGTCTCGGAAGTGCACCCGCAATTTGCGGGACGATTAGATCTGGCGTTGGAACCTCTTGATTCGGATGAAATCGTTTNACGTTGTGATTGTGTTTTTAGTTGTTTGCCGCACGCGGCTTCTGCATCTCGTGTAAAACCTCTTGTAGAAGCTGGAATACGCGTGGTGGATTTGAGCGCAGACTATCGGCTGCGGGATGTCGATACTTACACCCGTTGGTACCGAGAAGAACATCCCGATGTCGAGAGGGTGGGTACCGTTGCCTACGGATTACCCGAGCTGTTTGCCGATGAGATTGCCAACGCGCAGTTAGTTGCTAATCCGGGTTGTAACCCCACGGCTCCCATTCTGGCCTTGGCGCCGCTGTTGAGTCAACGTTGTATACAACCGACCGATATTATCGTGGATGCCAAATGCGGTGTGAGTGGTGCAGGACGATCTCCAAAACTCGCAACCCACTTTCCGGAATGTAACGAGAGCGTGGTGGCGTACAACGTCGGCCATCATCGTCATACACCGGAATTCAACCAGGTGCTGCAAAAGGCCTCGGGGCAGAGTGTAGATGTTCTTTTCATTCCGCATCTTGTGCCGATGGACCGGGGGATCTTGACGACCTGCTATGCGACCGCTTGCAATTCCGTGACCCAAGAACAGGTCTTGGAACTGTTAAGCGGATTCTACTGTGATCGGCCATTTGTGCGAATCGTCGAGACATTACCGACGACGAAACAAACTCTGGGGTCGAACTTCTGCGACCTGACGGCCCGAGTTATCGGAGATCGCGTGGTCCTGATCGGTAGCATTGACAATCTCTGGAAGGGCGCTTCGGGCGCCGCGGTGCAGAACTTCAACGTTATGTACGGTTTTGATGAAACCGAGGCGCTTTGAGCTTGGACCTCGCTGCTCCGATCGCAACGGGGGACGCTAACCGCCCATCAGCGGCGTAGCGCGATGTCGTCTACGCCTCATTTGTGGGCGCGATTCGCTCATCAGTGACCCATGACGTACCCGAATAGCAACGGTGCCACAATCGAAGCATCGGAATTGATCATGAATTTGGGGCAATCTTGTTCGAGCTTGAACCAGGTGATCTTTTCGTTTGGATCAGCGCCGGAATAAGACCCATACGACGTCGTGGAATCGGAGATTTGTGCGAAGTAGGACCATAACGGCACTTTTCGTTCTAAGTCCTGTAGGATCAGCGGGACCACACAGATTGCGAAGTCGCCGGCGATTCCGCCGCCAATTTGAAAGAGTCCGATTGGTGCTTCGGAAGAGTGTTCGAGATACCAATGGACCAAGTGCTCCATTTGTTCTGTTCCGGAGCGAATCGCTCGGTGCGAAGCGACCGTGCCGTCAATAACACGCGCGGTGAAAATATTGCCGAGTGTAGAGTCCTCAAAACCGGGTGCGTAGATCGGAATTCCCGCTTGCTGAGCGGTGGCCACCCAACTTGAGTCGATGGGGATCTGAAAATGACGCGCCAGGGTCGGGTCGTCGAACAGACGATAGTAGTACTCGAAAGGAAAGTAGCTCTCCTCTTTCGAAGCCGCGTCACTCCAGTATTCGACGAGCCGAGATTCCAAATGCCGCATCACAGTTTCCGGGATGCACGTATCGGTGACACGATTCAATCCTGAGTCGCGNAACTGTCGTTCATCCTGTGGCGACAGATCCCGATAGTGCGGCAGGANCTTGTACTCATTGTGCGCCAANAGGTTAAAGAGATCTTCTTCAAGATTTGCGGCAGTACATGAAATGGCGTGGACATTGCCCGAGCGGATCATCTCGGCCAACGAAAGGCCGATTTCTGCAGTACTCATGGCTCCGGCCATCGCGATCACCATCTGGCCGCCCGTGTCGAGGTGGTTTCGATAGGCGCGCGCTGCTGCCACGGTTTCCCGGGCGTTGAAATGACGGAAATGTCTGTCGAGGAAGGCAGAAACGGACATCGGCAGTTTCCAGGCCAAGTTGCCGATCGGAGGTTACCAGCGCGCTCCCTCACAACAGCTTTCACAAATTGCGCGACAGCGAACACATTGCAGTTTGGCTCGTACTTCGATCAACCTCGCACCGCACACAGGACAGGCAGGGGAAGCGAGCCTCTGGCAAACTTCCGAGTGGTCAGGCGGGCTCGATGCGACACCCGTGGGGNGNAAAGTCCCCGTCGGTATGGGTGGTTTGTTCACAAGACTTTCCTAGATTCGGCTCATGTCACAGCTCAGACCTCCCGCGGCGGGGACGTAGCAGGACGATGCGTAGTCCATGACCATGCGGTGCGCGCTAAAGCGCCAGGCGAGCGTGCTGATTGAGTTCATCATGTACTTGATCCACTGCTGAGGAAGTCCGTCGACATCTTGGTCGTAAAACATCGGTATGACATCGTGTTCCAGTACTTGATAGAGGGCCTCGGCTTCACGCTGGTCGGTGATTTCATCGTTCACATGATGGCGTCCTCGACCAATCGAAAAACCATTGGCTCCGTCATACGCTTCCGCCCACCATCCATCCAAGACCGATAGGTTTAGCGCGCCGTTGAGCACGGCCTTTTGGCCACTCGTACCGGAAGCCTCGAGAGGGCGTCTGGGGTTGTTCAACCAAACGTCTACGCCTTGGATCATATGTCGACAGACATTGATGTCGTAATCTTCAAGAAACACGATGCGGTTCTGGAAGTCCGAATCGTACCTTGTATTTGCGATTTCTTGAATCAGTTTCTTGCCGGGTTCATCTCGCGGATGCGCCTTTCCCGCGAAGATCAACTGGATCGGACGCGCGGGGTCGGTCAGTAACTTGCGGAAGCGTTCCGGGTCCGAAAGCAGGAGGGTAGCCCGTTTATAGGTCGCAAACCGCCGCCCGAACCCGATCGTCAAGACGTTGGGATCCAGCAAGCTACGCGCGGCGTCGATGAGCGGATGACTTTCTCCGCGCCGCTGGGATTGCCGAGTGACTCGGCGACGCACGAACTCCAACAACAGATTCTTGAGACCGTTATGCGCTTCCCACAATTCACCGGGGTCGACCTGGTGGATATGTTTCCATAGCTCTGGCTCCCTCATTCGGCTCATCCAACCCGAGGGGAAGTTGCGATCGTAGAGTTGTTTCATTTGCCAAGCGAGCCACGTCGGGATGTGGACACCATTCGTGATATGTCCGATAGGAATCTCTTCTTCGACTCTCCAAGGCCAGATGTGTGCCCACATGCGGCGCGAGATCTTGCCGTGCAGGGAACTCACGGCGTTTGCTTTTCGAGACAATTTAAGCCCGACGACAGTCATGCAGAAAGTCTCAGAGTCGTTTTGTGGTTCGACACGGCCGAGTCCCATCAATTGGTCGAAAGAGATGCCTAGTTGATCGCGGAGGGGGCCGAGATGCTCTTCTACCAGGTCCCCATCGAATCGATCGTGCCCTGCGGGAACCGGCGTGTGGGTCGTAAAGACAGTCTGCTGAGCGACATCCCGCAACGCGTCGTCAAAACAGAGGCCGTCATCGTGCATACGTTCTCGAATAACCTCCAAAGGTGCAAACGCACTGTGCCCTTCGTTGAGATGGTATACACCTGGCGAGATGCACAGCGCTTTCAGCGCCTTCACACCCCCGACGCTAAGTACGAGTTCCTGGCGAATGCGGGTCCGTTCGTCGCCGCCATACAACCGGCTTGTCAATTGGCGGTCTTGAGGGCTGTTCCCTTCGACGTCGCAATCGAGTAGGTACAACTGAACTCGCCCGACGCAAACAAGCCAGACTTTGGCAAACAATGTCTCGTTGCGAGTTTCGATCTCGACGGTGAGAGAATCACCATTCTGTGAACGCGCGGGCTCGAGAGGTAGATTTTCGACCTTGGTGTCCAGGTACTCCTCAGTCTGGTATCCGTGAGCGTCGAGATGTTGTTTAAAGTACCCCTGGTCGTAGAACAGGCCGATGCCGATCAAGGGGACGCCTAGATCGCTTGCACTTTTGATGTGGTCACCAGACANNACTCCCAAACCGCCCGAGTAGATGGGCATCGACTCGTGTATGCCAAACTCGGCAGAAAAATATGCTACCGGTTTGGCGCCCAGGACATTGGTGTGCGTTGAGCCCCAGGACTGCGAGNTGGTAGTGTATTCCTTCAGACGACGGTAGGCATGATTGATTCGGCTGTACAGCACCATTTCTTCAGCGCGCGCCGCTAACCGTTGCGGTGAAAACTCGCGGAGCAACGCGATTGGATTGTGGNCGAGTTGTCTCCACCTCTTGGGGTCGAGGTCCCGAAAGAGGTTGATCACCTCGGGGTGCCAGGACCACCAGAGGTTGCTTGCCAGTGCCAAGCACTTGTCATACAGTACTTGTGGTGACAAATCACTGGAACTGTGAATCTGTGTTCCCTGTTCCTGGGGAAGTTCAAGAGTGCTCATCGCCACGTCCTGTAGTCGCCGCGCACTTTATGTGACAAGAAAAAGAGGCCGAATTGTAGTCAGTTGGGTGGTTTTCGAAAAGACGAGATGNGCCGAAGCAGTATGAACACGCGGTCCCATGTTCCCGGCCGTATCACGTCTCCTGATGACGAACAGTTACACGAACTCTGTCGTCGGCTNGAAGAGTTGTCGCCGGGCCTGGAACAGCCGGGCGCNTGGCCTCGACAGCAGTTGCAATTGTGTGCAGAACACGGGGTGTTTGAGTGGTTTGTCGAAAACGAGTACGGTGGCCAGGACTGGGACGAGTCCGCAATCATGCGTGCCTACCTGCGGTTGAGCGCCGCCTGTCTGACCACCACGTTTGTCATTACCCAGCGGACGGGCGCATGTCGACGGGTCGCGATTTCTGACAACACCGACATCAAACAGAGTTTGTTGCCGGATCTTGTCAGCGGTCGACAATTTGCGACCGTCGGTATTTCTCATCTTACAACCAGCCGGCGCCATGCCGCGCGACCGGTCTTGCGGGCAGAAGAAACGTCAAGCGGTTTTGTTCTTGATGGTTTCAGCCCCTGGGTCACCGGGGCTCCGTTCGCGGATACGGTCGTAATTGGTGCGACTCTTGCGGATAGTCGCCAGGTGTTACTGGCACTGCCGACGGACCTGGCGGGTGTTTCTTCATCGGCCTCGACGGAGTTGGTCGGCTTGACCGCCAGCCGAACGGGACCGCTGCATTGTTCCCGNGTGCAAGTTCCCCATGAATTGGTGTTGGCCGGGCCCGTAGCGGAGGTGATGAAGACCGGTGCCGGCGCTCAGACGGGTGGTCTGCAAACGTCGATCCTGGCTGCCGGTTTGGCTGCCAGTGCACTCGATTACATTGAAGTGGAGGCTTGCCAGCGGCCCGAGCTTGGAGCGCCTGCGGATGCGTTACGCAGCGAGTGGAAGGGGCTCACCGATGATCTGATCGGATCCCTTGAAGGAAGTGGAGTCTGTTCGAATGAAGCCATGCGGATACGTGCCAACAGCCANGTCTTGCGGGNAACTCAGGCGGCGCTTGCAGCCGCCAAGGGAACCGGCTATGTAGAAGGGCACGCGGCCGGCCGGTGGTGCCGAGAAGCCCTGTTTTTTCTCGTNTGGAGCTGTCCACAACCGGTGCTCTCTGCGAATCTTTGTGAGTTGGCTGGGATTGGCGGAAGCTGATTCGCGAATGGTGGGTTGTTGCGGATGTCGGGCCCGTCCTTTTGATCGTACTCGGCGGAGTCTTCGCTGCTGCCGAATTCCGATTCGGTTGGTCCTGGTTATTGCCGCCTCGGTGACCTCGTTACACGNACGCCAGAGATATCATGTCGCCACCTGAACCGATCCGATTGACACGAATCGATGATGACTTTCTGGTGATTTCGTGGAGTGATCAGCAAGATCGCAGGTACGCGATACGGGAGCTGCGAGACCGCTGTCCTTGTGCAACCTGTCGTCAACGGGAGGAGGCCCCGACGGGTGCCGCCGAGATGTTCCCAATCGTGCCTGGGGGNGCTCCGGCGTCGCTCCGCATTGAACGCATGACTCCGGTAGGAAGTTACGCGTACAGCATTGAATTTAGCGACGGACACGATACGGGCATCTACGCTTTCGAGTTGTTGCGAACCCTGGGCGAGAAGCTCTAGCAGCGGAATCCGACGGTCCGTTGAATCAATGCCTCAGGGCGGTGGGCGATCCNACAACTACGTTGACCGATCGCCATCGCAGTTTCAGGGACCTGGTAAATTGGATGTGGTCCCGGTGTCGGCCTCGTCTTTCTTGAGGCCCTTTTCTTGGAGATCACGGAAGGCATCAACTCCAAAACCATCGGTCGTGGCTTCTTCGTTTACCTTGATGATCTCCCCGCGGCCGAGGCGGATCTTTTTGTAGACGTCCTCGGAGACAACATAGTACCAGGGCGCAAACCGCGCGTTCAGTTCNTTGACGCGTTCACGTGCCTTCTTGACTTCCGCCTGGTAATCTTCCAGCTTCTTTGCGTTGTCTTTTTCGATCCGTTCGCGTTCACTTTGAACTTTTGCTTTTTCTTCGTCGATGTCACCGGCAGCAACGCTGGGGGGNGGGCTCGTCGCCTCTTCGTTCTGTTCGCCAGCTTGTTTGGCTTCCTGATCCTCCTGTTTAGGGCTCACTGGTGCGTCTTGGCAACCGCCGTCCGGCTTCTTCTCTTCAGGTTTTGCGGGACTCTCCTCGGGTTTTTCCGGGCCCGTTGGACCGGCCGGCAANGCTGGAAGTTCTTCCAGCTCCGGTTTGGCAATTTTCTCTTCATTGAGTCGCGCCAGCACGAAAAGATAGCGGTTCAAACCTTCGCCGTCGGTTTCAGCCTGTGTTCTGGCGACGTTCCCAAACCGGAGAACATACTCCACACCATCTTTCATACCGACCAGGACTTCGCCATTGACCGAGAGCAACTCCTGCCGTTGCGCTTCGCCCATCGTGAGGCCGAAAAAGCCGCGTTGGAACAGGCTGTTAAAACTCTCCTGNTCGTCCATAAAGTCAGCGCCCGCAGTCAGATCTTTTCCTAGGCCGGCGGGCTTTTTCTCGACGTCGACGATCTTGAGGTCGCCCAGTGCGTTCTTCAGATCGTTGAGCTTCGTATTATCGAGTTCTTCCGAATCGGCTAACTTTCCAGTGAATGCCTTGTTTTGNTTGTCGTAGGTGACCAGTGTGCCTAATTCCCACTTGCTGTCAGTACTGTTGTATGACAGGGTGATGTCGTGGCGCCGATTAATATTGACGGCCATACGATTGCCGCGCAGCACTTTTTGCACCGAGTAGTCCTTCAGCTGCAAGTCCTCGACGTCAAACGTGCTCAGTTTCAGCAGGTCCTGCTCGACCCAGTCGGCAAACTTGGTTGACAGTTTGTCGGGGTCAATCTCGGCGACATAGACGCGGTCCTGGCCATTGGCACGAACAAACCGTTGCCCTTCGGCCCCTTTGACCTTCTTGCCGATGATGATCTCGACCACGGTTTGGTTCTGCTCGTCTTTCACCTCGACGAGGGTCCCAATCCCCTCGTCACCGGCGCTGGTTTGTTCCTCACTCGGCTCCACGACGCCGTAGAGCGAATGGTCTTTCTGTTCCTCAGAAGCGATGGCCAGGCTCTTGAAATTAAGAAACCCGATGGTCGCGTCGCGGATTTGATCGGCCGCATCGGCCGGATAACCGGCGTGCGAAGGCAGAGACCAACGTTGGAAGCTATCCTTGGATACTTCGAATTGTGTCAGTTCGGCAAGTTCTTCATCGTACTTAATGATCTTCAAATTACTGGCGTTGTTGGGATCGTCAAATTTCGCGGTAAGCGGAAATTCCCCGGATTCCACGACGATCGAATCGGTCGACGGATTGGTGGCGACAGCGCACAACACGGCGATCGCGGCGACGGATCCGAAAAGAGCGGTCTTGATCAACTCATTCATCATTTTTCTTCACACCAAGGGGACTTAAAAGTTTGGCTGTCGGAGGAAACCAAAGCAATGTTATTTTAGCCGAGACTTGGCAACGCCTTCACGTTCTCTCAGGCTTCGAGAGACAAACACGACAAAACCAACCAGAATGGGTGGGATTGCCGCCAGCAGCGTCATGTACTTCACCGTATTCTGAATCTGACGTACGCGATTGTCGGAAACACGACGGCTTGCTTCAATCTTCGAATTCATTACGCGTTGATCTTTTTCACGCTTGACGTCGAGTCTGCGGCGGAGCTTCTCCTGTAAGATGGAGAATTGCTGAGACTCCGCTTGGTATTCTTCGTAGACATCTTCTCCGTTACGATAGCGAGTCTCCAATGTCTCGACTTTCTTGCGAAATGTATCGATCTGCGTTTGGTTCTCGGCCTCGGTTTCTTGAATTTCCTTGTCAAATTCAAGCTTGAATTGGCCGCGCGCTTCCTGCTCTTGCGCCCGTGCTTCCTGTCGTACATTTTCCACGAGCGTCAGTGTGCGGTGACGTGTTTTCCGTTTGCGGATCTTGACGTAGCGCTCGTCGTCCGACAGCGCATCGATGACGTTGAGCATGAATGTCACGTTCTCGAATTGCCAGTTGAATTCACCGGTTTGATCGGGCTGCGCCCGGATTCTCAAGAATGCGGGACTCATGACATCAATGTCGGCGACATAAATCACATTGATCTCTTTCTTCTGGTCGGGAGTCTCTTCCCCCGCCGGTGTGGGCGCTTGCCCATCTTTGGTGTCTGGCNGTGGAGTGTTGACGTCGGTTGAAGCGTCTTCCTCNTGCGCCATCAATGGGTCTTCGGTAATCTCACCCTGGATTCGGGCAGCCAGCACCTGCCCACCCCGCGCCTTGGAATTGTTTTCTTGTATCAGCTTCAACAAGTTTCCCAGGTTCTGCGGCGTCTGTTGCATTTGACGTTCGGCATCTTCGTAATCCTGGGAAGCGATGCTTCCGGCCTGACTGCCGGTGGTTACCAGTGGTGTGAATTTTAGAGCGCTTTCCACACCTTCATCGGGGGCCAATGTACCCGGTAGGATAAACAGCAGTTCGGCGAGCCCGTTCGTGATAGTGCTTTCCGCAGCGAAGGCATTTTCGGCGCCCCTGGCCTCGCTTCGGACGATTACCCACAGGTCATTCCATTGCTGCGTCCCGTCGATGCGTGGATAGGGGTTGTATTCGTGGAATACCAGATGGGGTTGATAGAGTCCGTCCATTCCAGCCGCACCGGGAACTGTGATGTCCAAAACCTTCCAGAGTTTGCGAATGTCACCTTTGGGGATGGGCCCCCCTCCCCCACCCATGCCACCCATGCCACCCATCATTGGATTTTGCGGTCGACGTTTGGGCTGACCGGTCGGTGTCCCGGGCATCAGCATCGGGCGGGGATCTTCGAAAATTGCCGTGGGCATGCCGCTCTTGATCGCGGCAATGACGTTGTCGAGTTCAGGCGGACCGAGTGAAGACGGTTGGACGACCATCATTGCATCGTACTTGTTTATGTCGATCGGAGCGGTTGGATCGATCTCTTCCACGTCGTACTGTTTTTCAAGCTCTTGAATGATGAGTTGCTTGGGAACCTGCTGCATGCGTTGCATGTCGAACGAACCGAACATACTGGCGTCGGTTTTCACCACCGCGACTCGCTTGCGGGCCGTACTGGCGACGGTCGAGATCGAGCGAACAAGTTCGTACTCTACGGGTACGCCGTAATCGAAAAAGGGAATCACGACTTTGTCGAGACGGCACCGGAATGCCGCCCCCATGATCACTTCGGTTTGCTCAAAACGCCCTCGAGTGCGCACGTTGACGATTGTCGGTTCGATACCGTAGCGGTCCTTCGCCAGTGCCGCTTCGTCACTCGAAGGTTCCAGGTCCTGGTAGATGTTCACTTTGATTTTCGTGCCCTGCAGCCGATCAAATTCCTTGAGCATTGAAAGCAAGTCCGTGCGCGTCTTGACATAGGCTTCCGGAACCGTGCTGCTGATGAAGGCATCGACGCGAACGACTCCGTCAATTTCGAGGTTGCGGATCAGGTCTTTGGTTTCGTCAGAAATCGTGCTGATCTTTCCTTCAGAAAGATCTTTGCGAAGCCAGTCTTGATTCGTCACAAGATGACTGAGTCCAAACAGTGCGGCTACCAACGCGACCGCCCGGACAAGATAATGCGTACCCATCCCTTTGCCAGCCTGACCTCCTGACCAGTGCCGTCTGCCGATTAGGATCATGCTCAAGTACAGACCCACCGAGATTACCATCATGAAGTAGACCAGCGAGGAGCTGCTGACGACGCCGCGGCCCAGGTCATCCGCCTTGGCCGACATGCTGAAGCCCGCGACCAGTCGGGCCAGGGACGCCTGCGATGGGGGAGTTAGCGTGTCGATGTAAGAGAGAAAGACTAACGGCGCATTAAATGCTACGCCAAGAATGAAGCCGACCGTCAGGTTGCTCGTAAGAAACGACGCTACCATACCGACCGCCAACATGGCCATTCCCATCAACCAGTAGCCCAGATAGGTCGTCGACAGTAAGCCGGCATCCAACTGGCCGTTGGTGAGCGCCGCTAAGACCGCGCAGTTGGCCAATTGGGAAAACAGGAGCGAGGCGGTGAAGACGCTACCCGTTGCTAGGTATTTCCCGACGACGATATCAAAGTCGTTTGCGGGTAAGGTGAGTAACAACTCGTCGGTGCCCTGCCGACTCTCTTCCGACCAGATGCCCATCGTGATCGCCGGAATGAAGATCAACATCACCATCGGCAGATACTGGTTGAGTTGGTCGAGGTTAGCGAGGTTATTCGTGAAAAAGTTTGGCGGCCAGAAGGCGGCCAGCGATGTGAGCAGCACAAACAGGCACAGAAATACATAGCCCGACGGATTGCTGAAGTAGCCGACGAAGTTGCGTTTGAGTACTGCGAATCCAATTCGACCACTATGATTTCCGCGCAGATAGACAACGTGCATGGCGGAGGCGATGACGTTGAATACCAGTACACAGCCCAGTAACACAGCCAGTGAATCGGTAGAGATTAATGCGCCCAGTGCGAGGGCGACCAAGACCACGAAGATCCCTATGAACTTGGTGTCACGGTAGACCGCCAACGGCAGCGTGAGCGNGATCGCCGTCCAGACGAAAACGACGTCGATCAGAACAAACAAGAGAAGTTCAAGTACGATTTCCATTGCTATAACTCGTGTGTGATGCTGTCGATCAGCCAGGAATGATCGATCGCTGAACGTGGAAGAGGTCGTTTGTTGTTAACGTGTCAGGGTCGGTCGGCGACTAGGCCGGATGATNCTGGGTGAACGCATTTCTCGGAAGACTAAGTTTCGGTTGAAGTCAATTCATAGAAAGCTTGTTCCATTCCTTTACCGTTCTTGTCGAGCTCCGCGGCCGGGCCGTCATAAACGACTCGACCTTCATCGATCACGATGACTCGGTTTGCCATAGCTTCCACTTCTTGCAGAATGTGCGTCGAGAGGAGAATGGTTTTTTCCTCCCCCAGTTGCTTGATCGTATCGCGCACGTCTCGAATTTGATTGGGATCTAGGCCAGCTGTAGGTTCGTCCAGAATCAAAACATCCGGCTCGTGCAGCAATGCTTGTGCCAGGCCGACGCGCTGTCGAAACCCCTTCGACAGTTTATCGATCGGTTTGTGATAAACGCTGCCCAGCGAACAGAGGCCGACGACCGAGTCGATGCGATCGTCGCGGTGTGCTGGTGACATGCCGCGCGCTTCGGCAAAAAAATGAAGCAGTGAATGGGGGGTCATTTCGGGGTACAAAGGTCCGTTTTCCGGTAGGTATCCCAATCGCTCGCTACCGGCCAGGCGATGTTGTTGCATGTCCTGACCGGCGATTCTGGAAACGCCCTCCGAGGGTGCCAGATAACCCGTCAGCATTTTCATGGTGGTACTCTTTCCGGCTCCGTTGGGCCCCAGGAAAGCGACCACTTCACCTTGGTTGAGAGTGAAAGTCACATCTCGGCAGGCGGTGAAAACACCATAAAACTTCGACAGTCCCACCGCCTCAATCATGGCGGGACGAGTAGAAGTGGCGGCAGTCTGTTCTTTGGCCATGAGGAATCCTCGTTACCGATGGCGGGGACACAGCCTCGCGCGTAGAAATTGCCATAGGGAAGGAAACAGGCTGACAACGCTGCGCAAAGCAAGATTCTGGCGCTCAGAAGTACGCAATCACGACAGCCGGGGTTCGGCTATTTAACGGCCGAGGTTTCGCCCAATCAATCTATTGCGCCGCCGCCGAGAATTCAACCGGCCAGGCCGCTTTTTTGGGGGGACGGGCCGCTACTCGAGGTTACCTCGGGCGTCAAAAANCGGACGCCGTTGGCGTGGGNGNCTGGCTGGACTTCAGCGACCGCTAAGGGGCGCAGATTTTCCCCAGATTGTGGAATCCGACGACGGCAGCCGGGGAGGCGGTAATCGGTCGGCAGGGTCACAACGGTCGGCTATTGTGGTCGGGGTGGCATTTCTTGGAACGCCGACTCTAACTGGGGCGAAGTCGTGTGGTGGAAGACCACATGTCGCTTCCAGTGGATGTCATCGGGTTCTGGGAAATCGGTGCGCAGATGGACGCCGCGGGATTCCTCGCGACAGCTGGCGGCCGCAACCATCAACCTCGCGATGGTCAACAGATTTTGCAGCTCCCAACCACTTTGCGAATCGAATTGTCGCACAAGCACGTAGCGACACCATTGCTCGATCGTGTGTCTCGCGTCTTCCAGGCCTGTCGCGTCACGTCGAACTCCTACCGATCGCCACATCAAGCTCTGGAGACTATTCCGGATATCGGCTAAGTCGAGTGCTTCTGCCGGCTGCGGCGTGGCAGTGTAACCGATGGGTGGCGCGCGGAAATCATCGGACTGCGCAGCGGCGGCGTGGGAGGCTCCCTCGCCGGCGCGGCTACCGTACACGAGGCTCTCCAACAAGCTGTTCGATGCCAGCCGATTGGCTCCATGCAGACCACTGGAGGTCACTTCGCCGGCCGCCCAGAGGCCGGCGACTTTTGTGCGCCCATCTTCGTCAACGGTCACGCCACCGATCATGTAGTGCGCACCGGGGCGGACGGGGATTGGGTCGCGGGTTACGTCGATGCCGAATTCTTCGCAGGTGTGGGTAATTCCTGGAAATCGAGACCGGACGAACCGCGCGTCCAGGTGGCTGAGGTCGAGATAGACACACGGATGCTGTGTCTGTTGCATCTGAGTGACAATGGCCTGCGAGACAACGTCGCGCGGCGCTAGCTCTCGTCGTGGGTCATACGCTGCCATAAACCGTGTGCCGTTTCGGTCGACCAGATGTCCGCCCTCGCCACGAGTCGCCTCGGTAATCAGGCTGCGGCTGGTGCCGGCGATGTACAGGACGGTTGGATGGAACTGCAGGAACTCGAGATCACGCAATTCTCCGCCAGCGCGAAATGCCAAGGCGTGTCCGTCTGCGGTTGCGACTTGCGGGTTGGTCGATTCGCGGTACAGCTGTCCGCCACCACCCGTACAGAGGATCACCTGCTTGGCCCAGACGAGCGCCATTCCATGTCGCGTCGCGACCACCGCGCCCCGACACACTCCGTCGTAGGTCACCAGGTCGATGGTAAAGGTGTTTTCCCAAAGCCGTACATGTGGAAGTCGGCGGGTCCAGGAAATCACCGCTCGCATGACCTCTTTGCCAGTGGCGTCTCCTAAGGCGTGCACGACTCGATGGCGGCGATGGCCACCTTCGCGACCCAATTCAAGTTCGCCATTCTCCTCGTCGAATCGGGTTCCCCAGCGAATCAACTGCTGGATGTGGCGGGGTGCTTCACGCACGACCATTTCGACGACTTCGTGATGGCACAAGTCGCCACCGACCGCCACGGTGTCAGCCGCATGGTCTTCAAAGCGGTCTTCCGGGTCGAGTACACCTGCGATGCCCCCTTGAGCGTAGTTGCTGCTGGACTGGCGCAGGTCATCTTTGGTAATGACCAGCACCTCTTGTTTGCTGGCGACCGCGTTCGCCGCCCGCAGGCCGGCGAGCCCTGCCCCGATGATCAAGATATCCGTGAAGTGATGCGGGAGACGCTTAGGATCAAACGCCGCGAGGTACCGGAGCGTTTCGGTCACGGAGACTCATTCGGGGTTCGGGAGACACTACGTTTGTACGCGTTGAACTTCTTCCGCAAACCGGGCGGCGGCGCGAAGCGGCCTCCCGGGTCGCGCAGGCGGCCGATTTTTTCCGTTTGCCTGGTTTGTTGTTTGACACGAGTGCCTTGAGTCTTCAGCCCGAGACTCCGCAGCGCCTGCTGGAACTCATGTTTGCCTGTTGGAGTTGCGGCGTTTTGCTTTAACTGTTTCCAACGGCGGACGAATTGCTTGATGTCCTCTTCGCTCCAATTGAGTTTCTTGAGCAACTTGGGATCGGGATTCTCTTGTTGATCGGCAAGTTTTTCGAGCACTAAATCGGTGGCTTTTCGGGCGTACTCGAGGTTGGGTTGATCCCCACCAGCGACCTCGCCGTGGCCATCGCCGGATTGGCTTTGGGAATTGGACGGGATCCCTCCGCCCTGGGGGTTTCCATGGGGCTGGCCGCGTTGTTCACCAGGTTGTTCGAGTTGAGACTGGTTCGGTTCACCGGGTTCGGATGGTGGCTGGTTTTGCCCGTTGGCGGGGGCATTACCATCCGACCCTTCAGACGACCGTTGCTGGGCGTCACCCGCTCGGTCTTGCTGGTTCGTGCTGGCATTCGATGGCCGCTCGGTTGGACCGTCTGTTTGCTCCCCGTCTCGCTGATTGTCCGTGGAGCTTGGAGAGGCGCCCGGTTTTGGCGTTGCACCTGCACTGGGGTCTTTGTCGGGTGTGGCCTCACCGGGTGCCGTCGGATCGCTCCGAGGCGGTTGGCCGACGTCTTGTGACCGCTTGTCCGGGGACGTCTCTTGGTGATCGGCCGGGTTGTTTGTCGCCTCATCGGAAGAATCGCCGACCGCCTGTTGCGGGTCCGTTTGGGGTTTGCGATCCACCGGTCTCTTCGAGTCCGTTCGGTTGGAACCGGGTTGCTTTTGGTTTTGCTCGCCACTCGGTGATTTGCTGGCCCCAGGGTTCGTGTCTGTGGCCGGTGTTTGCGACTTGTTCGATGCTTCATCGTTCCGAGAACGAGTCGGCGGCTGCTTGGAACCACCCGGGCTGCCATCCTCGGGTGGAGTTGCCACACCCTCGTCTGTGGAGTCACCACTGGCTGGGGTTTGCTGTGCACCGGCCTCGCCGGGAGTGGGCGCGTTTTTTCGATCCGCCGGATCTGCTTCACCGGAATCGGATTGCGGCGAGGTCTGCGACGGATCGACAGCTGGCTCGTCGCCGGCGGGATGACGATCGTCGGACGTCGTGTCTGAAGGTGGTCCGGATTCGGAGCGGGGGTCGGCCGAGTCGTGCAAATTGCCGGGATCCGTTCCCGCGTCAGCTTGCTCGCGGAGATGCTCCAGTACCCGCTCGACCACTTCACCATCATGCGAGGGGGGGCGCTGATGAGGGCGCCCGCCGTCCGCCCCGCCGGTTGCTTCACCATCGGGCGGCGCGGAAGTTCCGGTTGAGTCGGTGGAAGAACCACCTTCACCGGCGGATGTTCCGTCGCCCTCGTCTGCGGGCGGGGAACCTGCCGAGTCGTCCGGTCCCGTTGGCGGCGATCCGGATGTGGGGGACCCGGTCGCGTTTGAATCTCCCGTCGTTTCTTCCTCAGAACCGGCGTCGGAATTCGATTCCGACGCTTGCTCCGGCGAGTCCGAGTCCGAGTCCGAGTCCTGCTGGCCGTCGGCCTGTTCGGGTTTCGCGTCAGTAGGCTCTGGTGCTGCAGACCCGTCTTTCGAAGCTGTTGGTGAATCCGAGCTATCGCCGGAGTCTTGATCGGCGGATTGATTCTCTACATCGGATGAGTTCTTTTCGTCTTGGACTGAATCCGTTTGCCCAGATTTCTCGGACGTCCGCGCGGCGTTGGTGGCCGCCGGTACGATGTGGATGCGGTATCTGGGAGTCGGCCTCGTGTTGGGACGGGGCTCACCGGTCTCTGGATCGGCTCGATTGTCTTCAGCGAGTGCCCACAGGGTGACTTGATCGCCGGAACGCAGGCCTAGCTTGCGCGGGATGAATTGGTAGGAGCTGACGACCTGACCGGTACGTCCCTGCGCGTCGTCTACCAAATCCTGTGACAGAATTGACTCGCTTCCGGCAGCGGCTCGCAAGCGTACTCGCCTCAGACCATAGTCGGGATCGAGGGCGCGGACTTCAATTTTCTGTTCTCCGTCTTCGGGAAGTTCGATTGTGCGCGATGTCGGAACGAGCATCTCGATTTCCGGCGCGATGTCGCTTAGCACGTCAATCCGATGGCGAATGGTCTCCCGATTAGGCTCACCGTCGAAATTGTAGAATCGAATGCCGTACTCGCGTGGCAGCACCTTGCCGGAGCGAACGCTCGGCAATCGAAAGCTCCGCTCACAGCGGTCCTGGTCACAACGCATCGCTCGTGGGGAGATCGGTGCATCGGGTATACCTGTGATCAACTCAATGAATGCGGATTGAATAGGCTGGTTGGCGTGGCCGTGTACAGTAATACGCGTCCCTTCGACGGCCTGAATGTTCGCATCTCCGACGACCGTTTGGTCGGGAAGTCGCGTATAGGCAGGAAACACGTAGTCCAGGCGTTCAACGGTGATCACCGGTGCGGGCGTTACTTCAAGGACGTACTGTTGGCTGGTCACATCACCGGCCTGGATCGAGTACGCGAGGCTCAATTGCATGCCCTCAGATGTCGACGGCAAGGTCGCTTCGCGCTGCTGAGTGCTGGTATTCCAGTCCATCGCGAGCGTCTGGTCGACTAGCTGTCCATCGACGCTGGCATACTGCAGCGTCACTGGTTCGTTGCGACCAATCCCCGAGATTCCGGCGGCAATCGTGACAAAATGTCCTTGGTAGGCTGCGCGCTCCCCGGGGGGTACCGAAAAGCGGATTGGACCGTTGAGCTCGGCGCGATGGTGTTCGCGAATCGCCAAGATGCTGGCGCGTGCTGGACGCTCAATGTTCTTCCAAGGAACCGCCACGCGTGAGATTGACTGAAAAGGGTCTTTGGGGGACAAGATTTTATAGACACCCATTAGCGTGACGATCGCTGCCAGTGCATAACCGATCTTCAGGGTGGTGCGGCGGTCGACCGCGTCGTCAACGGAGATCGCAGCCAGGTCCGTCGCGGCTTTGCGTTGAAGGGCCAGAAACACAAGGCTTCGATGGCTTCGCTCGTCTCGCCGAAACGTGAGGAAGTTGATCAGGCTGTTCTTGAGTGCGGGTTCATGTTGTTCGATGGCGCGCGCCGCGAACACAGGATTGATACGACGCATCACCAGTGGCAGCAGAAAACCCATGGCGTAGATGACCACGCCGCTCAGCAGCGCGATGAGCGCCAGCGAGCGACCCCACGATCCTAGGTCAATTACCCAATGATCAAGGAGCGTTACCGCTAGCAGGAATGAGAGTACGCCGATCACCAGTAGCATCGCGCGGCTCATTAGGTCCGTCAGTTTGACCTGACGTCGTGCGATTCCCAGTTGTCGGTCGATCAGGTCCGCATGCTGGTCCGCCGGTACCGGATGTCGTGGCGCTGTGCTGCCAGTGGCCATCGGAACTCACCGTTTGTTCATGGAATGGGTGGACACCACCACGAGTGATCTCAGTGCTAGTCGAGGGGGCCCAGACTCTATTAGCTAGATTCTATTAGATCGACACTGCGTGTCGGTGAGCTGAATCGCGGGATTCCAGTACCGACGGACAACCGAAATTTCGAAAGAGGATCGCCAATCCCTAGTATAGCCGGAGAATGGGTTGCATCGGCCCGGGCAATAATCCCCTAGGATGGGGGGCCTGTCGTTGCCAGGTTGGCGTCGGTGCTGACATTGCAGCGGGGCCGGCTGCGACTAAATTCTATCAGTTTCTGTGGTTTGATTTCTACGCCGTAGAGGTTGAGTTGTCGGAGGTTCCGCAAAGTCCGCAAATGATGCAGAGCTTGCTCGGTAATCGCCGTTCTATTCAGGTTCAGATCGACGAGCCGTTCGAGTTGTCGGAGTGGGGCCAGGTGACGGTCTTGAATCGAAGTAAATGCCAGATCCAGTGTGAGCAAGCGAGACAGCGATTGCAGATAGACGAGTCCCGGGCCATCGATTTTGCAGCTTGCCAGATAGAGCGTATCGAGTCGGTGTAAACCGCGCAAATGCCGTAAACCCTTGTCGGTGATCTGCGTATGTCGAAGATCTAGAAACACGAGCTTGCGCAGATTGGCGAGCTGCGCAAGGCCCTCGTCGTCAATTTGGGCACGAAAAAGATCGAGACCCTGCAGATGCCGGAGGTCTGAAAGTAGCTTGACTTCACGTGGCGAAACGGGCCGATAAATCAATGACACGAAGGTCGCATTGGCGACAAAGTCAATCCCGAACTTTCGCTGCACGAATCCGACGAAGGGCCAATCGGGTGGGTCACTGTACTCGATTCTGGCCCCCACTTTCCTGAGTGCGGCAACGGCCCTCTTTTGCTCATGAGCTCGATTTGCGTACTCGACCAGAACTGCCATCAGGGCACCGACGAAGGCCGTAAGCAACAACAACCCACGGAGTGTAAAACGCGCCCGGGCAAGTCGACGCTTCTG
>PADE01000081.1 GCA_002702965.1 Planctomycetaceae bacterium
CATCCCGATAATCTTCTAGAAACTCACCAAAATAGCTATCGTCGTGGTCACCCACAGGCTGATCCAGCGAAAGTGGTTGGCGCGACATCCTGAGGATACAACGCGTGTCATCGAGTGAGAGGCCTGCCCGTTCTGCGGTTTCTTCCGCAGAGGGCTCACGACCCAACTCTTGGACCAGTTCTCGGGTTACGTTGCGCACCTTGCTCATCGTGTCGATCATATGTACGGGGACGCGAATGGTCCGGCTTTGATCGGCAATAGCACGCGTAATCGCCTGACGAATCCACCATGTCGCGTAGGTCGAAAACTTGTAACCACGGGCGTGTTCGAATTTGTCGACCGCCCGCATCAAGCCCGTGTTTCCTTCCTGGATGAGATCCAGAAAACTGAGCCCTCGGTTGCGGTACTTCTTGGCAATCGACACCACCAACCGCAAGTTCCCTGCCGACAAGACACGCTTGGCCTCGTCGTAATCATCTCGGTAGGATTTGGATTGGTCGATGCGCCGAGCAAGCGTCGCCGGGCTCTCAAAGGTGATACGCATCAAATAGTGAAGTTCGCCCCGCAACTCGTCCCGCGAACGGCCCATCGAATGCCCGTGCTCGCCAGACTCCGCGAGCAGTGCCACCAGCGTCTTCATTCGATTTCCGATTTGACACAGCTTGTCGTAAATCGGTTGTAAACGCGTCGTACGTAGGTTGAGTTCCTCGATCAAACGCACGGCCTTATTGCGCCGGCGGACCAGCCGGGCCCAAGCCGTGCGACGAACAGCCTTGGGCTGGGTACGATTGATCGCCAAGTGATAGTCTCGATAGTTTTGTCGCAACAAGTGACGCAGCGTTTTCAGGTTTGGTATAAGCCGCTGCATGATGTTCTTTTTTTCTTTGATGTTGGTCACCGAGACTTCGATCGTTCGGTCCAAGCGTAATTTTCCGTCTCGAACTTGTTCCAGTGCTTTGACCGCTCCCTCGAGAACGTAATCGGTTGCCAGAATCGAATGCCGGTACTTGGTACGTGACTCTTCGATGTCCCGCGCAGAAGCCAACTCCTGGGCGCGATTGAGCATCGGGATTTCACCCATTTGCATCAGGTACATGCGAACCGGGTCGTCCGTATTATCGGTCGACGACCGTCCACTCACCGACGCGGGCTTGGCGGTCTTGTCCGCACTCGATTTCAGGGTGGCGCCGTTCTGTCCTGGTTTTGAAACGCTGGACCCGTTGGCAACTGCTACCTTCGCATTGGTAGCTGGGCGGTTTCGCGGACTGACATCACGCTGCGTCACATTGCGGCTGGAGCGTAGACCGGCATGGATACGTTTGGTCAAGGTGCTGTTCTCCTACAAAGTGCGGACGGTACCGAAATGGCGCCACCAGGGACGTACTGCACTTCGAGCAGCTACAATGCCAAACTCCTGAAAAACAACCGTTCGATCAACATAACCACAGTCACTGACATCACTTGCGAGAGATCGCGTGTTCGACCCCAACCACGTCGCGATGTCGACGAATCGCAACAGTGTTGTTTTTTCGCAACATACCGGGGCGGGGCGGGGCATCTTCTGGCCTGCCGGACCGGGCGCGATGGGGTAGCGCGGTCGCCACAGTTTCAGCTCAGCGTAGACGTCGACCGGGTGTCCGACACAGGGCTCCAGCTAGGAGAGTTGTGCGATCACGCCAGCCAGGAATCCGCTGAGACGGTCGGCCGCTTGGAACGCATCCTGCTTCAACTTCCATAGATTCTTGATGCTCCCCGGGCGATTGAACATCGCCCCCGCCGCGACCCCAAGTTTCCCCGAGAGGGATTTCTGTCGGGCCAGCGTGTCGAGACCGTCAGGCAAGCACTCATCGAACCCATCCGTCACAATCCGCGCCGCCAGAAAACGGGTTTGTAACCGTTGGCAACAGGCGGCAATCGCCGCCGTCTCCATGTCACCAGCGACCGCCTCATGTTGATCGGCCAATCGACGCTTCGACTCCGTTGAGTCGATCAGTCCGTCAACCGACAGCAGTCGTTGACAATGGACTCCCTGCATTGGCTCTGTCGACTGTGCGGCCAACTGAAAGCCGACCGACAAGACGCGGCCATCACTGTCTACCACCGTCTGTGGCATCACAAAGTGGCCGCGGCGAACTTCTTCGCAAAGTGACGTGGCAAAACCCGCAGCGAGAACCCAGGAAGGCCGGTACATCGTNATCAGGTCTTCNGTGGCTTGAGTCGCCGCCCGGGATCCGACACCACTGATGCCAATCACAATGCCTTTCCCGCCCAAGAAACCGGTGTGTTCGACAAAGTTCGCGCAGCGTGCCGAGCGCACGTCTGTCAGACGGTCGATCAGCCCGCCCGCCTCCACCTGCGAACCAAAAACGACAGCTACTTCACAAGGTGAAATTCTCTCTTCGCTCGGAACCTCGGCCTGTTCTGGCGCCGACGCGCCGCGAACAGCATTCTCGAAGGCGCTGTGGAGACCCTTTCGGGATGCACTCCGAAACGCTTCAGACACAAGCCAACGTAACATCATCCGGGCAGTCTCCACCAAGGCCATCAGCCAGTGACCGAAAGATTACCGCACAATCTACCACCTGGCCATCTCTCTGCCAGATCTCAGACCGCATCGGACCGAGGGCGGGCGGGCCATTTCCAGCAGATCCTCGGCCTTCGCAGCGTACTCAGCTGGCAGAACGAACCGACAACGGCTGGCACCAGTCAGGGGGGCAAACACCCTGCTAGTGCCACCGATCCCGCCCCGACCCCGACTAGGCCGCCGCGCGCCGGTGGTCCGGAGCAAACGGTCCGCTGATCTTCCGCATCCAGTCGGACGAATCGGGCAATCCGCGTGGAACGCGGGATCGCAACAAGCGGTACCGTAACTTGGCTAGTCCCGAGGGATAACAATCGAATGCGACGAGTGGAACGAGTGGACTGAGCTTCCGGTACAGCCGTAACTTGTCACGGCGATAGGGCCGTGAACACTGCGCCTCAGCATGATACTGAGCCCAGCCAATCGAACCGCAAATCCCGGCCGCACCGTAGTGAGGCGAGAGCAAGATATCTTCCATAAAGACGCGCAATGATCCTTCAAAGCGATTGAGGACGTCGTCGATCGCGACGATCGCGCCATCTGCGAGGTAGGGTGCGAAGACCTCAAGATCTCGACGGGTCGCCGTGTAGGTGTGATTACCATCGATCCAAAGCAACCGCAATGGACGATCCCAACCAACACTAAGTTCCCACGACATCATCTGATGAAACTCGATGAGACTTTCCGCTCCAGCCGCGCGGACACTCTGCTGGAACGCTGCGTACGCACCGGATTGCAAAAAGTGGTCCACCGCGACGATCGGGACATTTGAGGCAAGTTCCGCGGCCCGAGCCAGCAAGGTCGTCGAGCGACCGCGATAGCTACCGATTTCGAGTACCGATCCGGTGGTGGTCGGACAAGCTGCTAACAACGCCAAGAACCGAAGTTCGCGTGGAGTGGTCCAACCCTCAATCCGCATCGCACGATCGACCAAGGCGTCGACGGTGGTATCAAAGCTCGCGGGCAATCTCAACATGTTCCGGTTCTCCCAGACATCCTCGGACCTGTACGACTTTTAACCGTGCCTCGCCAGCGAGGTCAATATCAGCAACAAGTTGATCGCTCGATGCTGAACCCGTCGCTCGCCATCACGGTGCCGACAAGTCAGGGTGCGTGGGGAGCGAATGTACGTAAAACATTGACAACTCTGTCGCTTTGGACACCAAATACCAACCAGTTGGACCTCGCAGAGCCACACGCCGTGCCGTCGCACGCCGCAACAAGTCTCGCGAGGAAATAGAACCATCGGCCGCAAAGCCCGCGGGATAGCCAGGGTGACACGCCGACGTCAGCCAGCTATTTTCACCTAGCTGGCCGTGTCGAGCGGCGGCTGAGGTGGCCAGACGACGACGATCTGCTCGGCGCCGTACGATACAGCGGGCGGGCGATGCTCCGCCCGCGTAATGCTTCTCAAGGAGCAACCTATGCCACGCTACTTGACTGTTGGGGCGGCACAATCTGGGCCGATCCCGTTACATGCATCCCGTCGCGATGCGGTCGCTCGTCTGATTCATCTGCTGCGTGAGGCCGCGGAGCGAGGTTGTGACTTGGTGGTTTTTACCGAATGCGCGCTAACCCCATTCTTTCCGCACTGGTACCTCTCCGATTCACAGCAACTGGATTCGTATTTCGAGACCGAGATGCCGAGCGACGAGACGCGCCCGCTGTTCGACGAAGCCGCCCGGCTGGGTATCGGGTTTCACCTCGGATTCGCCGAACTCGCCCACGAAGGCGGCGCAACCCGCCACTACAATACTGCCATCCTGGTCTCTCCGTCGGGCCAAATCGTGGGCAAATTCCGCAAGATCCATCTGCCGGGCTATCGCGAGCCGCGATCCGAACATCCGTTCCAGAATCTGGAAAAGCGATATTTCGATGTCGGCGACATCGGTTTTCAGACATGGAGAATGCTGGACGGCGTGATGGGAATCTGCATCTGTAATGATCGCCGCTGGCCCGAGAGCTTTCGCGCGCTCGCTCTCCGTGGCGCCGAACTGGTGATGGTGGGTTACAACACGCCGCTGGCGAATCCAGATCACCCGCAGATGGATCACCTCGTCTCCTTTCACCATCAGTTATGTCTTCAAGCTGCGGCCTATCAAAACGGCATGTGGATCGTCGGTGTTGCCAAAGCGGGTGAAGAGGAGGGAGTTCGCCAGTTGGGTGGTACGTCAATCGTGGCGCCTTCGGGAGAAGTTGTGGCGCTCGCGCAAACGATCGAGGATGAACTCGTCGTCCATCGCTGCAATCTGGACGACGTCCTGCCTTACAAGAATGGCATCTTCAACTTCGCCGCGAACCGACAGATTCGACATTACCAAGTCATCACGGACCAAACCGCCGCGACTGCACCGGCGGCCGATGGTGAAGAGACATCGTCCTAATCGCATCTCCTCGTCGTGTTTGATCGATTACGCGACGTGCCATCCAAGAGCCTGCGCATCCGCCACGTCGATTACGCAACCCACAGCGGTCGGCTAACAGCATCGCTAAGAAAAGTCGTACCAAGATTCAAGTAGCTTACCCTGATAATCGACTAGTTTTTTTTTGTGAAAAAGTGTCGCCTGTGTTAGTTGACAATTTCCTAAAGGACCGCAAAATGTGAATTCGTTCGTTAGAGATACGCAAAGAGACATTACTCGATCCTTTCAACCGCATATGCGGATCTAGACCTGCCTGGCGGTTCTTTTTCAGGCGGTTGGTACCGTTTTCTTTAGCAGATTGTCGGCGCTACAGGTACGCGCTGGCGGTTGCAAGGATCGTGTTGTCGACCCGAAATCTCTAAACGTTCCGTGAGAAACACGGGGGCGGCGACTGATTGGAGCGACTGTCGACGGCTTAGTTCGTGGTTCGGATGCCCCCCCATTTTTCCTTTTTGTTACCTGTGGGTATTTGTTACCTGTGGGTAAACGAAAAGGAGTGAAATCGACGGCAGAGAACATGACGTTCTGGCCGTCATTTTTTTGCGCACGCGCGAGTCCGTTGGCAGCGACAATCCCGTCACGTTGGCTGCCGGCGAATAGAACGCGATTCCAGCACCGCAAGACGCTGGTCTTCGACCTCGTGGCGGGACCGTGTTAATCATGCCTACGACCACCTGGCCGGCAGCAAATCTGCCGGGAGACTTTCGCGACACACCCCAGTCGAATGGCGAGCTGGAGGACCATTTGAGCGAGCCGCCGACGGCGGTCATCAATGCGTTGGCCCAGTTCGAAGGAGACCTGGTGATACTGGGCGTCGGTGGCAAGATGGGGCCGTCGTTGGCTCGAATGGCACAGCGCGCCCTGGCGGCTGCGGGTGGAGATCGAAAGGTCATCGGGGTTTCACGTTTTTCACGATCGGGGGTTCGCGAACAACTGGAGAACTGGGGCATTTCCACGTGCCAATGTGATTTGCTGCAGCCACGCGCAATGGACGTGTTGCCCGACGCGAGGCTGGTCGTGTCGATGTCCGGATTCAAATTCGGTGCTTCCGCTCATCCCGATCAAAGCTGGGCCACGAACTGTCTCGTTCCATCCCATGTTTGCCAACGTTATCGCGATAGTCGCCTGGTCGCTTTTTCCAGCGGCAATGTCTATGGACTAACGTCTTTCACGACAGGCGGGTCCGTCGAAAGCGACCCACCGGACCCCGTCGGTGAATACGCAATGGCCGTCCTGGGGCGCGAGCGGATCTACGAGTTTTGCAGCCGCCAGTGGCAGATCCCGATGGCCCTCCTGCGACTNAACTACGCNACCGAATTACGTTACGGAGTTCTGGTCGACATCGCTCAGGCGGTACTCGAGCGACAGCCGCTCGATCTGGACATGGGATATGTCAACGTACTTTGGTTGCGNGATGCGAATGCCATGGCATTACGGGCATTCGAACACTGCCAGAGCCCCGCTCGAGTCATCAATATCGCGGGCCGCGAAATCATCCGAGTCCGAGATGTGGCCGAGACATTTGCGCTGCGATTTGATACCTCCGCCGTCGTCACTGGGAGTGAATCCGATCGGGCATTCTTAAATAACGCCTCAGCCGCATACCGACTGGTGGGAGAGCCAGAATTCTCGACGCATCAGATGATCGACTGGACGGCCGCCTGGATCGCCCGCGGCGGAGAAAACTCCGGTAAGCCGACCCATTTTCAAGTGCTAGACGGAAAATACTAGCCGACCAGAGTGGGGTGGCAAACACCCATTTGGCCCGATCGATTCGCTCGGAGAAGGCGCTCTGGATTGACATTCTCAGCGCTCTAGTAACGATGAGTACGATGGCTGGACTTCATCGTCCCAATCCACCCGGGCTGTGTGCACTCGATGCAAACCATGATCCGCTTCGCACTGAGAATCGCAACGCTCCTATGCTGGTGCACAAACGCGGCGCCGGCGCAATCCCAGTCCGCCCCCGAATCGGTGCGTTCTCTGGAACGCGCCGTGGCGTACTTACAACGCGAGGTACCCGCATGGTCGGTCAAACACCGCTGTTTTTCCTGTCACAATAATGGCGACGCNGCGCGCGCGCTGTTTGCAGCGCAGGCCGCTGGCTTCGCGGTTCCCCAGCAGGCTCTCGCGGGCACCCGCCAATGGCTCGCAGCGCCAGACAACTGGAAAAACAACGGCGGCGACCAGCGTTTCAGCGACCAGCGATTGGCGCAATTTCAATTTTCGATGGCACTTTCAGGCGCCGCTCGGGCGCGAGTCATTACCGACGTCTCGGCCTTGCAGCGGGCCGCAACACTCACGGCGAAGCAGCAACAGACCGATGGTTCCTGGCCACTCGGCACCGGCGGGATCGTCGCGTCACCTATCACGTACGGACGTCATCTGGCGACCGCGATGGGCAAGGACCTCCTCCAACAGTCCGATGCGAAAATGTTTTCCTCTCACATCACCCGAGCAGATCGTTGGCTTCGCCAGACGCGACCTCATGCCCTTCCGGATCTAGCGGGATTACTGATTGGCTTGCGCCGCGCCCGAGACACGGCGGCAATCGAGCAACGAGGCCGGTGTTTGCGGTTGATCCGCGCGGCGCAGGATCCCGCGGGTGGATGGGGGCCATTTGCGAGTCACCGGGCGGAGCCGTACGATACGGCGATTGTTCTGCTTGCCCTGGCGCAGCAAGACGCTCGAAAGCCCTTTGCAAAACTGCTTCAGACGGGCCGCAGCTGGCTGATCAATGCACAACTGAAAGACGGTAGTTGGCTCGAGACCACGCGGCCGGCTGAGTCAGAGAGCTATGCACATCGAATTTCGACGACGGCTTGGGCAACGCTGGCTTTGATTGCAACTCGTACGACGCCACATTCCAAATAGCCTCTTTCTCAACGGAGATCGACCGATGCAAACTGCAACCTGATGAATTCCCTTAGCACTGCTGTCCGCCTGGTTCTTAATCGCCCTGGGGATCACACCGGCGATGGCACAGCGCAAGATGAACAAGGCGGACATCGAGAAGTTGGTCGTGGAACTCTCAAACTGGGGGCGTTGGGGAAAAGACGATCAGCTGGGAACGCTCAACCTGATCACCCCTGCCAAGCGCAAGGCATCCGCAGCGCTGGTCAAGCTAGGCCTGTCGGTGTCGTTAGCCAGGCAGGCGGAAGAAGTCGCGGCGCTCGACAATCCCAGCCCGTTTGAACAGAAGATGCTCCCGATCGTGAACGAGCAATGGGCGGTCGATCAGTACACTGTCGATTACCACGGTTACGCTCATACGCATATGGACTCGCTGTGCCATTTGTTTTTCCGAGGCAAGATGTACAACGGTTTTTCGCGTGACGAGGTCACCGAAAACGGTGCAAACCGTCTGAGCATCGAGAATGTCAAAGGGGGGATCTTCACACGCGGCATCCTCATCGACATCCCTCACCTGAGGGGCGTGAAATACCTCGAGCCTGGTTCCCCAATTTATCCCGAAGAGCTCGAAGCCTGGGAAAATCGAGCCGGCCTCAAGGTAGGCCCTGGAGATGTGGTTTTCATCCGGACGGGACGTTGGGCGCGGCGCGCGGAAAAAGGCCCCTGGGACATCGAACAGGGTCTCGCCGGACTCCATGCGTCGTGCGCACGGTGGTTGCGAAAGCGCGACATCTCCATGCTGGGAAGTGATTCTGCCAGCGATGTCATCCCTTCGGGGGTTCCGGGAGTCTCCCATCCGATTCACCTACTGACCCTGCACGCGATGGGGATCCACATCTTCGACAATTGCGACCTAGAGCAGGTGGCCCAGACAGGAGCGAAACTCAAGCGTTGGGACTTTTTGTTGACAGCAGCTCCGATCCCCGTCGCCGGAGGGACCGGTTCACCGCTGAACCCGATCGCAACTTTCTGATTGGTCGGTTGGGCACCGCGCCGGGACGGCGGTACCGAGTCTCGCGTGGTTGAAATCGCGGGAATTTCTCACCGGGTCGCCGCGGTGTGGGTTTGTGCGCCTTCGGGCCGGCTCGACGCCCGAGGGCCTGTCCCCACAGCGGGTACACCGCGGTCGATCATCTCGGCTGCGGACCGAGCGACCAACCACAGGATTTCTCTTTCTCGTTGCAGATCCACACCTCCAACCGCTTGCAGTTGGTAGATCAATCAGACCTCCGTGAAATCACTGTGTTAGCGCAATAAAGCCACTTTAGCCATGGTTGAAAGCGCTGCGTTGGCAGGCCGGCGCGAACTTCACGGCGTCATCATCAGCGCCGCTCGTTTTTCCGCAATCAACGCCAGCATCGTCTTCTGTGGATCCGCAAACTTCTGCAGACCCTCCCGCATCAAGGCCTTTTCCATCTCGTCGAAGTCGACCTTACCGTCAATCTCGCTGAGAATGTCGGCCGACGGCATCTGATCGACGAGGCGGGAAAACGACATCCCGTCGGTTTGCTGAATTGCGGCATTCGTCTCTGGAGGATTGGTCTGAACGTCCGAACCGGCCAGCGCCCTGACATACTTATCCATTGGATCATCTGGGGCCTTCGTACCAGTGCTGGCGAAAATAACCTCTTGAGTTAATGGCAAGTCCTTGTCCATCCAAAACTTCCGATTGTCGTCCCACAGCCGTTTGGCATTGACGATTCCGACAAGCCCTTGCGCAGCGGGCGAGAGTTCCGGCACATGCTTTCGAGTGTAGACGTCGATGCGGCTGACAAAAATGCTGTAAACCGACTTGAACTGGTCCAACGTCGCTCTTCGCTGCGCCCCGCGCCAGACAGCGTCGCGGGCGGCGTGATTTTGCCGCTGAGTAAACAGCAATGTCACATTGACGGTGACACCGGCTGCAACCAGGTCTTCCAACGCGGCCAGTCCGGCGGGTGTGCCGGGGACCTTAATCATGCGGTTCGTGTGTCGGGCCGACCACCGTTTCCCCAATTCGATGTAGCGTTCAGAGCGTTCTGCGCTCGAAAGAGCACACCGGGCATCATCCAACAGCGGGTCTAGCTCAAAGCTGACGTAACCGTCGTCGCCGTTGGTATCGGCGAACACCTCGGCAAAGAGATCCTGCGCGCGGTTGACCAACCGGTCAGCCAATTGCCAGGCGACCGCGTCATCGTCGAGCCCCCGTTCCATTAATTCGGTCAAATCGTGGTCGAACCGCCCAGTCTTGATCAAGTCAGAAATGATGACCGGGTTCGAAGTTGCGCCGGTCGCGCCGTACTGACGGTTGAGTTTCACAAAGTCCGGATCAACACTGTCCAACCACAGCTTGGTTCCGGTGGCGACCAACGATTGCAGGGGAGAAGTCATAAAGCTCGAAACGGGTTGTTGGACGATCAGCTGAGTTTCCCCAACGCGGGCCGCTTCGCTACAACGGTAGAAGAGGCGACCCCATTGGAGCCATTCCACAAGAATGGCGAGTCGTAATGTGATGGATCGCGTGCTTACGAGTCAAGAGAGATACGAGCAGCCCCCGTTCGCTGATACGCTCCCCAAGAAAATGAACGCACTTTGTCGAACCATACCAAGCGCTCTATAACTAGCGTCGATCGTGGGTCGCGTTGGCCAAACCTCAGCGCGCGTTGGGGATGGTCGTCTCGGTGTCGTTCGCCAGGTAGGCGGAAGAAGTCGAGGCGTTCGAGACTCCCAGCCGTTGGAACAGAAGATGCTCCCGATCGCGACTGAACAGTGGGCGGTCGATCAGTACTGTGTCCATTATCACGGTTACGCTCCCACGTGCATCGACTCGCTCGGCCATTTTCTGATCGGCACCGCAACGGTACACGGCCACCGCGCCGAGACGGTGGTGGATAGGCTCGCGTCGTCAAACTGGCAGGAATTTCCCGCCTGGCCGCCGCGGTGTGGGTATGCGCGCCCCCGGGTCGGTTAGCGCGCCCGCTGGTCTGTCCCCAGAGCCGGTTCTATACTCCTCGCATGTCCACCGACTGGCGCCATCTCTACCCGTTTGCCTCCCACGAAATCCGTTGCCAAACGTGGCGATACCATTACGTCGACGAGGGGGATGGCCCAACGCTGTTGATGGTACACGGAAACCCTACATGGTCGTTTTATTGGCGCCATTTGATCTGCGCCTGGCGCGAGCGGTACCGGGTCATCGCGGTCGATCACCTCGGCTGTGGACTGAGCGACCAACCACAGGATTACCCTTATTCGTTGCAGAACCATACCGCCAACCTCCTACAGTTGGTGGATGAATTAGACCTCCGTGAAATTACTCTGTTCGCTCACGACTGGGGGGGAGCGATCGGACTGGGCGCAGCCGTGGCGCGGCCCGATCGATTCCGTCGATTTGTCCTATTCAACACGGCCGCATTCGCCCCCCCTTACATTCCCTGGCGGATTCGTTCCTGTCGCCTGCCGATCGTTGGCGAATGGGCCGTGCGCCGCCTGAACCTTTTCGCTCGCGCAGCGACTAGGATGGCGGTGCAGCATCCGCTTACCACAGAGGTCAAAGCCGGACTGCTGGCCCCCTATCACGACTGGGAATCGCGGGTCGCGATCCACCGATTCGTCACCGACATTCCCGGCTCTTCCCGTCACCCGACCTGGGGTGTCCTGGAAAAACTGGAACGCGATCTCGCCACGTTGGCTGATCGCCCCACACAGATCATCTGGGGGATGCGAGATTGGTGTTTTCGCGCTGAGTGTTTAGAGCGGCTATGTAACGGATTCCCCACAGCCAAGGTGCACACCCTGGACGACGTTGGCCACTATGTGGTCGAGGAGGCGCACGCGGCGATCGTCTCAATCGTCAGCGACTTTCTCCAACAAACCGGATCCGAGTGACCAATCGTTTGAACAGTCGGCCCAATGCTCACGCGCGCTGGCCCCGACAAATAGACTCCGTCACCGGCTCACACGCCTTGTGCCATGACCATAAAACCAACACTGACAACTGCACTCTCGAATCCACCTCTTTCCGTCGGACAAAGCGCCACGCTCGCCTGTTTGTTGGAGATTACGGCTCCCAAGCCAGGCAACGTTCACCGCGCAGCGGATTTTGAGGACGTGGGATTTGTCGACTTCGCGGCCAGTGCAGTTGCGATCGGACCTGCGATGGAATCGGCTGCAGACGTCGGTGTCGGTCCGGCGATTTTGTCCGCCGTAACAGCGACGCGCACCGTCGTCGAGACCAACACCAATCTAGGAATCGTGCTGCTGCTGGCCCCGCTGGCCGCGGTGGGTTCCGGTGTACCTACCCACCACCGCATCCAAACCGTGCTGTCAAACCTCGATGCGGGGGATGCCCGTGACGTCTATCGAGCCATCGGTGTAGCTCAGCCGAGCGGCATGGGTGCCGTTCGCGAAATGGATTTACGAGACACACCACCACAAAACCTGTTGCACGCCATGGCCGCCGCCGCCGAACACGACCTCATCGCGCGGCAGTACGTTAACGGGCTGCAAGAGGTATTTGAGCTTGTCGTTCCCGATCTTTTTGAAGGGCTTCAGAGGGGCTGGGCCTTGAGCGATGCCACCATCCATACGCAACTGGTGCTGATGAGCGGACATGGCGACAGTCTGGTAGAACGGAAATGTGGACCTGCTGTGGCCCGTCAGCTGGCCACTCGCGCCTCGGAAGTATTAGCGTCTGGCGAACCCACAGACAGCTCCTACCGGCAGTCCTTGTCAGATCTCGATTTCTGGTTGCGATGCGACGGCCATCGTCGGAACCCCGGAACAACGGCCGATTTGATTACGGCCGGCCTGTACGTCTTGCTGCGCGATGGCCGTTTGAAAGCCCCATTTTCGTGACCTCAATCCACACGGCGAATGGAATGCCACAAGCTAGCATGACGGGCGCGTCGGCCATACGACGACGCCGTGACGACGGCGCTTCCAAGCGACCACACCCGCGTCTGCACAGCTGCCCCCGTGGCCACAGGTGCCCTGCCTGGCACTGCGCAGCCGTCTGGACGGTGATCGCGGCGGCAGCACCGCTCGTACGGGCGCAATTCGAATACGAGGAACTGTTCTTCAAATACGGTGTGTTCTCCAACACGATGTTAATGCGCAGCCAACCTACGGTTCCTGAATTCCGGGAGGAGATCGCACGCGCCGACATCGTCATTCGCGGTCGCATTCGGCGGCTGCTGCGTCGCGCCGAAGGACCGTACGGAGACCAGGATGCCCTGATCACCGTAACCCGAATCTACAAGGGACAGCTGGATTTCCAACCGCCCTGTGTCCGGATGGAAGCGTACAACGGAGGTGTTGGGGATCGCTACGTAACTGGTCTAGGTGACTTGCCGGGTGAAGGGACTGAGGTCTTGCTGCCGATCTTCATCATCCATCCGCGCGTGGGAAGTCCTCCTCCCAACAACCAGCGCGTACATTACGTGGCGCCTTTTTACTATACCGTGGATCGACGGCAGCGCATCGAAACGCTCTGGAAGCTGCCCCCCGACTGGAAGGATTTGAACACGCTGGAAAATGTCGAAAAGATCATTGAAAACGTCACCAAACAGACTCCGTCACGGCCGCGATTCAGGACTGCCGAAGTCTTGCTCGAAGACAACTTCGACGACGGCTCGGTGGCCGGGTGGACGTTTCTGCAAGGAGCACAGACGCAACGGCTCACCGCGCCACTGGCGGGCGATTCGCTCACGCGTTCAATGGTCTACCGCTACGGTGCCGAAAGCTGGGCGTCACCTCGATTCTTGCTCGACACGTTTCAACGGGGCATTCCGCAAAGCACCCCTATTCCGAGAGATCCAGACCGTGGTCTATTCAGACGCCCGTGTCGAGATGGCACGCTGATCGAATTCGGTGCGACAGGCGGGCGTCTGCGCTTACGGGGTGCCTCGCTCTACCGGCAGCACTTGACCGCGGTGACTGGTGATCCCTCCTGGACAGACTACCAGTTGGACGTCGACATGTGGACTTTCTCAGACCCCACACGACCGCGGCCCAACTACCTAAAATTCGGGCCCTATGGGCGCGTCCAAGTCCCGCGTTTCCCAGAGACGCGCGGCGAACACTCGTTCGTAGCCGCCGAGATTGGTACGTACGGAAACTACGACGTCGCGGAAGGGTTGAGTGTCGCCGGCCAGTCCTTTCAGCTGCGCTGTAAATACCCCGAACCGGCGTTCATATCGCGTGAGCGAAGCCGTTTGCTACACCTTACCAAGATCCTCCAATGGCAACCCTGGCCGGTGCAAGATGGCCAACGGCTACATGTGACGGTCCGTTTTTTTCAGCGTTACGTGGAAGCCGAGGTGAACGGCCAACAACTGCTGCAAAGCTGGATTCCCGAGGATCATCCGGGTGCACTGAGGGGTCGCGTGGCACTGTGGACATTCGAAACCTGGGCCGAATTCGACAACTTCAAGGTCACGCGACTCGTTCCCGCACCCTGACTCTCGCATCACCAGCGCGGCGTAGGTCGACAACGAGAGTGGTGATGTAACCGCGCGCTACCAGCGACCTCTAAAACCAGAAAGCGGGTTCTCGCACCCACCGTTCTGGCATCGACATGGGCGGCATTCGCCGTTTCAGCTGGGGGCACGCGCCAGCTGTCCTGGCCGCTAAACGTACGTGCAGCACTCGGTGCCGAAATCGCTACTCCCTGCGGTCGAGTTGATCGCTCTTGCGGATGGCTTGGATGAACCGCAGGCCGAGTAAGGTACTGATCACACAGGCCACGATGCCCAAGAGAGAGACCTTAGTCAACCCGAACCATGTGTTCTCCGGAAACAGCACCGGCGGGACTTCGTGGCTCAGCATCATCGCCCCCCCAAGAAATAGGGAACTGGCGAGCATTCCCAAAACGAGGCGATTCACCGAGGGACCGAGACCCCGATGATCGAGGTGGACATCGAATTTCCCCTTCTGTACCTGATCGACGATATCGAGAAGGCGCCCCGGAAGCACTTCTGCCAGGTGTTCAATCTCCATGTACAGACGGCGCATTTTCTGCACCTGTCGGGCCGGTGACATACGCCGCAAGAGCATCTTGCGATGAAACGGCTTCATCAACTCGATGATGCTGAATTCGGGATGAAGCAGTTTCGTGGTGCCTTCCAACGAGACCAATGTCTTGATCAACATCGGAATCTGCGCAGGCAACGTGATTTGGTGTCGGTAGACGATGTCCATCATCTCGCTGAGCGCTCCACCCAGATCAAACTGCTCCAGTGATTGCGTCGTGTAGTGGTCCACAAAATCGGACATGTCGCTCGCCAACACGGCATCATCCAAATACGGGGGTATCGAACCGACGCGGCGAATGATGGAGGTCAACAATCTCACATCACGTTGGATCAGTGCCATCAACATCAACTCGATTTCTTCGCGCAACCGCTCGTCGAGACGACCGACCATGCCAAAGTCGAGTAAACCGAGCACGTTTCCCGGGAGCAAAAGCAAATTTCCAGGGTGTGGATCGGCGTGATAAAGACCGTGTGTAAATATCATCTCGAGATAAAGTTCGGCACCATGACGAACAATTTGTTCGAGATCAAAGGCCGAATTCGGCACACCGTCCACGGCATCCAATTTGACTCCGTCGAGCCACTCCATCGTCAAGACGCGGGCTGTACAGAAATCGGTGAACGGACGGGGAATATGAACCTTGCTGTCATGGCTAAAGAGTGCGGCAAACTGCTGCAAATTGCGTTCTTCGCGTCCAAAGTCGAGTTCCCGCAGCAAACCGCGCGAAAGCTCCGCCACTGTTGCCAGGGGGCGAAACGGCTTGAATTCATCAATCTGCTCCGCGAGGGCCGCCACGCCACTCAACACTTCGAGATCGTCGCGAATGATCGACTCGATGGCCGCATGCCGGACCTTAACGACCACGTCGCCTCCGGCGTGCAATCGCGCGCGGTGTACCTGACCAATCGATGCAGACGCCACGGGTACGTCGTCAAACTCCGAAAACAGGTCTTCGATAGGCTGTCCCAATTCGGCCGTGAGCGTCGCCCGAACCACATCCGGTGGATCGGCAGGCACGTCATTCTGGAGTCGCTTGAGTTCGTCTGCGAGTAAGTTCCCGACGAGATCCGGGCGCGTACTAAGCAACTGGCCCATCTTGATAAAAGTCGGGCCCAGGTCGGTGAGCGCCATCCGAATCCGCGCTTCGCGTGAGTGTCGCGACAACGCCTCGCCATCTCGATCCTTGAGGTGATCCTTGAAAAAGCTGACGTTCAATCGAATAAGCCAGTCCGCCAGGCCGTAGCGACTGAGTACCCCGACCAGCTTGTGCCAACGCTTGACATTGCGGTACAGGTTGGGAATCGTGCGCATTTTCATCCGCCGCGTCTCCCGCCTCGATTCCCTGTTGTCAACCGATCTCTTGGCGCGCAGGCAGCATCCGCCCACCCGCGCAGGTGGGCGCCCCGTGCTCCGCACGGTTCTTGTGGCCCGACACCAAGCTGTGTCATACGTCACGCCTCCGCGAACGGTCGCAGCGATCGATCGATTCCGCGCTACCCCCGGATGGCCATTGTACGCGAACAATCAGCCAGCGCGCGGCCGACCGGTTATCCGCCGTCTTTTTGTCGACCCATCGCACCCTCGTTGGAGGACGCGACCGGCTGTCTCTCCGGTTGACGGCACATCGCCCTGTGCTGGCAAATACCTATCGCAGCGATCTCGACTGCGGGTGCCCGAGCGCCGACACGCTGCTGCCTGCGAAACAGAGGGACCTTCCCGGCAGGCGCCAACAACGATCGCTGCAAATTCGAGAAAACGACTCCAATTCCCGCATTTGTTTAAAGTTCAAGGTGGTCTGGCGACGACAAGGTCGCATGATATCCACGAAACCGCTCGGGAACACGTGCCCATGAGTCGTTTGGCTACTGCGTTGCTACTAGTCGGTCTCATTCCTGCAGGGGGCTGCGCCCTGTGCGCCAATCCTGGCGANGACGAATACTCTGCCTACGGGGGCCGCTGGCAACGCCACGACCGCTCGGCCGGGCGCGTCGGCTCTGTCTTCGCTCCAGCCGGCGAGGGTCAACCCCAGGCCGACCCGCAACCAACCCCGGCAGTTCCCACTCCCTCGGCCACCGAGAGAGATACCTGATCCGGCATCGATGCCTGACGTTTGGTCGAGCGCCACCAAGCGGCATCTCGGCCTCCGCCAGGGTAGGCCCCGGTCAGCCGGACCAAGGTCGTTAGAATGCCAATCTGTACTTTGGTGGACGCGGACAACGAGTGGAACACTCAAGTNCTCTACTCCGTCTAAAGGGCGCCTGCCACACTCCACTGTGCAGTCGCTAACTCCTCGCCCGGGGGCGTTTGAATCACCGCGACCAGCTCGTAAGATCGTGGAGTCGGCGGCCCGCTCTGCCGATGCTCCTGTCACCGGAGGTACCCGATTCAATGCANTCNGCCTGCTGCATGTTGACCGCCTGTTGTCTGGTCTCGGCGACCGCCCAACGGAATTCGACGATTGCGCTTTCACCCGACGAACGTGTCGTCTGTGCGGTAAACCAAGATGGCGACACAATCAGCCTCTGGCGATGGCAAACAGCCGCGTCAACGGATCAGATTGCCGTCGACAAAGAACCTCGCAACGTCGCGGTTTCACTCGACGGCCGGCGGGCGTACGTGACGACGCAGCGTGGGCAGACTCTGTGCATCGTCGACCTAGAGCAGAAACGGTGNGTCGACCGGATTCGTCTCGGTGGACAGCCGCTGGGGATCCTACTCTCAGCCGACGGCAAGCTGGCCTACGTCACCCAGTTCGCTGGCGACTACATTGGGGGAAGCTACTCCCCGGGCGCACTGGCGGTCGTCGATCTGCAAAATGCGCGCGTCAAGATCCGCCTGCCGTTGCCTGCGAGGCCGTTTGCATTAGCCCGCTCGACCGATGGCCAACGCATCTGGGTGAGCCATTACTTCGGGGTCAACCGACGCGGGTTGGTAAGCGAAATTGACCTCCGTGGGCCGTCGGTCTCACGTGTCATTCCGATTCTTGAGGATCCCGATGTCGGCGGGGGGCGGGGCGGAGTATTCACCGCGCTGGCCGCGTTGGACGTCCATCCAACATCCTCGAGGGTGTTGGTGGCCGGAATGCACGCCAACATCAAGCGCGGTCTGACACAAAGCGGACAGCCTCTCAGCCACAAGACCACCGTTCAGGCCACCGTCGCCATTCTGGACACCGACGAGGGCCGTGAACTAGCAGCCTCCCGCATCGTGTCGAGTTTTTCGGGGCAAGCCGTCGCGGTCCCCGCGGCAGTCGCCTTCCTGCCAGACCAACAGCACTTCATCGATCTCTATTTTGCTTCACACGACCTNAAAATCATCCGCTACAACGAGCGCGGACTAGTGGCCGAACGAGCGTTGCTGGAACTCCCCCACGGTCCGGACGGCATCGCCGTGACAGGCGATGGAAAACATGGCTTCGTCAACGCCCGCTGGGACCGTGAAATCGCGCATCTCGATCTGTCCGACATACGGAGGCCACGGGTGTTAAAGCAGATCTCAAAGCGGAAAGAAAACTGGTCACCGCAACGGGTCCGTGGCGCCCGCATTTTTCACAACACCCGCGATCCGCGGATGACGCCCAATCGCTGGTTGTCGTGCGGTGTCTGTCACCTCGACGGAGGATTGCAATCGGACCAACTGGTGTGGGAATTCAGCCAGACACAAAAACCGAGTTCCCCCAGGCTGGTGAATACCAAGAGCCTGGCGATGGCGGGCCGCAGCGGCCCACCTTTCCTGATCCAGGGCGAGTACCACTCGGTCCAACAAGAGGACTTGTTTGTACGCAGCTTCTTGGGCGGCAGCGGATTCGTACCCCACGACGATGGCCCGTTTCCAGAAAACCCCATCGGCAAATCGCCGGAAATGGACGCGGTGGCGGAGTTCGTGCTGTCGTTGACTCCCCGCCCGAATCCGCACTTGTCCAACGGCGCACCGCGACCAGAGATTCGCGCGTCGGCGGGCCGGGGTCGCCAGCTGTTCCGCGACCCAGAAATCGGTTGCTCCGGCTGTCACGCCGGTCCCTGGATGACGATCTCGGGCCGCGCACCGGCGAGGCTCGTCGACGTGGGAACCGATATTCGCGCTGATGTTCCCAGCCTACTAAACGTATGGGAGACGGCTCCCTACTTACACGACGGCCGCGCTGCGACATTGCGGGACGTTGTCACCAGCCACAATCCCGACGACCAACACGGCCGCACCGGCCACTTAACTCCCCANCAAATCACCGACTTGATCCACTTTCTCAAAGCGCCGCATTGAAAAACCACGCCCNTGATGTGTCAATCAACATCGAGTGCGTTCCAGGGGCCGGCGGCCGTGTCAGGGGCCACCGGTTCGCCCTGGCCATCGTCCACCGCCACCCGTTCAGGAACCGCAGATCTCACTACACAGGCATCCGGAATGGCCAGCAACAAGTTCACCACGAACACCAGGAATGCCAGGCCAGCCACCGACACCAACAAGAAACCGTTATCTCCCGCGATCCCGTCATCGCCCACCTCGATCAAGCTCCAAAACCAGTTGAGAAATTGCCATTCAACCCGATAGCGGGAAATGTCGATCACCCAANTTTGAAAGACCCAGGGGCCCAAAGCGCCTACCAGCGTCAACGTAAATTGCAGTAAAACGGCCGCCAGTTGGGTCATTCGCATAAATCGCCTGAGCGCCACCACCAAGAGCCTGCCGAGCCCCAGATAGAACGTCAGGTACGCCAGCATTAGCAATCCGAACCAGGCGCCCTGTGACTGACCCGCTGTCAGCACCGAAGTAAACCGCAACCCTTGGTCGACGAGGATGAGAACCAGGGTCAACGCCAGAAAATTGGATACACAAAAGATGTAGCCCGTACCGGAACCCGGATTAAACCAGGTGAAGATCATTCTCCCCAACAGACTCTGGGGTAACCGCCGCTGTGCGCGAGGGGATAGACGGGCTTCCTCTCCGATCAGGAGCGACCCCATCACTGCCCAGTACAGCCCGGCTCCGGAAAAAGCGGGAATAACCCAGATACCCTCCGGAAACAACAGGGCAGCGGCGACCATAAAACCAATCCACAGCATCTGCTGGACCAACATAACCACTCGGATGCGCGTCGAACGATTTTCGCTGGCGAACGTAATTCGCGCCGCCGTCGCCAAAACCAACATCACCAGAGAGGACAGGTAGAGCGAGCCCACCAAGCTATTGACGAGCAGGAAACCGGGCTCTTGATAGGGAATCGCCATATCCATAATCACTGTGATGGCGAGACCTACCATCCACAGACCGAAAAAAAACAAGGCCAATACCAACCCAATCGAGAGAAAGCCCTGCCACATCCGAGACCGGGTGAGGGTCGCGAACAGCAGACCGGTCGCTGCGGACAACAGGGAGGCCAGAAAACCGTACACGAGCACCGCGGCAATGGTGATGATGTCGACACCGCGCAGCAGGTAAGTGAAGGCAACGCAGGGCGCCAATGCCGAGAAGTAGATCAGCATCTGCAGCGCCGCGCTGCCGAGTTTGCCGGTCACAATCTGGCGGGAATTCAGCGCCGTAATGGAAAGCAGTTCGAACGTGCCATCCTCCATTTCCGCAGCCAAACTGCGAAACGCGACGAAAGGCACAATCACCAGTACCGGAACTGCGAGGATCGCGACGTACCCGGAGAGCATCAGGCCACCACCTGGGTTGTAACGCACACCGGGACTGAGAATCGCGATCCCCAACAAAGACCATCCCCAACCGAAGCCCAACACCAGACCGAAGCAGACCAGGAATTGACGACTCTTGAGCGCCTGGCGAGCTTCCTTGACAAGAATCGGATTCAACCAGTCACCACCGCGTTCGAGAGCAGAATCAAACCATTCTGACCAGGAAAGTTTCTGTCCACTGGAACTTGGCGTTTCGGTGATGGGGAGCGAATCGACCGCAGTCATTGCACGGCCCCTGTCGTCACATGCATGAAGACATCTTCCAGCGATTTTTTCTGGCTACTGAACTCGCTCACCGCAAATCCCGCCTGGATCAGGTCTCGTAAGAGTTCGGCTTCGTCATGGCGATCACCTTGATGACCAAAAGTGATCATTGCCCCGTCGGCAACGACATCGCTGAGCGCCTCTCGACCTGTCAACCACCGGACCAGACTTCCCGCCCCTTCCAAGACGCGAATCCGAATGGTTCGCTGTGCCGCCTGGCCCTGAAGAACCTCATCGACTGAACCAATCGCCAAGATCCGACCCCGTTCTATGATCCCGATTTGATCACACATCTCGGCCAATTCACTGAGAATATGAGAACTGACCAGGATCGCTTTACCCTCGGACGCCAGTTCACGGATCATCCGCCGCAATTCAATCCGTGCGCGGGGGTCGAGCCCGGAGGCCGGCTCATCGAGAATGAGAGCCGCCGGATCATGAATCATCGCGCGTCCTAGACAGAGGCGCTGTTTCATGCCTTTGGACAGCGCGCGAACCGACTTTTCCGCCAACTCGTCAAGTCCCGTGAAGCTGAGCGTGCGGCTCAGCGCACGCCGACGCGCCGTACCTGCCAACCCGTACGAGCGTGCGAAAAAATCCAAGTACTCCAGGCAGTCGACATTGGCGTACGTGCCAAAGAAGTCNGGCATGAACCCNAGTCGCAAGCGGACGCGGTCGGGATCATTGATCACTGAAAAACCATCCACAAAGGCATCACCATGACTGGGCAGGTCGAGTGTAGACAGGATGCGCATGGTGGTCGTCTTGCCCGCCCCATTGGGCCCGATAAAACCAAACACCTGTCCCGGGGACACCGTGAACGAAACATCATTCACGGCACGCGTGCTCCCAAAAAAGCGGAACAGCCGCCTGAGTTCGATCATCGCCTGAGGTCTGGACATCCAGGGTTCTCGCTATCGCTGACGGACAATCAGCGCCCTCGTCGGTGTGGAGGTCGTGTCACGAATCCGCTCGCTGAACCTGAAACGTGGACGCGAACAGGGCCACGGTCACGTCCTCTTCAGCGCTTACCACTCCCCAACCAACACATGAACCCCCCCCTCGGTTGACGCTTCAGCAATCCCTCGAGAATCGAGGACTTCCCCGTCCATGACGGCCACGTAGGACCTGGGGGCCAACCGCCAGTCTGCGCGATTCAGCGACTCCAAAACACTATTCTGGAAAGTAGGCACTTCTTCATTCTGGTAATAGAAAACGCTGTTGAAGCCCCGGTTGTAGGCCGTCCGGTCGAATCCCTCGGGCTCCTGTGGCCGTTGTCTTTGATAGGCCGACTGAAGCAATTCGGAACCAACGATATCCGACAGGGGGACCAGAGTCGCCTCCTCGTTTGCTGCGATCGCGTCCCCGAACGCCAGGATCTCCGCTCCACCTACCACCGACGAACGAGCGCCATTCCCAAACCACCGGCCGGCCGCGTCGCGGAGCACGAGGCCTACGATGCGCTTCTCCAACCGATTCTTAACGCGCGGCGTCGCTGAACTCTCATCGATCTCGAGACGGATCGAGGCCGGTCGGGCAGTGACAACCAGAAACTGGCCGGNGACGCGTGAACGCAAGTAGCCTCCCGAGAGCACCTGGCGATCACCCCATGTCACGTCGCGNNCCCGCTGATCGGCGTTGCGGCGGCGAGAGATGTTCGATTCGATCTGGTAGACAACCGATGTATTGGGGAAACTCAAACCACGACTGGGAGCGATCGCCGCATAATACGTCTGTCGAGACCAACTCACCGCCAAACCGGATGCCTGATCGAGGTGTGTCAAACTTCGCGCTCGCCCGCGAATCCCCAGACCGTCGGCAAATAGCGCGTAGCCGAGCAAAAACAACGTCACCAGGGAGGCTCCTGCGGGCACGGTAACGAGCAGCAAGAACAGTTTCTTCGCCCGCCTCAAGACCCAATAGTTGACGGGCCCAATGACGATCACGAACAGCGAAATGAGCACCAAGAATGTCGTCACCGGAGGCAGACCAACACCGGGGACCAACCAGTTCCAGTAATCCACGTTCCCCGACATCAACGACATCCCATGACGGCCCATCCAGGTTAATCGCTGGGTGCCCGATGGCGACCCTAATACCTCGGTCGGAGCGCGAACCGGCTGTCGCGGATGCAGCGTATGAAACAGCCACTGCCACGAGGCCCGTGTACCTGGGAAGCCCTGTGGATTCCCTAGTGCCACCACGCGTCCCAGCCCGAGCGATCGGTAGACAAACATGGCCGCCATTCTTTGTTTGTCCAATGGCCGACGATCCGCGAACGGATCCGGAGGTCGCTCGGTACGGCCAGAGATATTCGGCGACCGACCCATGCGGCGCTGGACAACTACCGCACTCTGCCCGTAGCGTTGCATAAGATCGTTGCGAAAAGGCGAGTCCTTTCGANCGAAGTTCCGTTGCAAAGGGACGCGCCACCCTCGATAGGGCAGGTTCTCGCCTCCGGAGCGAGCCAATGGCGGCACACGTAGCGCTCGTTCCAAAGCGGGTAAATGGGAAAAAGGTTCACGCGAATCAGCCGCACCGTAGACNCACAAAACGGGGCCTGTCGCGACCCAGGATCGTAACGCCTCCCAGCGAATGGGGTCCTGCTCTGTGAGTTGCTTTAAATCGGTCAACGAAATGAAAACCAGATCCAGCGACGAGTACCCGATCCAGCGGTCGGGCAAATCGCTGGGATGCAGCAGTTCCAACTCGGGCAAGTTCTCCAGCAATCCCAACAACTTTGCGTCACTCGTGGACCCCGAGAACCTGTCCTTCAAGATGTCGGGCCTCCAAACACTCCAAGCCAGGACACGAAAATCGGGTAGCGCGCGACGATCCATCCGGTCTCGGGGCCAGCGTGTGACCCATGTATTACGGCGCCCTCCGGGTGGTGTGTCGGAGTCGATGATCAGGATGCGGGGACGGTCTTCAGGCCTCCCTTGAACGATCCCCACGGCTCCCTCAAACCGCAATTCCCGGTGCTCACGGCCATTCTCCAGGACGCGCAGTTTCAACGCATACGGAGACAATGCTTCTGGAGCGTAAATGGTATCGACAATGCCCGTACTTCCCGCTGGTAGTAACACCTTCTTGCGGACCGTCATCCGGCGATTTGTCCCCAACTCACTCTCAAGCGTAATTTCCAAATGGCGGTCTGCCAAAAACGCTTTGTTGCGAGGAGCAACGGTAACCCGGATCGGTCGGTAGCCATTGCCGGCCACCCAGCGAAAATCAAAACGCAGCTGGAAGTCCGATCGGGTCGTTTGCGTGTTTGCCGGCAGTATCAACTGGCTGGTCGGTGCCGCCCACAGCGTCGCGCCCACCAGCCACAGCAAAACACTGGCCACAAGAGGTCCACACCGCATCGGGAATCGAGCTGCGAACAGCTGCAACATGGCGNTCGGTCCATCTGCCGTTTCACGGCGAACAAGTCACTAGGAACTCGGTTCGCTGGGGGGAATTATCTGCGTGGGAGGCTCGTCGGTGGCGAATGGACTGCCGGGGCGCCGATGACTGGCCACACGGCGGCGATGCTCGGTGAACGGCCAGATCAAGAGGAACATCACGGCGTGAACGAGCGCGGTCAACGCGAGGCTGCTGAGCGCCACCGACACTCCCACCGCCCACGGTTTTCCATCGACCGCCAGGCTTACAATCAAGAAAAAGACCGCCACGACGGCGGTGGCCGCAAAGATCCAGGCGAGGGAAAACCGCGGGATGAGCATAGGTGCGATTCTCGCATTCGCCTCGTAAATTGCAACCGATCAATTCCGGGCGCTTGAACGGTGGCAGCCGACCACCGGCGCGAAGTTCGCAAACGGCCGCGGACCGACAGCAGGNCCGNACCGGGCCGTGGTACATTTACCCCTTATGCACCTTATTCACCCTTACGGAAAGCAGCAGCGCCGACGCAATCGAGACAGCCGGGATAGCTGGCAACGGTACGCGGAGCACCGCGAGCGCGTCACCCAGATTCTCTGCGGACCNGCGGAGAACCGCTCTCGGCTGCTCTCTGTGTGGGGGGCCGGCAACGGCAATGACCTCGATCTGCGGNGGCTCCTGCAAGCCTTCTCTGCAATTCACCTGTACGACTTGGANCACGAAGCACTCCAGTTCGCCGTCGACCAGCAGTCGCTGCAGGAAACGCCGAGCATCGTTCTGCACGGTGGTATCGACCTGATGGGTGCGGCCGACATCCTGGTGTCCCCCGCTGAAGTCAGCCGGGACCCGGTCGACCCCGACCCGCTCCTGCGACGGTTGAGAGCCGCGCGTCTTTCGCCACCGTGTCCGCGCAGCGACGTTGTCGCGTCGGTCTGCTTGCTCAGCCAGTTGATCGAAGCCAGCGCAACCTGGCTGGGCGGGCATCATCCGCGGCTGATGGAAGTGATCACCGAGGTCCGTCGTCAACACCTGCGTCTGATGTTCCAGACCACCCGTCCTGGAGGACGGACCGTGTTGATCACTGAAATCCTCTCTTCCGATACACTCCCCGACTTGGCGGCACTACCCGGAGNCACTCTTCAACGCGATCTGATACAACAAGTCAACGCTCAGAATTTCTACACGGGATTGAATCCGGCGGTCCTGGAGTCGATCGCCCACCGCGATCCGGAGCTCGGCCGTCTGTGCGATGGTTTCATCGCACACGAGCCCTGGCGATGGGATTTTGGCCCTCGAGCTTATGCCGTGGCTGCCTTTGAAACCAGAACTATCGGCCACGGTTGAAACAGAAGCCGATTCGCGACATGATGATGCGGGCTTCTTTTCAGGAGAGTCTCGATGATGGTTCGGACCTATGGCCTGGCACTGTACGCGTTCGTCTGCTTCGCTTCACCCGCCGTGGGGGATCCTCCCACTGGATTCCGCCAACAGGTTTTCAATGGCCACGACTTGCAGGGCTGGCAGGTGCTCGGTTGTCGGGCTGTNGCCGACCAAGGGAAGTTGATTCTGCAAGACGGCGACGGAACCGTTCGAACGGACTGCCGTTACAGTAATTTTGTGCTCGAGCTGAAGTGGCGACCCCTGCGCAAAAAGGGTTGGGACTCGGGAATCTACTTTCACTGCGAACTGCCACCCAGCGGACAACCCTGGCCGGCTCGCTATCAGATCAACCTGGCTCAGGGACACGAGGGTAACGTCGTGGGTGTGGCCGCGGCCCAAAGCAAGGGTCTCGTGCTGCCAGGCGTATGGAATCAATTCCGCCTGACCGTGATCGGCAAGAGCGCAACGCTCGAAATCAACGGCCAGCCCGCGTGGCAGATCGACGCATTGGAAACCGCAAGCGGTTACGTGGCGTTGCAATCGGAAGTCGCCGGTGGGGGACAATTCGAGTTCAAGGATATTTTTGTGACCGAACTCGATCATCGGTCGATGTTCAACGGCAAAGATCTCACGGGGTGGGAAGGCGCCGGTCAACCCGCCGAGCGATGCTGGAAAGTCGCAGACGCATTACTCGTTTGCACCGGCGACAAGGGCCCGTGGTTGCGCAGCGAGAAACAATTCGACGACTTTAATCTGCGGCTCGAGTACCGCCTCCGCGACGGAGGAAACTCGGGAGTCTACGTGCGCGTTCCCGAGGACGGCAACCATCACGGGCGAGGGGCTGGCGTCGAGGTTCAAATCCTGGATGACCACGCCGAACGGTACCGCGAGTTGAAACCGTGGCAGTACTGCGGAAGCGTCTACAAGATTGCCGCTGCGGGACCAAAAGTGGGCCGCCCCGCTGGACAGTGGAATACGATGGAAATCAACTGTGTCGGTCAACACTATCAGGTCCGTCACAACGGGATCACGATTGTCGACGCGAGATTGGAGCAATTTCCCGAGTTGGGAGAACGTCGTTTACAAGGCTTCCTCGGCTTCCAGAATCACAGTGAAGAGGTCTGGTTTCGCGCGATCCGCGTGGGACCCCCGTTTCCCCACTGACTGGCGCTGCGGCGCACTTTGGGACCGTCCAACTTGACCATCCGCGGATGACTTCCGACCTGGAAACTCCGTCCTCTTCCCGCGCCGGTCCTCGCCCGCCGGAACCGATGCATCCGTAGATCACGTCGATTCAGCCGGGTGGTCGATCTGGTTGCGGTTGGAACTTCTGTGGGGTTCGGCCCGCCGTCTGATTTTGCGGACATGTCGTCGGCAGTCCGTNCAGCGCATGCGTCAGACGCGGCAAAGCGATCGTCCGGGTACACCCCATGAAGTGCTCGATCCCCTTGACTGCAAGTTCGATGTCAACCAGCACGGCTACCGCTGGACTGATCAACACGATCCGTTCGGTGAGCGAGACCGACTGCCGTTTGTCCGCGCCGGTTTAGCCAAGCGACTGTTGGCGAGTGGCTTTCAGCCGATTGTAGCGGGGGATTGAAGTGGTTCGGTTGGTNGCCTATGGCGCTGCTGCTGATGGGCACCATCTGCTGNTTTTTTCGCGATCCCTAANGACAACCTCCCAGTGAGGACGGATTACTGATCGCCTCAGCGGAGGGGAAGATCGTGACGTTGGACGAAATCGGACACGACGATTTTGTCGGGGGCCGGGCCCAGGGGATCGGAATCTTCCTGTCCGTACTCAACGTGCATGTCGACCGGGTCCCCTGTGACGCCCGGGGCATCAGCCTGCATTACCGCAACGGAACATTTGTCCATCCGCTGCGACCGGAATCGGAGCGCCAAAACGAAGCGCTCGAAATTCGCTTGGAAGAACCTCATNCTCCCGNCCATGGCATCAAAGTCCGCCAGATCGCCGGCGCCATCGCTCGCNGCATCGTCTGCTGGGTTGCGCCCGGCGACCCGTTGGCGCGAGGTGAACGATGTGGCATGATTAAACGCGGCTCGCGCACCGAACTCATCGCGCCCAGCAAATCGGATTCGAGTTGCTGCTCGACCTCGGTGACCATGTCAAACTCGGTGACCATGTCAAANNCGGCCGCACGACTCGCGCCCGCAATCATCGGGAAACGCCGGAAGAGGCGTNGGGAAACACAGCAGAGTCGAAAAACATGGAAGAACCGCCCGCTGCTGCTGGAAACCGCATGAAGAAACGGAACCGACTTTCACAGTTCCCCTTACTTCCCACGTTGTTGACACTCGGGAATGGATTTTGCGGGTTGTTGTGTATCACGCTGCTAACCAAGAGTGAGTGGCTGGTCGATGCGGAATGGCAAGAGACCGTCGGTGACGCCAGGATCGTATCGTACGCCGGGATGTTGCTTTTTGTAGCCATGCTGTTTGATCTTCTCGACGGCCAAGTTGCCCGTTTAACCAAACAAACCAGCGACTTCGGCGCCCAGCTTGATAGCCTCTGCGACGTAGTCAGTTTTGGGATCGCCCCGGTGTACCTGCTGATGACTTGCACCGACGCTTTCCACCCTCGTCTGCTGTGGGGCATCGGTGCCTTGTTCGCCGCCTGCGCCGTGCTTCGTCTAGCCCGGTACAACGTCGAGAAAGGGGAGGAACACGAATCCGGGTTTACAGGATTGCCGTCACCGGCTGCTGCCGGAACCGTCGCTTCGTTTGCGATTGTGTTTCCCTTGCTACACCAGGCAGGCTCTGCCGAACCCACCGACATTCCGGCGCGACTCGGAGCGTTGGTCGCCGATGTCACCCCGGAGCTGCTGCCGATGATGATGTTCGTCATGGCACTGCTGATGGTTTCGCGCATTCCTTATCCGCATGTATTCGATGAGTTCTTCCGAGGGAATCGCAATCTGACTCAATTCGTCCAGTTGTTGTTCGTCCTGATTGCGATTTTCACTGTGCACGAACTGGCATTGCCCTTGATTTTCAGTGCGTTTGCCTTGGCACCGCCCGCGCAGCTTGCCTGGCTGAGGATTACACGCCGCTGGCAGGAAGCCATTGCACGCTGACTGCGTCGCTCCGCGCGGAGCGTCAGTCGACGGCGGACGTTCTCGGAGTACGTTGGNTGTGCGCCNGAGAATTTCTGAGATCCGCATTGAACTGATTCCCCGCCCGATGAGCATCGAATCCCCGATTCACGCCGTTCGAGAGGTTACGACGACGGCCGGTGAAGCGATCTTTAGAGGCGTCACGCACCGCTTTGGTCGAGCATGCTCGTCCGTCCTGGACCGCAGACCGGATGACAGCCCCGNCAAATTTCATCACGGCGTTTCCGGCAACTTGTTGAGGGTTGCTTGACCGCCCGTTATCCTGATGCAAATCGATTCGCTCCATCGAGCGACATTCACTGGTTTCTCTGGCTCGAGTTGGAAAGGATTACCCCGTGATCACTCATCGTCTTTCCCGATGGCAGTCTCTGGTGGCGCTGTCACTGGTCCTGGCAGGCCTTCCGGCGCTGTCGGTCCGCGCTGTCAATCCAATCGTGCCCGAGGGAGCAAAACTCGAAAAGCTGTTTGAGGGAATCGTACTAACCGAAGGCGTCGCAGTCGCGCCCAGCGGAATGGTTTACTTCAGCGATATCACCTTCTCGCATCAAGCGAAGGACGAAAAAGGCGTGATCCATGCGGGCCACATCTGGAAGTTCAACCCGCAAACCGGAAAAACCTCGATCTTCCGTTCCCCCAGCGGCATGTCCAACGGCATCAAGTTCGACGCCCATGGCAACATGATCATCTGTGAGGGAGCCGACTTCGGCGGACAGCGCGTCATTCGGACCGACATGAAGACGGGAATGAGCTACATCATTGCCGGTATGTTCGAAGGCCGCCCGTTCAACTCGCCGAACGATGTCACCATCGACAACAAGGGGCGGCTGTATTTCAGCGACCCACGTTACCTCGGACACGAAGCCATCGAGCAACCCGTGATGGGAGTCTACCGGATCGACCCCGACGGATCGATACACCGCATCATTACCGACGCGGGCAAACCGAACGGTGTCTGTGTCTCGCCCGATCAGAAAACGCTCTACGTTGTCAGCAATGAAAACGGTGCCACCGCGCTCGAACGCCTGGGAAGTAACGATCCAGATAACCCGGCCACCGTGGCAACCCCTCTGAAGAAAGGCCACATGGCCTTAATGGCCTACGATCTCCAAGCAGATGGCTCGGCAACGTTCCGCAAAACGCTCGTCGACTACTACCCGGAAGATGGACCGGATGGCCTGATCTGTGACAAGGACGGCAATCTCTACGTTGCGGTGCGCGCTGCGAATCGTCCGGGAATCGTCGTCTACTCTCCCGACGGTAAGGAACTGGCCTACATCGAAACAGAGATCCCTACGAACGTCGGTTTCGGACGTGGTAGCGAACGCCACACGTTGTACATCACCGCAGGTAAAAGCCTCTACCGAATCAAGTTGAACGCCGAAGGCTATCAATTGCCGGCCGCCAAGTGACACGAACCACCTATGAAGAGTACGATCACAGGTTCAGCGACAACCACGGGCAAGCGGAATCTTCTCCTCAGCGACAACATCGCGTGGTGTATTGCCCGCGATCAAGCCGGCCCGATGCGGTGGACGGCACGGCCTGGATAAGCCACCGACGGAGGTCGAGATATCCCGATCCTCGTGCACAACCCAAACGCCCGGCACCCGCGCTGGAACACCGTTGCCGCGGGGTTTTTAGCCGGCCGTTTCACTCACTTCCTGGCAGACAAATCTGATGGAAACCCGTAATGCGCGTCTGGGGATGGGGCTGTTTGTTATCTACCTGGTTCTCTACGGAACCTACGTATTCATGAACGCCTTCTCGGCACGGACGATGGAAGCGACACCGATCGCCGGGGTGAATCTCGCGATTCTGTTCGGCTTCGGTTTGATTTTGGCCGCGCTGATGCTAGCGCTGGTCTATGGATTCCTGTGTGACTCGGACAATGCGGCTGCCGACAAGCAGGAGAACGAGCTGTGATTTACGAAGCTTCCCCGCTTGCCGTTGTAGTCTTCTTTTTGTTTGTCGGCGCGACCCTGGGTCTCAGTTTCTTCCTTGGGAGAAAAGCCCAATCGAGTCAGGGGTATTTTGCGGCGCACAGTCAAATTCCCTGGTTTGTCAACGGGATCGCCTTCGCCGGTGATTATTTGTCGGCAGCGTCTTTTCTCGGTATCTGCGGCATGATCTCGTTCTTCGGTTACGATGGATTCTTGTACTCCATCGGTTTTCTGGCCGGGTGGATCGTGGCGTTGTTCGTCGTGGCGGAACCGCTAAAGAAACTGGGCCAATTCACTTTTGCCGATGCGCTGGACGCGAAATTCCAATCGCGTGGCATCAAGTTGGCTGCCGGCATCAGCACGCTCGTGGTCAGCGTGTTTTATCTGATCCCGCAAATGGTCGGAGCCGGTGTTCTTATCCAGCCCCTGCTCGGATTCGATCACTATGTGGGGGTCCTGATCGTCGGCACCACCGTGATTCTCATCGTCGTGTCCGCGGGCATGGTATCGACCACATGGGTCCAGTTCATCAAAGGCAGCCTGCTAGTCGTGTTCAGCGCCGTGCTCACGATCATGATCCTGGCACGCGGATTCACCGTGCCCGAAGAAAACAGCTACTTCAAGACATTTGGGCCGGTCGACATCAACAGCGCGACCCTAGCGCAAGACCTCGAACCTTTCCTGGACATCACTCCGGCACAAAGAATCGCCACCCGGGTCATTGCTCCTGCAGAAAACTCCGACGAACCGCATCTGGTCGTGGTGAGCGTGGGTCATGTCGAGAGTGCCAACGCCGATGGTCCGTTAGCGGTTGGCGACACCGGGTCCCGGTCCCTGTGGTCAACCATTCAACGCGATGACGGTACCTACCTCGCCGAAACACAAACCCGCGTCGTGGTCGGCGAAAAGATCATCGTCAACGGCGCCGAAAAGGGAACGAAAAAAGGTGAGCCCGAACTGAAACCGATCGGTCACCTGAGCCGGCTGCCAAACAGTCAAAAGGAAACGGGAAGCCTCGGCCCACTGGCGTTCCTCAGTACACTTCAGCAAAGTGAGATTATTCTGTGGGGCAAGAAGACCGCTGACTTACAACACCCCAACACAACGGTCTACTACCAGAAGCCGACACCGGGCAAGGATGTTCTGCGGCCTGGAACCCATCCGAAATTCAAAGGAATTCAGAGCGACAACACGATCGATAAGGTCAATTTTCTTTCCTTGATGCTGGCTCTTTTTTGCGGTACGGCGTCATTACCACACATCCTGATCCGCTATTACACGGTAAAAGACGGTGCCAGCGCTCGAAAAAGCACAATCGTCGGGATCGCGAGTATTGGGTTCTTCTACATCTTGACGCTGTACCTCGGTCTCGGTGCGATGACCAGTGGCGCGCTCGATGTGACCAACAGCAATATGGCCGCGCCGTTGCGCGCCAAGAGCATGGCAGAGTGGCTATTCGCGATCATCTCGGCGATCGCCTTCACGACGGTACTGGGCACGGTCAGCGGGTTGATTCTGGCGTCCAGCGGCGCCGTCACCCACGACCTGCTGCGCAACGTTCTCGGTGTACAGCTATCCGAACAAGAACAAGTCCGTGTCGCCAAAATCGCCTCGGTTGTCGTGGGGGCGATTGCGATCGTTCTGGGAATCCTGTTCCAGGGACTGAACGTCGGCTACCTAGTCGGCTGGGCGTTTAGCATTGCGGCCTCCGCTAATCTGCCGTCACTGATCATGCTGCTGTTCTGGAAACGTACAACCCACCAAGGCATCATCGCAGCCATTTTGGTCGGGATGATCAGCTCATTGGGTTGGATTCTGCTCAGTGGTGATACCTTCGCGCAGATCTACGGCCTGAGTGCCGACTCCGCCTGGATCCCATTTGATCAGCCCGGTATCGTGACGATTCCGCTCGGTTTCGCCACCTTGGTGATCGTATCGCTGCTGACGCGCCCTCACGAAACGCGCCATTGAGATTGCGGGATGCGTGACGATCGCCGCCGGCGCCCACTCGTCGTGTCATGCCGCATCGAGCGCAACTCTCGTGTGACGATGCGAACGTGTCGCCCGCAAGATACGAGAACCGGTTCCTCATTTTCACCGCGGGTTGTCGCGCCAACCCGTTGCCCCCGTCAATGACTCGCATCGTATCAACATCGATCGACATCTCGAGACAACCGTGTCAGCCGGTGGGGCTCGGTATGGCAACGCCGCCGCGGCGCGCTCCAGGACCGGACGACAAAATCGGTCCCTCGCTGTTCGTCTCTTGAACGTTCCCGTTCGAAGTGGAATTCGATTCCAGGTATGTTGCGTTCCGCGGGATGTTGCGTACTATTGACAAGCAATCGAATCATGACGCCACGCATCAACCGGAACACTCACTAAAAGATCACAGGTTCCCTCGCCCCGACGCGGACTCGTGCCCGGTCCACCCGCCACACTGAGGCCCCGCCACGGAACGCCGTGCCGGACGCACACCAATCAACCTGCTACTTCTGGGCACTTCGACACGCAATCGTTCGGAGGAGAACGACCAAGATGCCTCAGCGAGCCCACCGGCACGAGGGAGACGATGCCCTCCAACAGGTGCTCGGCTATCTCAATTTNTCCTCCGGCGCATCCGATCCAAAAGTCCTGGCCGCGCTCGATACGCTCGCTGCACAGATTCCGTCCGACGCACAACCTCGTTGGCAGCACATCGTCACCCACTTGGAAACCGCGCTGCGTCGTCTGTCCTCCGAAGTTGCCGCCTTTGCAGAATCTAGCCAGGCCGCCGCGGTCCTCGGTCTGATCTCGCGGGAAGTCATCCCCGGGTATCTCGAATTCCATCGTGATTTGTTGTTTCATCAGGCCCCCGGTGACCTGATCAGCCCCTTTTTNCTGGGCCGTGTTTGCGAGGCCGTGTTGCAAGAGTCGGGACCGTGGGAAGAANCGCAGCGCATTCGCCACGGTGCGATTCGCCGGCTCAACAATTACCTCGGGTTTCGGCCGGTGGCGACGCTGGAAAGCCATAAGATTGAACCGTACGAACACGAGTGGACACGACCGATCCCAATCTTCGTGCGGGGTGCCGGGGTTTCGCGAGGGCCCCACCAGCGGGTAGTTGAAACTGCGATTGGATTGCTCACCACAACCGATGAGGATCTGCTGCGCGCGGCCCACTTTGACCCCGAGCTGCTCGACGAACTCGCGATCGACTCGCGCGCGTACGACTTTGACCATCCGGTTAACAAACGACCCAACTATCATTTTGGTCTGTGGGACCCACACTGCATCGACAACCGTGGGTTCTACCGGCGATTTGTGCTGCAAGAAATCACGCTCAAAACGCTCATGCGTCGGCTGACGCAAGCCGAAGGAATCCCGCGAGAGGAACTCGAGTACGAAGCCGCCGCGGTCTTGGCAGGGACGATTCTGATGGCAGCCGGTACGAGCGGATCGGGACCCGGCGCGCACGACTCGAACGTTACCCTGAGCACGTTGCTGCCGAAAATCGCACAGTACCGTGACCAGTTCTACGAACAACTCGTTCAGCGCACGTTGTCACCGCACCGCGCGCGTCTGGAACAGGAGATGTCACAGTTGCAGCAGGCGTTTGGGGGCGCGCGACAACATCTGAATTCCGAGCTCGCTCGACATCGAGCGACCCAATTAGAACATGTGCACCTGGCAAAGTTTTTCGCCCGCATCGGACATCTCGAAGCCGCCTCGCGGCAGGTGCTTGTCGTTCCCGTCGCCTCCGCAAGGTTGAGTTGCCGTGTCGACTGTCTGTTGGCAGAAGGACAGCAGGCGTTACAGGCAGCCAATTTGGATCGAGCGATCAGCATTCCAGCCGAAATGCGCGAATTGCTTGATCGCGGAATCGAGTGCGGTGCCTTTGTCGATCCCTGGAACATCCTCGGATTCGATTGTCAATTCAGCTTGTTTCCAGCGCCCGAGAACAGCGTTTTCGACCATCGCGTGGACGAATTTCTCGAACTGACCGAACGAATGCTGGCATTTCATTCTCAGCTATGGGGCGAACTGGCTGCCCTCAATCGACAAGACCTCTGCCCGGAAATCGACCGACAATTCCACGACTTGGCCCAGTGGCTGCGACAATTCGCGGCTCATGAGGTNTCGCACGTCGAATACGCGGACCCGCAAAGTGTCTATCAGTCAGCGCGACATGTGGTCGAAGCCCTGCGACACTGGCACGAGGGTGGCGCGGCAGCTGGAGACCTGGGATTCTGGTCTCAGTACGCAGAGATGTTCACTGCGCCCAAGGCCTATGCGCTGGTGATCGAAGCACTGCTGGAGCGCCGCGACTTTGTTTCACTGATGTCTCTCTTGATCCACTGGCTGAGCCAGGCAGAGGAAGTACGGCTGGAACGGGGAGACAGTTCTTTTCACCGGCTCACGTTGAAGTGGATTCTGACGCTGTCTCAGCCGCAGCCCAAACCGGCTTCCGAAGAACCTCCCGGGACAACGGCTTCGGAGTTGCTAAGAAAGTTCCTCGACTACGTGGAATCCAATGCCGGAAGTTACTGGGATGTACCTGAGTTCGCGCTAACGGGAAATCGCAAACAGAAAGATACCTCACTCGACGTTCTGTTCACGACAGGTGCCGACGAAGAAGAAGAAGAAGAAGAAGAAGAGGAAGAAGAAGAGGAAGA
>PADE01000082.1 GCA_002702965.1 Planctomycetaceae bacterium
TCAATACAGCCGGTTCTGGTACGACTCCTCGATCGCCTCGTCGAGTGCGGCGGCGGTCTGGCCGGTTTCTGTCTGGTCGGCGAGCATGGTTCCAAACGAGGGGAGTTCGCTGCGCGTGATCCGATAGGTCTCTTCCCAGAGCTGGCCACGCTTGACCGCTTTTCCACATTGCAGGCAGACGCGGGAGACTCGCACCAGCAGCCCGGTGTGGGGAACCTGACCGTTGAGTTCGCAGGACGACAACCGCGGGTCGTCTCGAATGACCTCCGCCGACCCGCTGACTCGCAGTGTTTCCAATACCCCGGGGACCATAAACAGCAGGGCGACCTGGGGGCGTTCGGTCGCATTGGAAATGCTGTCCAGCCTGTTGTTTCCGCGGCGGTCGGGCAACAGCAGGGTGGCCGGGTCGAGCACCACCACCGAACCGGGCGGGTCGCCTCGTGGAGAGATGTCGAGCGAACCGTCGGCGTGCATCGTGGCGATGCAGTAAAAGGGCGCATGGTCGATGAGTGTTGCGCAGTGCCGATCGAGCGTTGGCATGAACTTCTGCTGAGATAGCGAGGAGGGTTCGTCGTACTGTCGGCGGAGTTCCTCGACCGTTCGAACTCGGTTGGGTTCTGGCTCGTTCATGTGCACCTCGTGGATCAGAAGACCGTCCACCTGTTGTCAGGCCGCACCCCGGGCTGTCGCGGGCGACCTCTATCGTACGCGGTTCGGCAGCAAGTGTCTCGTCCGTCTGTTGCCTCCGCGGGGTCTCTCGAACCGATTCAAGTCGGAAAACTCCGAGGTGGGCCCGTTTTGGGGCGCCCATTGACCACTTAGGGTTCCCCCGCTCTACTCCGGTGAAACGCCTCCCAGGCCGTTGCGCGGAGCGACTCGTGCGCCGTGAGGATGGCTGGGAAGGACCCGCCCGGCAAGTGAGGCCCTGCTGCCGGGCGCCTCGTGTCAGCGACCCCATCGAAAGCGCGTGATGCAAACCCAACCCCGACCGCGGAACGACGGTGATCACTGTTTTGTCTGCGGACCTACCAACGGCAGCGGCCTGCAGGTCCAGTTCCGTCTCGATGGGGACGTCTGTCGCGGTGAGTTCACACCCAGTGAGGATCATTGTGGGTTTGACGGGATCACCCACGGTGGCATCCTGTTTGCCCTCCTGGACGACGTGATGGCCAACTGGTTGTTCCTGAAAGGAATCCGCGCCTACACGGCGAAGTGCGATGTGCGATTTCGGAATCCGCTTCCAACGGGGTCTCGCGTGTTGTTGGAGGGCCGCTGGGTGAAGCAAAAGCAGAACGTGGTGGTGATGGAAGGGACCGCCCTCCGCGCGGATACCGCAGCACCTGTCGCCAGCTGCCAGGCGCGGTTTGTGATGGAGCGATGGCTGGCTGCCGTCCGGGGACGCAAACGGAGGGTTTTCGGAGTTGCGCTTCGACGCACGGGGGGTGCGCGTAACACGCTATTTTGCCGGTCGGCTGAACTCGCGGCCGATCCATGCGTTTAGGACCGCGCGGTGGGCCCCGTTCACCCGGTGTGCATCGTTAGGATAAGCTCGGAATTCCTTGCGACCGCCGAGGCGATTGTAGACCGAAAAGACCGTGCTCGGCGGACAGACAGGGTCTTGCACACCGAGGCTGAAGAGTACCGGGCAACGGATTCGATCGGCCATGTTGAGCGTATCAAAATAGCTCATCGTCTTGAGCGTCGTCTCCCACGTGCGCTCCGGACGGGCCTCGATCCATTTGTCCATTTCGGGCCAGTGCGAGGCCTTGAAGTATTTGACCCAGTCACACAGGAACGGAATATTGGGTGCGCAAAGACTGATCCGCGGGTCGAGCGCCGCGGTGGCCAAACTCAATCCGCCGCCCTGGCTGCCCCCGGTTACCCCGATCCGTTGCGGGTCCAGTTCAGANCGGCCGGCGAGGAAGTCGACCGCTCGCACGCAATCGGCGTAGGCTCCTTGGTAGTAGTACCCGCGCTTGTCATCGAGTCCCCGAATCCAATAATCGGCGGGGAGTCCGGAGACGTCCTGCTGGCTATTTCCATGTCCTCGCACATTGAAAGAAAAGAACGCGATCGGCGCGTCGCTGCCGGTGGGTCGCATGTTTTGACCGTACCCGGGGACGCGCAGCAAAACGGGGGAGCGGTTCCCGGTTTTCGGTTTTTCGTACCACCCCCGGACCCGGACGCCTCCCAGGCTGCGCATCGCGATCTCGTAGACTTCGTGTGTCGCCGAGTCGCGGTCGATTTTTCGCTCCACCGCGAATTGGGGATCGACGGCGGCCAACGTCGCCAGCGTCTCCTTCCAAAATGCGTCAAAGTCGGGTTCTCGGGTCAGCGGTGCCTCGATCGACTCGGGAAGGTAGCCGGTGAATTTGGAGAAAAGCAGTTTGGTACCGTCGACCGGCTCGAGCGTGGCGACAAACTTGTAAAAGCCAGGCGATGATGGCTGAAAGGAATGGACCGCGGGCGTGGCGCGGCCGGCGGGTAACGCGACAGCGACCGTGGAGCGGGACAGTTCCTTCCCTTCGTCGTCCTCCACCGACCAGTGCAAGTCGCCCGACAGGGCGCGGGGTGAATCGTTGTGCAAAGTGGCCTGAAAAGCGATCGGCCGAGGCGCGGTAAACAGGCCATCACCAAGACCCGGCTCCCATTCCAGGCGAACCACCTCGCGCCAGGTCGCAGCCCGAAGTAGCGGACGCCGCCCCAACAAACCGCCCATCCCGCTCCCATCGTAGACGCGAACCGCGAGGACGTTGGCCTCTCCCCAACGGACCAGCGCATTGGGGACCACGTACGAACGGTGGGCCTGCCAATCCCCGGCGTAGTTCGGGGGAAAGGTGCCGTGGCCGCCAACCCGCTGCCCGTTGAACCAGGTTTCGTCGACATCGTCGACGCGGCCCAGAGACAGGAGGAGCGACTGGGTGAGGGCGAAGGCCTCCGCGTCGCGCAGGGCCGTGGGGACGGTGAATCGCCGCCGATACCAAGCGAAACCGTCGTAATCGGGGTGTCCTTGTTGTTCCCATGGACTGCCAGTGGAGATCGGTTGCCAATCCGTGTCCACCAGGTCGGGCTGTCGCCAGGACGCGTCATCCCCCTTTTTGAATCGCCACTCTCCCGACAGGTCGACCGTTTGTGCGACCGTACTGGCAACGGCGCAGAGCATGACCCAGTGGATCACTGCGACCTTGAGAGTGGCTGGATACATCGGTTGATCCTCTCTACGGCTTTGCGCGTTCCGCCTGCCGCCCGCCTTCTGGGAGGTGTCAGGCATCGAGTAGTTGGTGACGGAGGGCCACCTTATTGAATTTTCCGACCGAGGTCCTAGGAATTGCCGAGACGAATTCAAAACGCTCTGGAATCCACCATTTGGCGACCCGTGGCAACAGATGCTCACGCAGCTGTTCGGCGGTCACGGCTTGGTTGGACTTGACGACCACCGCCGCCAGTGGACGCTCGACCCATTTTTCATCGGGCACGGCGATCACCGCTGCTTCCTCGACCGCTTCGTGTGCCATCAGGGCGTTCTCTAGGTCGACCGAACTGATCCACTCGCCTCCCGACTTGATCAGGTCCTTGACGCGGTCTTCGATCTTCATCACACCGCGTGGATCGATCGAGACAATATCGCCCGTGCGCAGCCAGCCGTCGGGCGAGAACCGGTCCGCCGCATCTGGACGTTGGTAGTACGACTCGGCAACCCACGGCCCGCGAACCTCGAGTTCACCCATGCTCCGGCCGTCCCAGGGGACCTGCTGCTCCTCGCGGATGGCGCGAATTTCGACGAAGGGTACCGGTGTCCCTTGGCGCGCGCGGTGCTCGCTTTGCTGGGTGGGCGGATCGTCGTGCTGGTCGTGGCGCAGGTAGGAGACCGTACCGATCGGCGTGGTCTCGGTCATTCCCCAGGCGTGGACCAACCGGATATCGTGCCGTGACTCATAACTTTCGATCAGACTGCCGGGGAGCGCCGATCCTCCAATGAAGATTTTCCGCACGGTCGAGACGTCATAGCGGCCCGGGTTCTGATCGAGTTCCTTGAGCACCGAAATCCAGACGGTCGGCACGCCCGCGGAAACGGTGACCTGTTCCTGAGTGATCGCCTCGACCAGGCTCTGTGGATCCAGGTGCGGGCCTGGGAACACGATCTTCGCGCCGCACATGGCCGCGACATAGGGCAGGCCCCAGGCATTGACGTGGAACATCGGTACGACTGGCAACACGCAGTCGCGCTCGTAAAGCTCAAAACTGCTGGTCAGCCCGGCTGCCAGGGTATGCAGACAAATCGCCCGATGCGAATAGGCGACCCCTTTCGATTTGCCGGCGGTCCCCGAGGTATAACACATTGAGGCAGCCTGCTTTTCCCTCAGCGCAGGTTGCACAAAGGTAGCCGGGTCGCATTCAGCCAACAGGGTCTCGTAGTTCAGCATCCCCGGTGGAACCTGGTCGGTCTCAGCGCAGACAATCACGTGCTCGACCGCGACGAGAGGGCGCACCGCCTCCCACACCGACAGCAACGACTCGTCGACGATGACGACTTTGTCCGCCGCTTCATTGATAATGTGGGCCAGTTCCTGCGGACTGAGCCGCAGGTTGAGGGTGTGTAGGACGGCTCCTCCGATGGGAATGCCAAAATAGGCCTCGAGGTGGCGGAAGTGATTCCAGCAGAGCGTCCCCACGCGGTCGCCGTCGGTCACCCCCAGTTTCTGTAGCGCTTGGGCGAGGCATTTGGAGCGGGCCGCGACCGATCCCAGATCGGTTCGATGCCAGCTTCTGTCGGGGAGTCGCGAGACCACTTCGCGTCCGCCATGGATCGTCTCAGCGCGACGCAGAAGTGCGTCCAGCGTCAACGGAAAGTCCATCATTAAGCCGTCCATTGGGCGGGCTCCCAGGTGTGTGTCCGCGACGGCCGGTGAGCCGCTTCGCGTCAGCGGTTATCATAACGCGATTGGTGCGTGGGGCCAGCTAAGCGCTACTCCATACCTGTGTCAGCGGCGGGGATATGCGACGATGGATGGGGACTCACCACAGGGCGCGGTCGGTTGGCGAGAACGTCTGGCGGGCGACGGGATTGTGGTCATCGATGGGGCCACCGGAACCGAGCTGCAGCGGCGCGGTGTCCCGATGGATGAGATCGCCTGGAGCGGCGCGGCGGTGTTGAGTCACCCAGACCTGGTCCGGGCGGTCCACGAAGATTACATCCGCTGCGGCGCGGCGGTTGTTATTTCCAACACCTTTGGCTCCACCCGTCAGATGTTGGGGCCGGCAGGCTATGCCGAGCATGTCGAAACGGTCAACCGGCGCGGCGTCGAGTTGGCTCGCGAAGCGTGCGACCGGGTCGCCCAAACGCCCGTCGCGGTGGCCGGATCGATGTCCGCGATGCCACCCGGTTTCGACCGTGACGCCTATTTTCCTCCACAGCGAGAACTCGATTCCTACCGTGAGGCGGTCGGTATCTTGGCGGGCGCCGGCGCCGACCTGATTGCTCTGGAGATGATGGAAGATACCGAGCATGCGGCGCGCGCAATGCGGGCCGCCGTCGAGTCCGGCCTGCCGGTTTGGTTGGGGGTCAGCTGCAAGCGCTCGCAGAGCGGTGAATTGACCGGTTTCGGGCATTCCCAGGTGCGGTTGACGGAAGTCCTGGATGCACTGCTACCGATGGGGCCGGCGGTGGTCAATATCATGCACACCAACCCGCACCTGATTGCCGACGCGCTGACGGAGGTTCGGGGGCGGTGGACCGGTCCGTTGGGGGTCTATCCCGATTCCGGTTATTTTACCCGGCCGAATTGGAACTTTGTGGACGTCATTCCGCCGGCCGACCTGGTTGCCGAATCCGCGGGATGGGTACGTGCGGGCGCGCGGCTGTTGGGGGGGTGCTGTGGCACGGGTCCCGAGCATGTCCGCGCCCTGTGTGAGGCGGTCCCCGAACTCGCCCTCCAGAGGTAGCCGTCGCGGGTCACCGCCGGTGGACTATTTCTGCTCGGCGCTGCGGATGGCCAACGTCAGCGATACGCCCATCACGACGAAGATCACCGCCAGTGGGACCGAGGCAATCAGTGACGCGGTTTGCAACGACACGAGGCGGCCGCTGCCCGCGTCTCCGGCTAACAGGCCGGTCGGCAACAGCGCCAACATGAAGGCCCAAAACAGGCGGTGCCAACGCGCGGGGGGCTGGTTGTCCGCCAACGCAACGGAGGCGCTGGAAGCGAGCGCATAGGAAGCCGAGTCGTAGGTGGTCGCCAAGAAGACCAGACTGATGACACAAAAGAAGGGGACCACGACAGGCGCCAGTGGTAACGTGGCGATGACGCTGATGATGGCCGCCGAGGCCCCCTNAGTCTTCTGGATGGCGACGACGTCTTGCAGCCCCTGCTGCTGGAGGTAGAGCGCGTAATTTCCCAGCACGCAGTAAAACAGCCCGCAGCCCAAGCTGCCGAGCGTGAGCGTTCCGATGATGATTTGCCGGAACGTCCTGCCGCGTGAAATCTGCACGATAAACAGCCCCATGAAGGGTCCCACCGCAATCCACCAGGCCCAATAAAAGACGGTCCATTCGCGTGCAAACGCATAGTGGGTGGCGTCCCAGGGTCCGGCCAGGGCGTGCATTTTGACGAAATGGGCCGCGATCGTTCCGATTCCGGACAGACCCGTTTTGAGCAGGAACAAGGTGGGGCCCACCGTCGCGACGAATCCTAGAAACAGCAGGGTCAGCACCATGTTGATAGCGCTGAGGCGGCGGATTCCCTTTTCCAACCCGAGGTAGACGCTGGTCCCGAAAAGGNCCGTGCAGAGCAACGCGATCAAGACCGTCAACCGATACGACGGGTCAATCCCAAAGATGTGGCTGAATCCCGCAGCGATCATCGGTGTACCAAACCCGAGCGAGGTACCGGCAGCGCCGAGTAGGCCGATGATGAAACAGAGGTCGAACAACTTTCCGAGGGGNCCGTCGGTGGCGCGACCGAGAACCGCGTGACAGGCGGTACTGACNCGCAGNCGCGGTATTTTTTGGCAGTAGTAGGCGTGCCCGATCGCCAACGCGGGCAGACAGTAAAAGGCCCAGCCGGTNGGGCCCCAATGAAAAATACCGAACACGCTCGCCCAACGTACGGCCTCTTGCGAACGGGGTACGGCGCCAAACGGAGGACGGTCGTAGTAATGCGTCCATTCGATGGTACCCCANTAGAGGATCCCGGTCGCGACTCCAGCGCAGAACAGCATCGACGTCCAACTAAACGTGGAAAACTGGGGNTCCGTATCGGGTTCACCGAGTTTGATGGCGCCGTGACGGCTGACCGCGATCCACAGACAGAAGACCAAGACCGCCAGCGCCCCCCACAAGTAGCACAGTCCCAGCGAGCGCGTCATCCCGTCATAGAGCTCCGCGATCAAACCCTGACTCCCGGCGGGATAGACAAAGAGCGGCAGACAGGCGCCGGCCAAGAGTGCCAACGCCGCCAGAAACACGGGCCAATCGGGAGCGGGACGGTCCTGGGTGTCAGTCGCCATGGGGAACCGCCCGAATGAGGTTCTGGAAGAGTTGACGCCCGCACGCTCGCCACCGATTTTGGACGGTCGCTTGCAGCGTGTCCTCGGGAAAGTCGGGCACCGCCGAATCGGCGGAAGTCGGTTCTGCCAGAGCACGCTGGTACGCGGCCAGGGTCGCTTCGGCGGCGGGCGGGAAGTAGTTGACGGGTGCCCGCGGCATGGCCGGAAGTTCGTCGAGCAGGAATCGCCCGACTTCGCGTTTGAATTCCTTGAGCAGCGTGTTGGCGTCGTATTCAGGGTGCCCCTGCAGGAACACGAAGCCGGGAAAGTCGCGAGAAGCCGCCAGGTAGACCCCCGCCTCGGCGCTATCGACTAGGACGTCGATGCCGGCCGCTTCGAGGGGTTCACGCGCGACGCCGTAAAAGTGGGAATGCGGCGCGTGCCAATCGCTTGCGATTCCTTCGACCAGTGGGTGTTGAGCCGCGATCAGCCGATGGGGGAAAACGCCCCAACATTTCTCCGGGAGACGCACCCGTTCAATCCCGTAATACTCCTTGAGGACCGCATGGGCGGCCAGGCACGAGCAGACGACGGGGCAGCCCAGGGCCCGCGCGCGGGCGATCGTGGCGATCAGCGGTCGCCAGAACCGTTCGCTGGATAGATCTTCGGCTTCTGGATTGGCGCCCGTCACGATCAACAGGTCGAGACGGCGCTGCTCGATAGCGGGTGTCGAATCGTAATAGCGATCGATGTGCGATTGTGTCGTGGCCGACCGGCCGGCCTCTGTGAACGTGAACGGGTAGACAAAAATCGCCCGATCGGGGACCATCGCCGAAAGACGCATCCATTGGCGTTCGGTGGCTTCCAGGGCGGCTTCGGGCATGAGATTCAGCAACCCGATGTTGAACTGGTGGAGTCCGTCCGTCTGCCGCGCGACGGGCACCCCCTCGGCGAGAAGGTGTGAAAAAACGGGCGACTCTGAGTGAGCAATCAGGGGCATCGCGCCTGTCCGGAACGGAAACCGTCGTTACCACAAGTGTGCGCGCCTCGGACACGATCGTCGACGCGCCAGCCGTCGGGCCTACGCCGACCCTTTCGCATTCACAATACGACGCCCACCAACGCGTCCAAGACGGGGTCGGGGCGCTCCGCCAACAGCGCGTGTCCAGCGCCCGCAAGGACGACTTGCTGAACCGCCGGAATCGTCGCCGCGAGCTTGCGCGTGGCGGCCACGGGTGTCATCACGTCGCGCTCTCCCAAAATCAAGAGCGTCGGGCAGCTGACGTCTGCCGCGTGCGCTAAACCGGCGCGATAGGCATGGCAGGCGGTCAGATCGGTATGCACGACCCCGTCGTCCGATTGTTCTAGCAAACGCATCGAGCAGCCCAACATCCACATCCCGGGCGTCGGATTGGACGCGAGGTGAGCCGTGGCGCTGTGCCCCCAATAGGTCAACATGTCGAGCGCCGCGTGTTGGTTGTCCGACGACGCGTGCAGCAGGGGGTCGCTGACGGGCATCGGTACGGAGGTTCCGACCATGGCCAAAGCGCGGATACGATCGGGGTGTCGGGCCGCCGCCGCCAATGCCACCAGTGAACCCATGCTGTGCCCTACGATNGCCGTGCGCTTCAACCCGGTCGCGTCGAGAAGACGGACGACCCAGTCTGCCATGGCTTCGATCGAGGACAATGCGGGACCCGCCGAGCCACCGTGGCCGGGTAGATCGATGGACACGACATTCAGACCCTTTCGCGCAAAATACCGCATCGGAAGGACCCAGATGGTGTGNTTCTGGCCGGCGCCATGGACGAACAACACCGTTTCCTGGGTTGCCGTCAGCGGTCGGTTGCCAGTGGCGGCATAGGCCAGGCGGTCGTCGATTTGCAGTTCCAAAACTCAACCCTTCTGAGAANCCCGCAGTGCGCGAGACACATCNTCGATCAAATCTNGGGGATCTTCTAAGCCGACCGAGATTCGCACCAGGCCCTCGGAAATCCCAACCGCCCGGAGCGCTTCGGCATCCATCCGGTGATGCGTCGTGCTGGCGGGGTGAATGACCAGCGACTTTGCATCACCGATGTTGGCCAGATGGGAAAAGACCTGCAACTGCTCGATGAACTTCTGACCGGCGGGACGGCCCCCTTTGACGCCAAAACTGAACACGGCCCCGCANCCGTGGGGAAGCAGTCGCTTGGCCAACTGATGGTCCGGATGATTGGCCAGTTCGGGGTAGGTCACCCACTCGACGGCCGGGTGTTCTTCGAGATAACGGATCAACTGCCGCGTATTTTCGACGTGGCGCTGCATNCGGATCGACAGTGTTTCCATCCCCTGCAAGATCAGAAACGCGGTGTGGGCACTCATGCAAGCGCCGAAATCCCGACTCCCTTCTTTGCGAGCGCGCGTGATAAATGCCGCGGGTCCGAACTCTTCGACAAAGTCGAGGTCGTGGAAACCCTCGTAGGGTTCGGTCAGCGATGGGAACCTCCCCGATGCCTCCCAGTCGAAGTTGCCACTGTCGACCAGCAGGCCACCGATTACCACGCCGTGGCCGCTGAGGAATTTGGTCGCCGAGTGGACAATCAGATCCGCGCCCCACTCGAACGGACGTGAGAGGTACGGGGTGGTGAAAGTAGCGTCGACCAACAGCGGTAGACCGGCGTCGTGAGCGATTTCTGAAACACGTGGAATGTCCAACACGTCGAGCGCTGGATTGCCTAACGTCTCGCCGAACACCACGCGGGTGTTGGGGCGCAATGCGGCGCGCACCGCGTCGGCGTCCCGGGCGTCGACAAAGGTGGTTTCGATTCCGAATCGGGGGAGCGTGTACGCCAACAAATTATGCGTGCCGCCGTAAATCGATTGCGACGATACGATGTGTGACCCGGCTCCCATCAAGGTGGCAATTGCGAGGTGCGTGGCGGCCTGTCCGCTGGCCGTGGCGATCGCCCCCACGCCCCCTTCTAGTGCGGCGATCCGCTCTTCAAGCACCGCGTTGGTGGGGTTGGAAATGCGCGAATAGACGTGGCCGGGGCGCTCGATGTTGAAGAGCGAGGCGGCGTGGTCCGCGTCCCGGAACGCATACGAGGCGGTCTGATATATGGGAGTCGCGCGGGCCCCGGTGGTCGGGTCGGCGCGTGCTCCGGCGTGTAGCGAGAGGGTGTCGAACCGGAAAGTTTTGGGTGCGTTCATAGTACAGATCCATAGACCAGATCGGCGCGCCACAGCGGGATTTAGAGGGATCTTGGTTGCGACCAACTTATCCTAGTTGCGTAACGGCTTTCCAGTGGTCAGGGTATGCTCGATGCGCGCCAGCGTCTCGGGTGTCTTGACGAGAGTCATAAAGGCGCTGCGTTCCAGTTCGAACAGTCGGTCTTCGGTCAGAGCGTCACCGGGAGCCGCGTCGCCCCCGCACAGGACACCTGCCAATTGCCGCCCGACCACCAGATCGTAAGGCGTGACCTGGTGCTCCCGCTGCCAACCGCGGAGAATCTCGTCGATGGCGGCCAGTCCCGGTTGCGATGCGGCCTCGACCACTCGTTCGACGGGTGGCCGGTAGTCGACGGCCATCGTCACACCGGTGGCGCGCGCCTTGGCGAGGAGCCGGTCCCGGTTCATCAGCGACTCGTCCTTCGGCAACACGAAACGAAAAGGGGCCGCCTCGGCAGGGGACGTTGCAATCGTCGCCGGCGCGACGATTTGGAACACGCGGGCGGCTCGCTCCGGCGGGGTGAGCGACGCGTCGGACCAGCGAAAGAGCATCTCCTTGCAGCCACCGCCCGCGGGGACCAAACCGACCTGGGGCTCGACCAGACCGGTCACGTTGTTGGTGTGGGCCACCACGGTATCGCAGTGCAACAAAATCTCGAAGCCGCCCCCCAATGACATACCGCTCGGTGCACCGACGACGGGAAACGGCGCGTATTTCAGCTTGCGGCAGGTCTGCTGAAATTGGACCAGCATCGACTCGATCTCCGTCCAGGCTTCGCGGCGGGCGTTGGCGAGAAGTTGCTCGATGTTGACGCCGACCGAAAAATGAGGGGCGCCGTTGTGGATCACCAGCGCGCGGCCATCCCGTTGGACGAGGTCGATGGCTTGCGCCAGAAGGTCCATCGTCTCGGGGACCAGGGCATTGGCCTTGGTGTGAAATTCAAAGCAGCTGACCCCTTCGCCGATGTCCCACAGGCTCGCCGCGGGTCCCTCCAATCGAGGNCGACNGGTCCGNGCCTGATCGCTCAAACGCAACACACCCGGCGGCCGTTCGACGTTGCGGTAGCTCCCCTCGAGCGAGAAATATTGCAAACGCCGCTCGTGGATATGGTACAGCGACTGTCCGGCGGCGGCGGACAACAGCGGCGGCACCGGGAGGCCGTCCGCCACCAAATGCGCTGCAAATCGCCCGGTCCCGATCGTGTCGATCATCTCAAACGGCCCTTGCGCCCAGCTGAAACCGAGTTTCATGGCTTCATCGATGGGGACCAGCGAGTCTGAAATCTGTGGTACCAACGACGCGGCGTAGCTCAGGCTTTGTGACAGAACGGACCAGGCGAATTTGCCCAGTCTGCCGGGATGTTCCAGCAGGTGTCGTAGTCCCTGTCCGGTGCTCTCCTGCAATTCGGCAGCAGCCGGTTGCCGTGATGGACGGTAGGTTCCCGACTTCAGATCGACCGCTTCGGAGATCGCGCGCCCCTCCTCGCGGCGGCGTCGGTAGAATCCGCCCCCTCCCTTGTTGCCCGTCAGGCCCGCCTCGACAAGATTCCGGATCATCGGGATCTCGACGGCCACTGCGCGAAAGGGGTCGCCCGCGGGAACGGTGGTTCGCATACTCTCTAGAACGTCGAGCATCAAATCCAGGCCGATCAGGTCGTACAGTCGGAAGACACCCGTTTTGGGCCAACCGATCGGTCTGCCTAACACCGCGTCCGCCTCTTCGATTGTCAAATCGCTTTTGATGGCCTCGACAATCGCAACCTGGATCGCGAACACACCGACACGATTCCCCAGGAATCCGGGCGTGTCTTTGCACGATACGACCCCTTTCCCCAGGCGTACATCGCAGAAATCGGTTAACTGCGAAATGGTCTCCGGTCGCGTCTCGGGGCCTGCCACGATTTCTAGTAACTGCATGTAGCGCACCGGATTAAAGAAATGCGTGATGCAGAAATCCNGTTTGAAGGAGGACGGCATGTGGCGGGTCAACAGCCGCAGCGGAATGGTCGAGGTATTCGACGAGATCGGCGTGCCAGGTTTGCGATGCGCTTCGATCGATTGGTAGAGCTGTTCCTTGACTTCGAGTCGTTCGACCACCGCTTCGGCAATCCAGTCGACCTCGGCGACCCGATGAAGATCATCGGCGATATTCCCCGGGATGATGCGCGTCGCGCAGTCGGGATGCAAGAACACCGCCGGTTGTGCCCGCAGCAGGCGTTGCAGCGTCTGTTGGGCGATGGCGCTGCGACCCGCAGTGGAGTCGCTGGGCACGTCGAGCAGGTAGACCGTGACACCGGCGTTCGCCAAATGGCTCGCGATCCCGCTTCCCATCGTCCCCGCGCCAATCACCACCGCCTTGTCGATTCCAGCCATGGAATTCCTCCTCACTGGANGGGTTGGCCGCGCGGAGGNCGCCGCGAAGCGGGGCCGCCAGACAGCCACTGTGGACGGCTAGGCGCCCCATCCGTCTTGCCGCAGCGGAAAGCAGCCAGGCGTGGCAGCAGGGCGTTGACTTCAGGGCTGGGACAGGTGTGTGTCGAACCAATCGACGAACTGTCCGACTTCCTCAGCCTCTGGGGTCCAGCCGTGGGCCTTGCCGGGCATCACTTTGAGGGAAGCTGTCACGCCGGCCTCCTGAAACCGCGCCAAGATCCGCTTTGCCTGTTGAATCGGGACCAACTGGTCCGCGTCTCCATGGATGATCAATGTCGGTGGATCGTCCTTTGTCACGTGGTGAATCGGCGAGACCGCCGTGATCCGCTCGCGCCGTTGTTGAACATTGGTGATCCTCTCGAAGAGCTCCTTTTCTTGGTCGTATTCGCGAAAGTCGAGCGCGGCCAAAAAAGGATTGCGGCCNCCTAGCAAGCTGCGCACCACCTTGTCGAAGTGCACNCCGTCGGCCCCGTAATTGAGGAAATCGGTCGGNGGGAAGTAGGCCACCACGACCTGGACGCGGCTCGATTGGCGATCGACCGGATCGACCGCTTGGGGGTCACCGGGTTGACCCGCCGTCCCTTGCATCAACGACAGGTGTCCACCCGCCGAGCCGCCAAAAATGCCCAACCGGGCGGGATCCACATGGTAGCTGGCCGCCTGATGCCGGATATAACGAACGGCGCGGTGCAGATCGTTTTGGATTTCGGGAATGGTATATTTGGGTTGGCTGCCGTGGACCACCGTGAAGACGGTGTAGCCGCGCCGCAGTAGTTCTTCCAACTGTTGGTTGAACACGGCCGGCAACTGGCCGGCCGGCGAGACAAGGCTGCCCCGGCTGGAAAACCAGCCTCCACTGACGACCGCGATCACACCCAGTCCATTCGGTTTGTCGGCTGGCGCGAAGACATCCAGCGTCATCGCAAGACCGTGTTTGCGGCCGTAGATAATCTCAGATTGCCGCGTGAACTGGACGCGATCCTGAGCCGGCAAAAGGTTTCCGGTAAGGGTCACCAGACCCCACAGCAGCAACACGCGGTGAAGCTTCATCGATGGTCTCTCCCCGGGATCGACAAGTCGGTGGCGGTGTCCAACGCCCAGATCGGGCCCCATCGTACCGCCTCTGGGCCCGGTTCGGAAGCCGCGCGCTGGACGGCGCCGGGGCCGGGGCCCGGACATCGACCGGCGGAGGCGATACACTTCCAGCAGGTGCCCCAGCGATGTGGTTGGCAAGTCGCGTGGGGCGACAACGGCGGTTCCCTGGGTGCGGATGGAATGGCGGTCCTCGGGGCCCGCTCAGTGTGAGGTCGATATGATTGACAAGGCGGACGTGATCATTGTGGGGGGAGGCGTGACGGCCTTGAGCACGGCCCTCTGTCTCAAGCAGTTGGGTGTTGAGAGGGTGACGATTCTGGAGCGGCACGCGGTTGGGGCCGGCCAGTCGGGTCGCGCCGCCGGGGTGATTCGCGGCACCGTCCAACATCCGGTCGTTGCCGCCACGCAACTCGCTGGGCAAGCATTTTTCACTGATTTTGCGTCGTCCACCGGGATCCCCCTCGACGTCCACCGGGTGGGGTACCTCCTGATCGCCCAGTCACACGAACGGGAGTACGTCGAGCAGACCGCGGCGGTCGCCCGTCAGAGTGGCTGTGTCGTGCATGCCATCGATGCGGCGGAGGCGGCCACACGTCAACCGGGTCTCAGCGCGCCGCAGGAGGGCATTTACCTCTACGAACCGGGCGCGCTCTATGTCGACCCGATGCCCGCCGTGCATGCCATGATGTTGGCGGCCGTCGATGCGGGTGTCACGATCGTCGAGGGATGTGAAGTCGAGACGATCCGCGTTCAACGCGAACGCGTGGTGGGAGTTGACACCGCGACGGGACCCATCGACGGCGGCCGCCTGCTGCTGGCGACTTCGGTTTGGGGGCAACCACAACTGGCTGCGCTGGGTGTCGATCTGCCCGTCCGGCCACACATCGCGCAGATGGCGTTCTTCCAGGTCCCCCCCGCATCATCCAGCCGGTTGGAGACGATCCTGTTCGACACGCGGGCCAATCTCTACATGCGTCCCGAGCACGACCGCCAGTTGTTCGTGGGGAGAAAAGAGAGTGAGTATCTTGACCCCGACGACGCGCCGGTCAACCCCGATGATTACCGGCAAACGGCGACCTACGGGGCGGTCCGCGAAATGGCGCGGCGGCTGGCCATCTCGTTGCCCTTTATGCAGCGTGGATTTGTCCATCGCACCTACGCCTGTACGTACGATGTCACGCCCGACGAGATGCCCGTTCTCGACCGCGCGGCTGGGATCGAAGGATTGTTCTTCGCCGTGGGCTTCAGTGGTGGTGGCTTCTCGACATCCCCCTGGGTCGGGAAGCGGATGGCCGCGCTGATCATGTCCGGGACACCACCGGACGACCTGCGACTGTTCAGCCTAGGGCGATTTGCTGCCGACGCGTTGATCGAGTGGAGCAATACCCCGGCCTAGCAGCGGCGGGTGTCCCGGTGTTGTAGGAGCATCTCATGAACTGGGGTGGCCAGGTCGACGGTTTTGAAGAACGGGCGGGGAGTCATTGCCCCGTTGTGCTCGCGCCCTGTCAAGCTTGATCGACGACCTCGACGCGCGCGGTCGACTCAGCGCTCTTCTTTGGGCGTGGAATCCGGATGGGTCAGGTCCTCGGCTCCTCGACACGGTGTGCCACCGATCCACCGTCCGAGCTGTTCACTCCATACGGCAGGGGTGCCACCATCTGCGAA
>PADE01000083.1 GCA_002702965.1 Planctomycetaceae bacterium
AAGAGCATCGAACGATTTCTGCCCGTTTGGATGAGTTGGCGGAACTCCCAGCGCAGACTCAGGATGGGACCCGTATTCAGCTGGCTGCGAATATCGAGTTTCCGCACGAAGTCACCGCGTGTCGTCAACGGGGCGCCGAAGGAATCGGCTTGTACCGAACGGAATTTCTCTATCTAGGCGCCTCGGAAGAGCCAACCGAAGAAGATCACTTCCAGGCTTATAGCCAGGTGGTCAATGCGATGCAGGGGCACTCCGTCGTGATTCGCACCCTCGATCTCGGTGCGGACAAGATGGGTCAGGTGCCTCTGGGAGAGGAGGAACACAATCCATTTCTGGGGCTGCGTAGCATTCGCTTGTCTCTTAAGAATGTGACGTTGTTTCGTACCCAGTTGCGGGCGATTTTGCGGGCCAGCGCGCTGGGGAATGTGGAATTGATGTTTCCGTTGATTTCGACGATGGTTGAACTACGGCAGGCCAAGTCGGTATTGAACGACGCCATGGAGGACCTCGCCGATGACGGCATTCCCTTCGATGCTGATTTGAGAGTTGGCATGATGGTCGAAGTGCCGGCTGCCGTGATGATGATCGACCGTTTCTTGCGGGAAGTCGACTTTGTGAGTATTGGTACGAACGATCTGGTTCAGTACACGCTCGCGGTTGATCGTGACAACAAAGACGTCGCAGATCTGTATCAAGCAGTCGATCCCGCGGTATTGCGTCTTATTGAGACGACGATTAAATCGGCAGTTGCAGCTGATGTTTTCGTCAGTATTTGCGGAGAAATCAGCGGTGAACCCGCGTATGCGATGTTGTTGTTAGGCATGGGAGTTCGCGCCTTCAGTGTGCCTCCCAGCTTGATTCCTGAGATCAAGAAGTTATGCCGCAGCGTTTCCCTGTCTGAATGTGAATCGATCTACGAACGCGCGATGGACATGGAAACCGCCGGCGAAATCAAAACCTATTTGCATGAGGAGTTGCGAAAAACAGTTCCCGAGCTGGTTCTTTTTTGAAGCTATTTCCCATGACCAAGATTCGTCAACGTGTTCGTATTCAGTTCCAGAAAGCGGGAGATCTGCGATGGATTAGCCATCGCGATCTAGTGCGTGTTTTTGAACGCATGTTCCGCCGGGCTGGACTGAATTTGAGTATGTCTGAGGGGTTCCATCCCAAGGCCAGGATGAGTTTTCCATCGGCTTTGGCGTTGGGAATCTCCGGCACGGATGAAGTGATGGATGTGGAATTGGCGGAAAGAGAGGACGCCTGCGTCATCGAGCGCAAGATGGCGGCAACAATGCCCCCTGGTCTGATCATTGACGAGGTGCGATTGCTCGATGATTCAGAAGGCAAGGCTCGCGTGGAACGCCTGGTTTATCAATTTCCAGTTCCCGAATCACGGCGCGACGAGGTAGCGGACAAAGTGACACAGTTGCTGTCCCAGTTGCCGCATTGGATCCAGCGGGAAGGCCGCAGCGAACCAATCGATGTCGGCGATAGCCTCGACCAGTTGCGGATGGAAAACGGAGTTGTACGCATCGTGTTGCGAACGACTCCCACTGCCGCGGTCCGTCCCCGAGAGATTTTGACACTTTTGGGTTTGGACGATTTAGAGGCCGAAGGGCATTGTCTTTCCCGTACTGCAGTGGAGCTCGCGCCATGAGTCCATTAACGAAGAACAGAATTTGGAACTATGAAAAAAGAAATGCTGATCAACGTATCCGAGCCAGAGGAATGCCGGATTGCGGTCATCGAGGATGGTCGCCTTGAAGAGCTGTATATCGAAAGGAGCAGCCAAGATAACTACGTCGGCAATATCTACAAGGGAAAGGTAGTCAATCTGGAACCTAGCATTCAGGCTGCTTTTGTCGACTTTGGCGTTGGCAAGAACGGGTTCTTACACATCAGCGATGTCGAGCCGCAGTATTATCGCCAAGGAGGGTTTGACCCGGCAGATGCGATGAAAAACGGCGTGGACGAGATCGACGACGAAGTGGATGATGGCACGCGTCAAGGGAGACGTCGGCCGATGCGCTATTCCGGTCGACCGCGAGTCAAGCCTCCGATTCAAGATATCCTCCGCCGCGGCGACGAGGTCTTGGTCCAGGTGATCAAAGAGGGAATCGGCACCAAGGGGCCGACGCTATCGACCTATATCAGTATTCCCGGACGTTATTTGGTCTTGATGCCGGCGCTGGGTCGCGTCGGGGTTTCTCGCAAGATCGAAGACGAGGAAAAACGTCGTAAGTTGCGGGAGACGATGCTCGATCTGAATCCGCCCAAGGGTCTCGGGTTTATTGTACGGACTGCGGGCCAAGACCGTCAGCGCAAGGAACTGTCCCGGGATTTGGCGTACCTATTGCGATTGTGGAAAGTCATCGTTCGGCGGTTACGGAAGCACGATGGCCCGTTTGGGATCTACGAAGAGAGTGACATGATCATTCGTACGATCCGGGATATTTTTTCACTTGAAGTCGATGCAATTTATGTCGATGAGCCGCAAGCCCACGATCGCGCCCGGGAGTTCTTGCAACTCGTTATGCCCAGATTTGCCAACCGCCTGCACTACTACGAGGGTCGCGAACCCCTGTTCCACAAGTATCGGTTGGAGTCAGATATTGCCCAGATCCACAAACGCGAAGTGCGACTCAAAGACGGAGGATCGATCGTGATCGATCCGACCGAAGCGCTGGTGGCGATCGACGTCAACAGCGGTAGCTTTCGAACCCAAAAAGATGCGGAAGAATCGGCCTATCAGATGAACTTGTTGGCGGCGGGCGAAATTGCCCGGCAGTTGCGATTGCGCGATCTGGGTGGCGTGATTGTGAACGACTTCATTGATATGCGACGAGAAAAACATCGCCGCGGGCTCGAACGGGCGCTGCGAGATGCCATGAAACGCGATCGGGCGCGGACAAAAATTCTACGTACCAGTCCGTTTGGGCTGATCGAAATGACGCGTCAGCGTATTCGCCCCAGTTTGAAGCGGAGCGTGTATGCAGATTGTCCCTGTTGCAGTGGACGGGGGGTCGTCAAGACTGCCGAGAGCATGGCGATTGAAGTGATTCGCGTGTTGTTACTCGCCAGCCAACAACCGAACATTTCGCGCGTGACGGTGCGGGTGAATGATGACGTTGCGTCCTATCTAAATAACCGAAAACGCAAGGACATCAACCAATTCGAAGAGGAGGGTGGGATGGATGTGCAGATCCTCAGCGTTGAGGGCCTGTTTCCGGAGCACCTGGAACTCGATTGCCGCGATGGGAACGGACAGGAGATTAAGTTGCCCTGACGATGACCTTTCTGGCGAGCGCCTGGGGAGTGCGGTCGTCTAGACGGTATGGTCTGTAAAGAAACCGCGCCGCGGGGAAAAATTCAATTGACCCGAACCGAAACGCGGCGTACGTTTTGGTGGCGGCAAACCCCGCGACGACGGTTCGCGGTCAACGCGGATCCGGAGACTATACGTATGGCCCCTAACGTACCATCATTCGTCGAGCGGCGTCGTTCAGGATTGCCATCGACGGCACCCGGATCGGAACGTCGACAGTTCGCCAATAGCCATCGGGATCTCTCCCCCCCGGCTCGGGAACTGGCCCAGGCGATCGATACGTATAAGTTGGACCACCGCCGACGGTTCATTACCTGCGAAGAGATGCTGCAGGTCATCCAGTCGCTGGGTTACCAGAAGTCCTGAGGAGCGGTGCTCCGCGATATGCGCGGGTTCGCTAATCACCTCGGAACAGTGGCTGGGTGAGTTGCTGTAGGTAAACCAGCCCCAGAACTCGATCGTGGTCATCTGTCACACAGGCCAGATTTTCCCGTGCGGCCTGGATTTGCGCGACGGCATCGACGTGATTGGTCTGGTTTGATAATCGCAACAGTGGGTGAATCGGTGTGTCGTTCAGTGAAGAGGCGAGCTCGAGCTCGATCGTTCTGACGTAACCAGCCAGTTCCTGATTGTCGGCGTGACGCAGCAGAATCTCGGTCAACCGTTGACGTCGCGCCATGCGGAGCGTCTCAAGCCGGTCAGCGCTGCGTGGCACCGCGGCGACACGTGTAATGGGTTTGGCGAATTTGATGATCGGCATCCCGGCGGTATGGAATAGGTTTTGCGCCAGACGGTACTGCGCGGATTGCAGTATGCCGGCTTGCTGACCTTCTTCGAAAACCTGGCGCAGCTCCTTCCGAGCCAGGGTGAATTGAACTTGGAGTGGAGTTTCGCCTACCACTCTTTGAAGGATCCAACCGAGTCCCCACAGCGCAGCCGAGACCGGAGCGAACAGCACACCGCACGACAGGAATAACGGACCGCCTCGGCGGAGGAGTTGATTGGGTGCGCGGAAGTAGAGGCTCTTGGGTAGCAATTCACCGTAGATGAAAATCACGGGTGAGAGGATCACGGGAGCGAGCAGTTGAGCCAACTCGGGTCGATCCAAGTCGAGTGAATTGACGGCGTCGACGATCCCCTTGGCGACCAGGTAATTGGCGAGGTTGTTTCCCACAAGTGTCGTGGCGACAAATAGGGCCGGGTTGTTGATCAGCCACAGCAGGCCTCTCGAAACGAGGTCACCACTAAAGCCGTCAAGAACCAGGCGAACGCGGGTGGCGCGGTAAAACCCGGTTTCCGAACCGCTGAAGAAAGCGCTGAAAAAAATTCCCAGCACCAAGAACAGGAGCGTCCACAGAGGGGTCACTCTAATTCCTCCCTGGATACGCGGAGGTGGAGTTCGACGACCAGGTGGCCCCGTTGCGGAGCGTCGCGCACGAGGATTCGGAATGGGCCCCATTCGCATTCGTCGCCCGATTGTGGCAATCGTTCGAGTTGCTCGTGCACCAGTCCGGACACCGTTACGCTCTTGCTGCTGGGTAACGAGAACCCGAGGTAGCGGGCCAGTCGTCGCAGGCTCGTGAGCCCCACGACGCGCCAACGACCCGGGCCGAGTTCTTGGACCGCGGGGCGGTTGAGTAAGCGGCCGCTGCGGGTCGGAGATCGACTGAACACCGTTTCCAGGATGTCGTCCAAAGTGAGAATGCCGACGGTGTCGCCGAATTCGTTGACGATGACTGCCACCTGGCGGTCACCGCGTTGCATCTTCTCCAGAGCATCTGCGACCGTCGCGCACCAGGGGATATGGGCCACAGGCTGGGCGTGGTATTCCAAGTGCTGTTGAGGTACATCGAACAGCGTCTTCAAGTTGACCGCGGAGTCGATCTCTTCTTGGTTGTTTTCAGAGATCAACACGTAACCACTCGGTGTCAGTTGGCCTTCGAGCTGGTCGATTGAAACCGGCGATTGGAATGTGCGGAACTGGTTGCGTGGGCGCATCCATTCATCAGCGCGAATTTCGGATAGATGTACGATATTGCGCAACGCCTCCCGTTCCTGTCGAATTAACTTTGCATCCGAGGTCGACAGTTCAATCGCTCGTTCCAGATCGGCGACTTCGAGATACGCCTCCTCCTTAAACCGTGGCCAGAGCATTCTCTGTGAGAGGAAATTGACCGTTCGCATGGCGGGCATGACGGGGTCCAGAATGCGAATCATGACCGCCAGCGGCATACTGACCAGACTAGCCAGATTGGGCGCGATCAAGACGGCAATGCTTTTGGGCAGCATTTCACTGAAAAAGATAATGCACAGCAGAGCGCCTGCGGCAAAGAACACCGAGAGCGACGCGGGCAGTTTCATTCCGGCAATCGAGGCCAGCGCGAAATAGGCGAGGTTGACGACCAGGTTCCAGAACAGGACCGCCGAGAGTACGCGATCTGGGACTTCGAGCAGACGATCGACCAGTTGTTGCGCACGGTTTCCCGAACGCATGCGCAGTCGATCTTCCGACCGCAGGTAGAACAGAGCCGCCTCGCTGGCGGAGAAAAACGCCGAAGCTCCGATTAACAGTGCCATCGCGACCAGCCATGGCAGGATTTGCGTCAAGTCAGCCACGCCGCTGTGTGCCCGGTGTTAAGGAGTATGCCGCGCCGCTGGAGCGCCATTGAAGGACCCGCCTCCCCGGTGTGAGCTTCCAGGTTGGATCACGACCGCGGTGAATACGAGGCGTTTGATTCTTGTCACTTATTGGACCAGTCTCGGCGTTGGCGGGAGCTGGGGATTCCCATCTTTTGGCGATACTTTGTCACGGTCCGGCGCGCGACATTCATACCGTGCTGTTTTAGTTGCTTTACCAGGTCGTCATCGCTGTAGGGTTTTTGCTTGTTTTCGTTGTCCACAAGTTCCTGAATCTTGATACGAATGCGGTCCCATGCCACGTCTTCGCCATCATCGTTCTGGCTGCCGCCGACAAAGAACTGCCGCAACGGCAAAATGCCGCGCGGGGTTTCTAGCCACTTGTCGTCGACCGAACGGCTGACCGTGGTGACATGCACGCCGACCTTGTCGGCGATTTGTTGCATTTTCAACGGTTCGATGAAGTCGGGGCCATTCTCTAGGTAGTTATGCTGGTGGTCGACGATCGCCTGAGCGACGCGAGTCAGTGTTCGACGACGCTGCTCTACCGAGTCGATTAACCACTGCGCCGCGTTGACCTTCTTGCGGATATATTCCACTTCTTCGGGCGTCGCGGTGCCGCTGCTCAAACGCTGGCGGTAGTAGTTGCTGATTCGCAACCGCGGAATGAAATCGTCTTCCAGATTGACGCGATAGGTTCCGTCCTCACCGCGCTCAACAGCAACGTCCGGCGTCACTGTCGGAATGATGCTGTCCATCCAGGCTGCTGCGGGCTTGGGATTCAGACGTTTCAATTGCTCCTTCGCATCCGTGATCCGAGCGATGGAATACCCCGTTTTCTTCTTGATCAGCGGTAGTCGATTGTGGTGAAGATCTTCCAGGTGATGAGAGACGAGTGTCTTGACCTCATCGTAATAAGGCATCTCGGGCGTGATCTGCAGCAACAGACACTCGCGCAGATCGCGCGCTGCGATTCCCTGAGGTTCGAGGGTCTGTACGGTCTTGAGCGCTCGATGAGCGAGTGCCAAGTCGTCCGCAGATGCACCGGATGGTAAGAGATCTTCCAGACTGCTGTTGAGTCGACCACCATCGTCTGCGTCGAGGGCCGAGATGATTCTCAGGCACATGCGAAAACACGCGTCGTCGAGCCGCAGTTCTCCCAGTTGTTGCACTAGGAAGTCGTTCAATGACGTCGGGCGTGAGACGGCATTCGCCATCGCGTCGTGGCGTTTGGCGGCGTCTTGCTCCATCTGATTGGCGCTTTTTCGAGGCGGTTCGTCGAAGTGGTCGGGAAGCTCGCGGTTGAGTTCCAGAAGTCGCTCGAAGTCGGAGGCGTTATCCGAGTCGTTTTCGACAACCAACTCGTCTTCCTGTTCGCTGGGAGTTTCTGGCTCTTCAAACTCCTCTTCGATTTCCGATTCAGCCGTCTCGGTTTCTTCGCTGACCTCGAGCAACGGATTCTCATTCATTTCTTGCGCGATCCGCTCATGCAACGCCATCACGGGCAGCTGCAGGATTTCCATGCGTTGGATCATCCTCGGTGACAGGACCTGTTTTTGGACCTGTCTCAGTTCGGTGCCCATCGACAGACGCATCGGATCAAACCCTGGAAATGGAAAGAAGTTCCCGAACAGGAAAAAGGGACAGCGTCGGCAGGGGGGAGGCTCTCCGACGAGAAACCCCATCACACAAGCGAACTCCGTAAATCTCGATTTGGTGAACTCGCATCGGCCAGATTGCGGAGGCACAACCGGCCGCCTGGTTGAGGGGCGTTCAAATGCCCCTAGAGTTGTTGTCGGCCAGACAGAGCATCGGCGAGAATTTCCTTATTGGTATGTTCGAGAATTGAACCGGTGGTGATGCCGCGCGCTAGCCGAGTCACCCGAATCGGTAGTTCCTGAACCAGATTTGAAATATAGAGCGCAGTGCCGTCCCCCTCGACGGTGGGATTGGTCGCCATGATCAGCTCGTCAAAACTGCCGCTGTGGGCTCGGTCTACCAGTGACCCGATGGTCAATTGGTCGGGACCCACGCCCTCGAGAGGAGCGATTCTTCCCAGCAACACGTGGTACATCCCTTGGTAGACTCCAGCTTGTTCCAGTGAGATCACGTCTTGCGGCTGTTCAACCACACAAAGCGTTGACGCGTCACGTTTGGGATCCTCGCAGATCAGGCAGCGCGGTCCTTCCGATAGGTTAAAACAGGTTTGGCAATAGCGCACGTTCTCGCGAACACTGCGAATCGCCTCCGCCAGCGCGAGCGCCTCGCTCTTGTTGACGCGTAGCAAATGGTACGCCAGACGTTCGGCTGATTTTCTGCCTACACCGGGCAGCTTTGCGAACTGGTCGATGACGTTGACGACGGACTCGCTTAATCGTGCCATTCCGAATTACGTTCCCTCGAAGGTCCAACCGGGTGCGCTCGCGGTCGGCATGCAGCACCCGACCGTGACCAAGCGGCCACTACACCGGAACCGATCCGACGCGCGATGGACCGGCGGGCATTACGCGCCCGGTGTGTTATTTCCCGTAAAGCGAGCCAATGCCTCATTCAACCCCGGCAGATTGAGACCGTCAGTGAGTGACTTGACAGCATCCATGTGAAGTTGCTTGGCTTTAGCCTGGGTCTGATTGATGGCGGCCGGAAGCAGATCTTCGATCATCTCTGCGTCCCCCTTTTGCATCAACGTGGGGTCGATGTGGACTTTCACCACCTCGCCCAGACCGTTGGCCTCGATTTCGATCATCCCGGCGCCTGCGGTACCCGTGACGCGCTCGGACTTAAGACGCTGTTGGACCTCTTCCATCTGGCTTCCCGCCTGCTGTGCTTGTTGGATGAGAGAGGCCAGGTTTCCCAGATTTTGGAACATGTGATTTTTTTCGAGGTGGGTACGAAAACCAGTAGCCAATCGACCCGATCGGAATCCCGCGCGGTCCAACCGGCGATCATCCACCGGGGCGGACTAGCCTCCGGAAGCGTCCTTGTTCGCAGGCTCTTCGATTCGCTGGACCTCAGCTTCGAAAACTTCCAGTGCCCTGCTGACCAGCGGATTGGATTCGGTCTCCCGCATCCGTTGCCGCCGCGTCTTTTTTGGCTGACGGTTGGCGGAATCGCGAACTTCCTCTGGCAGTACGGCTAAGTCCACAAGCATCGGGCGACCGACGATCTTTGAGAGAGTTGTTTCGATCTTACTTTTTCGATCGGCTCGCTCGCACGATTCTTTCTTAAAACTATACCCGGCTTGAAAGCTAACGACCAGGCGATTTGGGGCGGATATTGACACGCGATCATAGAACCGTGCGAAATCGGAAGTCAGGTCTTCCAACTGCCCCAGAACTTGTTGCCAGATTTCATCGACGTTGCCGGAGTGCACATCGATTTCCCCATCCGGCTCTGTCGGGGGTGCGGTACGAGATGTGACCCCGTTGATCTGTTGGGGGACGTCGGTCTCGTTCGGTACCACTGGCGCAGATGGTTTGGTCTCAGGTGCGGGGAAACCTCCGCTCGGAGCGGTTGCTCGGGGCGCACGGACGGTGGTTGGATTCGACGTGATCGGAAGCGGACCGCCCCCGCTGACTCGATGAATCAGCGTCGCCAATTGTTCGAGGTCTTCGATCTGGCAAATCCGAACGAGCGCGACTTCGGCTAGAATCCGCGGGTGCGAACTCTGTCGCAACCTGACTAAGCACTCATCCATAATCTGGGCCATGGCCAGAAGTGTGGGCGTGCCGATCTGTTGGCCAGTGGCGGCGAGTTGCTCGTGTTCGCCGGGTGAAACCTGCAGCATGAACTCGGCGGAACAACCGACCGCAGCGGCCATCATATCGCGAAAATGGGTTAGCAACTGTTCGACGAGTTGACCCACATCGATCCCATCGCTGATCGCAGTATCGAATTCTCGCAGCGCCGCACCGACATCGCGCCCGACGATGTGAGCGACGAGTTGCGCGAGGCGCTCGTCTCCTGCGGTACCGAGCATTTGGTGAACGGCAGCGACCGTAATCCGCGTCGCCGAAAATGCCAGCAACTGCTCGAGTAGCGATTGACTGTCTCGGAGCGAGCCATTGGCTCGCTGTGCCAACAGTACCAACGCCGCGTCGTCCGCCGCGGCTCCTTCCGAATCGACGATAAAACGCAGCCGGTCGACGATGGACTCCGTATCGACCGGCGCGAAGTCAAATCGTTGACAACGCGACAACACAGTGATGGGAATCTTCTCGGGATCGGTGGTGCAGAAGATAAACTTGACGTGTTCGGGTGGCTCTTCGAGGGTTTTCAACAGCGCGTTGAACGCGGGAGTGGTCAGCATATGGACTTCATCGATGATGTAGATCTTGAAGCGACCGCGACTCGGGCGAATATTCACATTCGAGCGCAGCTGACGAATCTCATCGATCCCGCGGTTGCTGGCACCGTCGATTTCCAATACGTCGACGTCCTCTCCGCGGGCGATGCTCGCACAGATGTCGCATCGTTCACACGGTTTGCACGACGTTCCCTCGGCACAGTTGAGGGCCTTGGCCAGAATCCGGGCGGTGGATGTCTTGCCGACGCCCCGGGCGCCGGTAAATAGATACGCGTGCCCGATGCGTTGGGTGGCGATCGCGTTTTGCAGCGCCTCGGAAACTTGCGGCTGGCCGACAAGATCGCTGAAGCTTCCGGGGCGGTAACGCCGTGCAACAACGACGTATTGATCGCCGGCCTCGCCCTTTGATACACGGCGGTCATCGACGGGAGTGGGCTCAGACGACATCGGCGAGACCTCGTGACAGGTCGTGGCCGTCCTGGCTGCCGCAAAGCGGCTCTCGCACAAGGGTACCCCGTTTAGGGCTGCTGCTGTTACACCCTGACCCGATTCACGGCTCCCCTTTGCGAGAGCCACTTTGCGACAGACACAACGACTTTGTCTAGTTGTAAACGCTGCTTTCCCACACGTCAAAGGGCTTGGCAAGGGTTTTGGCCAGCGACGTTCATTACGGCGGTGTCGCGCCATGGTGTCGAGCGGGAACGGCTNCCCCGNGCGACGGTNCCTCGCTGCGTCTGCGAGCACCTGGTGGCCGATTAGGAAAGGGTATATCCGCCATCGATGATCAATGCCGCTCCCGTCATGTACCGAGCGGCGTCTGATGCGAGGTAGACCGCCAAGGGACCGAGGTCTTCGGGGATTCCGAAGGCACCCATTGGAATCTGAGACTGAAAACCCTCGATCACCTCGGGGTGCAGCTTGGACCAGCGAATATTGGGTTCGGTCATGAAACCACCCGGGCAGATCGCGTTTACGGTAATGCCATGCGGAGCCCAATCGACGGCGGTGGCGCGCGTCAATTGCACCATCGCCGCCTTGGCTGTTTCGTAGTGACGTCCGGCGATACGGCGTCCCGCGACGAATGCATTAATCGAGGCGATGTTGATGATTCGTCCGCCTAGTCCACGATCGATCATGTGTCGACCCATGTATCGTGTACATAAGAACGCGCTNGTCAAATTCAAGTCGATTAACTCTTGCCACTTGGTGAGGGCCATGTCTTCGGTCGGAATGTTCTCGCGGCGGCCACCGACATTGTTAATTAGGATATCGATCGGTCCCTGCTGCTCGAGGGCTTCGATACAAGTTGATTCACATTCCTCTGGTTTTCCCATGTCGCGCTGCCAGGTCCAGGCCTGGCGTCCCAATCCGCGAATATCGTCGGCGGTTCGTTCCAGGCTGTCTGCATCGCGGCCGACCAGGATGACGTCGGCACCCACCTCGGCGATCGCCAGCGCCATTTCGCGCCCTAGCCCACGGCTCCCACCGGTAATAAACAGCCGTTTTCCATCCAGTCGAAAGCGGTCGAACAGGCTCATGGGTCGCTCCAGCAGCGTTGGACCACGCTGGCCGTTGCCGGAAAGGCCAGCCGGTGAGGGCCACAAAGGGGCATGCGATGACGGCAGGCATTATGATGGCTTATCATTGTGATGGACGCCAGCCGGCCGGTTGTATCGGTCGACTGCTCGCTGCGCCCCCCTTGAGGATGCTCATGGATCAATCTCCTGTTGGCACGTTGCTGGCGCTTTCGCGGGAGGACGCTCGGGCCGTCTTCGCGGCGACGCGCGGATCAGCTTTCCCGATCGATTGCGTNCGACAACTCATTGCCCGCCTGTCTGGTACCGATCGGGAGCAATCGGTTGGAGATTGCTGGGGTTCGCTCGACGCCAGTCTCGCCGTTGGCGACGAGGAGTCGCAAGAGCGGCAGTTCGCGCTTCAGAATTGCCTGCTCGGGGGACGTTCGTTGGCCGATGACGCGGTCGTGAAATTTGTGCGGCCGGACCTGGTGATGCATGTCGGTAGGGCTTTGGAGTCGCTCACCCGAGAGGAGTTTCTACGCCGCTGGGAACGGGTTGGCAGTCAACCGAGCTCACAGTCGTCTGCTGGGCGCGGTCCCGAATACTGGGAAATCGTGGGACAGATACGTGGCTTTTACGAGCTCGCCGGTCAGCGTGGTGAGGCGGTTCTGTTTGTGGCGATTTCCCGCGATCCTCAGTAGGCGACCCTTGGGGAACGCAATGTCGTTGTGGCCCGGCGCGATTTGCGTTACGCTCGCCACCGCGGTGGCGGTGGGTGGGTCGTGGAAACCACTTAACACGCTGCCCGAGCGAGGTTCTCTCGCGATGGTTTGTTACGCGGTCGCCGACAGCCTGCTAGCCTGTCAAACCGACCTGAATCAGGGAACCGACGATACCGATGACGGACGTGTTTGTTGACCTAGAGAGACGAGGTTTGTTGCACCAGTCGACGGACGCCGACCGGCTTTCGCAGTGGTTGGCATCCGAAAGCCGCAGCGTGTATGTCGGTTTTGATCCGACCGCGGATAGCCTGCATGTCGGCAGCTTACTACCACTGATGACATTGCGACGGTTTCAGTGCGCTGGCCACCGCCCGATCGCGCTGGTCGGCGGGGCGACCGGGATGATCGGAGACCCCAGCGGCAAGAGCCAGGAACGCAATCTGCTGTCAGCGGAGATGCTGCAAGCCAACATGGCGGGCATCGAAGCCCAGCTGCGGGGGTTTCTGGACTTTGGTGATAGTGCGCAGGCCGCGGTCCTGGTCAACAACTGGGATTGGATGAAGGAGTTTGGATATCTTGCGTTTCTTCGTGACGTTGGCAAACACTTTCCGGTCAACGCCATGCTGTCAAAGGATTCGGTGAAACACCGTTTGGGCCGTGATGACATCGGCATCAGTTACACCGAGTTCAGCTATATGCTGCTCCAGGCGTATGATTTTGTCCATTTGCACCAACGTTATGATTGCGGTTTGCAGTTTGGTGGCAGCGATCAGTGGGGCAACATTACAGCGGGGATTGACCTCGCCCGGCGTCTATGTGGTGCGCACTTGCATGGACTGACCTGTCCGCTGCTGACCAAGTCGGATGGGACCAAGATGGGCAAGACCGAAAGTGGGACGATTTGGTTGTCCCCAGACCGTACCAGTCCCTACCAGTTCTACCAGTATTGGATCAACGTCGCTGACGACGATGTCGGCAAGTGTTTGCGGTTCTTAACGGAACTCGGCCTCGAGGAAATTGAGTCCCTGGACGCATCGCGTCAGGCTGCTCCTCAGAAGCGNGAAAGCCAGCNGCGTCTCGCGGAAGAACTGACCCGATTGGTCCACGGTGTCGAGCATCTGCAGGTCGCGCAAAAGGCCACGGCGTTTTTCTTTGGTGCCGAAATTGCCGACGTGCGCGATGAACAACTTAACGACGTATTCGGCGACGTTCCCAGTCAGNAGTTGCCGCGTGCCGAGTTGGGGGGAGACGGGTTGGGCTTGATCGAAGCGTTGGCCGCAGCTGGTTTGGTCAAATCCAAAGGGGAAGCCCGCCGCGTGATTCAAGAGGGTGGCGTCTATGTCAACAATCGNCGTCTTACCGACATCNCCTCGCGTCTCAGCGTCGCTGATTTGGCTAGCGANACGATGGTCGTGCTACGGCGCGGCAAGAAGCGGTACGCGTTGCTGAAATTTGTGGAAAACTAGGACCTTCGCAAATCGCGCCGCGGTGAACCGACGGCGGCTTGTCGGGGGCGACGGCGGTGCAGTTTGGCGGTGCAGTTTGGCGGTGCAGTTTGGCGGTGCAGTTCTGGGCCGAGAATGCCGGAGTGCGACGAGGCGATTCTGATGCGGAAGCGTTTGCGAGTCTGTCTGCTTATTTCAGCCGCTTTCTTGGCTCTGATCGCCTTGGGCGGCGTCGGGTTGTTCCGGGCCGCCCGGCACGTCCCCGACTTTTATCGTCGCGCATTGGAAGTGACCCCGGAACACCAGGCCGCGGCCGGCGATGCACTGGAACGCCAGGTCCTGGAGTTGCACAATGAAATTCAAGATGAAGGACGTTGGCAGGCGGTATTTGACGAGGAGCAGATCAACGGCTGGCTGGCGTCCGACTTGTCGGAGAAGTTCTCCACCTCACTGCCCACAGGTATCTCTGAGCCGCGCGTCGCGATCGGAGCGGATTCCGTGCGACTGGCCTGCCGTTACCGCGATCAGTGGATCGACACAGTCGTTTCGGTAGGTTTGTCGTTTTCGGTCAACCGGCAGACGAACGAAGTTGCCATCACGGTACAGAGAGTTCGCGCGGGCCTGTTGCCGTTACCTCTGAAGGACCTGTTGGATGAGGTTGCAAACGCTGCTCGCCGCGGTGAGCTTGATTTGCGATGGGCCCAAAGCGACGGATCACCGGTCGCTTTGCTGCGCGTCCCTTCGGAACTTCCAGCGCTTGAGGTAGAGGGTTTTCGGTTGCAGGAAATCGAGCTCGCTGAGGGCGAAATCCGGCTCATCGGACAGACGTCGGGCACGCGTTGAAGTGCGGGGTGTGTAGCGTGCCGCTACTCTGTGTCCGTTGCGTGAGCCGACCAGCGGTCCGTCTCATTCGGACCGCGTCTGAGTACCAGGCGGGTCGTCAAGCGTTGACCAACGAGGCGGACATCACGAAATCCGGGATGGGAATCGTGGAGGAGATACGTTCCCCAGTCCCAGCGTTGAACGACTCCTCGGTCTCCGGAGACGGGACCCTCGTAATCGAGATAGTGAACCCGGTGGTCGTCCAATTTTTGGGCATCTTGTGAGGTCTCTGATAACGGCGGTGCGTCGAGAGCCCAGGTTTCCAGTACGCCGTCTCGTTCCAGCATCAAATCCCAGTGCGGTCCACGGGGAGAGCCGGGCGGTGTCAGGTGGTGCAGCACAACGAAACGGAACATCGGTGTCCAGTCGCGTGGGCGGAAACGAAAAAGGGCGCTAAGCAACGTGGAGGGATGCGCAACCGAGCGAGACCGAACTGAATCCAGCGGTTACAGGAGTCGGCACAGCAAGACTCATTCGGACGCGCTGCGCGTGTCGATTTTGCACCACTGCGAACGGTGATGTCAACGTTTCCGAATCGGTGGCATCTTTTACGGCTGGACTGTGATCGCGGCCCGCGCGGCCTCAGGTTGTCGTGTTTGTCGGCTCGTGACGTTGGCGACTAGTTCGAATTGTCCCGATTTGGTTGCGGTCAAGGTCAGCCGGAACTTCAATGGCTGATCGTTGGCGCGGACTGTGCGAATCGGTTGCAATTTAAAACTTCGACCGTCTGACGAAAAGGTCAACTCGGAACGCGGGCGCGTGAACTGGGTGTATTGCATTCCATCGGGAATGACAACTTCCAGGACGACTTCGTCTTCCGCAGTACTGCGGCGGTTGGTCAGTTCCAGGAAAAAGGTCGATTGTTGTCCGACACGCATCGTGCCGCTATTGGCGCGCATCGTGAGCGTGAGTTTTCCGCCCTGGCTCGGGGCTAGGAATACCGGTCCGCCGGCAGGTGCGGGCGTGTCACTCGCGGCCCCGCGGGACTCCTCGACATTGGCTGCTTGGACACGGAGTATGGCACGTCTCCGATTCAGCACTTGATTATTCTGACGGACGATCACCTCGACTTGCAATTGCCCTTTTTCGAGCGCCCCGAACACGACTTGCCGTTCGACCGATTGGCCTGGCAGCAGCGTTCCCGGGATGTCCCAGTGCATCAAGTTGCGATTCTGCGGCAAGACGAATCCGTCGGTGGCTTGTTGAGGGTCGAGGGTGACGGGGAAGTCTACGGCCAGTTGCAGATCGCGCGCCAGTCGATCGCCGGTGTTGGTCACACGCAGCGTCAGCGTCGACGGTTGTTGCGTGTTGACCGATGCGGGACTCCAATTCGTGGTCAGTTCCAGCGTGGGGACCGTCGGTTGTAGGGGTTGGGTCGCGGTCACGCAGGTACGCGGGGTTTGGGCCGTTTGTCCCTCGGCCGCGGTCACCGTCACCTGGTGACAGAGCCGCCCCGATTTCTCGACGATGAAAGCGACCGCCAGATCGCTGCGGGTTTCGCCCGCCGCCAGATCACCGATCGTTCGTTCGATTGGACTGACCTGACCCTCTGCGTGTCGTAATCCAAAGTCAAACGTGTCGCGAAGTACGACCCGACTCAGTGCAGTGGAACCGCGGTTGGTGACTTCGATCTCGTACACCAGCTTCTGTCCGACCTCGGCGGTTTCCGGTGGGTTCACGATTCGGACCGCCAACGCGGTTTCGATCACCCGCGTGGCCACTGCGGACCGTTGCTCGGCGATCTGATCGGCGCGGACCGCGAATGCCAGGCGGAGATTGCTCGGCGCCCCGGCGCGGCAGGTGATCGAGAGACTGGTCCGTGCTCCCGGCGCTAGATTGCCCAGTTGCCAGCGGTATTGGGAGGTAAACTGGCGCGCATCGGGTCGGCTATTGAGAAACTCGAGCGTCTCGGGCAACCGGGTGCTGACCTCGACGTTGCGCGCGACTCGATCGCCGAGGTTGGAGATTTCGAGATGGTAGATGGCGACCGCGTTGACGCTTACCAGATCGGGTCCGGTGGCGGTCAATCGCAGACTCGGTGCGTTCCAGCTGATCGTTGTCCAACCATCTCCGAGGGCCATTTCAGGGGAACCATTGGCGGCATCGGCGGGCCGAACGATCTGAATCCGAATCCGGCTGACACCGACGGCGCCGGTCGGGTTGATAACCTCGACGGGCGCCATTCCTTGCGCGTCGGTGGTGATGTTTACCGATTGGCCGCCGCTATCGCTGAATCGGACGGGCGGCCCGGATACGATCTGATAACGGACCGACCAGCCGGGGGCCGGGCGCGTGCCGCCGACTCGTGTGACGCGCGTTTCAAGTCGGTGTTGCGCAGCGGCCGCGGCGGGTACGTTTGCCGGGGCGGGCAGTACCCAGTTCGTGTCAACCCAGTGAATCGTGGTGACTTTGCGACGTTGCGGCCAGCCGTTCGCCTTGGGCGCGAGCACGGTGAGGTGGCTGGTGCCCGGGGTGGAGGAGGTGACACTGATCCAGCACTGTCCCGTCTTCAGGTGAATGTCGTCGGTTGGATTGGGGGTACCGCGGGTGACTGTTTCGGGACAACTCGACGTACGGCTGGTGGCGAATCCCGCGGTGTGTTTTCGGGACTGCGGACGCCCCAGGTGATCGAAGATCGATTGGGGATCGTCACCCACGGCGACAAAATGTCCGGCACCGTCGGGTGCCAGAATCCACTCGATCGGTTGTTTCTTGACCAGGTATCCGTCGGGGCCGCAGAGGCCGGCCAGGACAACCACTTCTCCGCCTACCGGCGCAACCAGACGCCGCGGTGTGATTACGAGTTCTCCCGCCTGGCCGGGCGGCAGAGGACCGCCGGACAGACCGGTCCGCGGATCGATGGCGGTTGTCCGTGGCAAACCGGGGACCTCGCTACAGGGAGGTGGGTCGGCGGGACCACTAAAAGCGGGCTTGGGAAGCCACGGAGCTGCGTTCCAGCCGCCGTGCGGCTCGGGTCCGATCCAGGTCGTCGATGCGGGCGAAGGGAGGAAAATGCGTTCCCCGCTCGGATCGATCGCCGGCAAGCGGATTCGCGAACACCCGCAGAGGGTGATCGACACGAGGAACCAAGCGTTCCACGCCAGTGCGATACTCCGCTGTCTTGGGGCCATGGGAAACGTCCACGAGGGATTCGGTGTCGCGTCGACGTAATGCGCGGGGTGGCCGTGCAGGGTTGGTCTGTCTCGACGATCGTTCGACCGGTCTGTGATGGAAGCGTAGCACGCGCGAAGGGGAGCTGTGGCTTTTCTTCAACATGTCTGGTTCTGGAATGAGATTGGAGAGTAGCAACTGTACCGGCTGTAGCGACCGTCTCGATGGCGCCGGCGCCGACAGCGGATCACTTGGCCTGGGATCAGAGCCGCGGATGCCCCGAGTACGACCGAGTGTCTGACCGCGCCCGAGTGACCGGTGGGGGGCGGGTCGCTAGGGCCCAGCCGGACTCTTGGCGCCGGCGGTGCGGAGTAGCTCGATCTCACGCTGGTCCGCTCGGTAGATGACGCGAAACTCGAGCTTGGCGGCACCCTCTTGCAGGACCTTGTTGAAGGCTTTGACCTGGTCCAGTGTCTTGGCGGCTCGTTGCAATGCCTGGTTGGCCAGGTTCTTGCGTTGTTTCTTCAACTCGTCTTTCTTGAGTTGATCCGCCTGTCTGATTGCCAGCGTGGCTTGGCGCTGTGCGTTCACCGCTACCTGCTGCGCCTGTTGCAGGGTTTTGGCGGAAAACAGCATCCGCCGGGCCTGCGGTGGATTGACAAAGGGGCGCAGACGCACCTCGAGTTGCCTGGTGAGGCTGGTTGACAGATCGATTTCCAGCCCGGCGTGTGCACCGGTAAAGCGAACCTGCGCCAGACCCTTGTTCGCCGGCAAGGGGGCTGCCGGTTCCCATTTGAACTCCGGCAGATTGCCGTCCAAGCCGGTGAAGTGGATCTTGATGGCCGCCGGGTCGGGGGCAGCCGGGAGGTCCCACTTCAACGAGAGAGCCGGTTTTTTCAGGTCGATGGTGGGCGCGTCGATCTGGATCGGTTTGCGCAGTCCCAACAGGAACTCCTGATTGCCGGCCGACATGCTCAGCAGGCAGTTGCGGAGTTGGGAAGCGCCACGCTGTGAGGCCCCTTCGGCGTTCCATTGGAAGGTCAGCTTGCCATCCGCCAGCGCCAATTTGGCGATGACCTGGCCTTTGTCCGCGTCCGAACCTGCCAGGAAAAGCTCCCATTCACGCTCGGCGCGACCGTCGTCGGCGCTGGCCATCTTGAATTGCTGTTTTCCCCGGATCGCCTGACGGCCGCCGACCAGTCGGATGAAGCAGACCTGCTTGGGCCCCAGGTGAACCGGACCGAGCGACACCGGTGACGTCGGTGGGGGCTGTTGCGGGTCGAGTGGTGGCAGGTCGACCTGCGCCGCCAGGTCGCGAAACGGTTCGGTGGCCGGTTCGGGCTCAGGTTCGGGTTTGGCCGGTTCGGGCTCAGGTTCGGGTT
>PADE01000084.1 GCA_002702965.1 Planctomycetaceae bacterium
CCCCCAGGTTCTTGCTGGTGAGCATGCGGTGCCCGCCGGCAAAATGGTCGCCCGTTCCATGGTGTAAGGAACGCACGATCGAAAACTTGTCCGCGAGTTGGGCCTGCCGGGGAAACAGCTCGGTGATCTCCATCCCCGGCACGTTCGTCGGGATAGGCCGCCACAGACCCCGGTATTCGACCGGGGCCTCGGGCTTCATGTCGTACATGTCCATGTGGCCCGGACCACCATCCAGCCAGATCAGAATGGCCGAGGTCTGGGAACGCGAAGCCGCCGTCTGGCGCGCCCGCAAAACTCCCCCCAACCCAACGGTCGACATTCCGGCAACGCCCAACTGCACAAAACTTCGGCGGCTGATCCCATCGCAATAACGGTCCGTCCGGCCAGCTTGGACGCGAAACATGGGCGATCTCCTGAAAGGGCAGCCGGTCGCGGGACCGCAAGGCCGGCAGGTGGGGACGGGTCTCCAACCAACTCCAATTTATACCCAACACTCCTTTGTTGAGCAATCGAAATAGTCCCCCCGACCGGCGGGGACGCGAAGCCAGCGGGAATCACGGGGCTACTGGCAGTTATCGGTCACACGATCCCGAGCACTGCACCCCTAAACAGGGGGCGGGTATCGATCGCAACGGAGGGTCACGACTCAACCGAACAGGTCGTCCAGCGGGACCCCGTCGGTCACCCGCACGGGTCGGCCGGTCGGGTCGGGAACGGTCGTCTCCGGACCGACACCCATCGCCCGCAACACCGTGGCGTGCAGATCGAACGGCGAGACCGGGTTGTCGGCTACGTAACCGGCGATCTTGTCGCTCTTTCCATAGATCGAGCCACCTCGAATGCCGCCACCGGCCAGCACGGCCGCATAGCAGGAGGCCCAGTGATCGCGCCCTGCCCACTTATTGATCTGTGGGGTCCGCCCAAATTCTCCCACCACAACTACGAGCGTGCTATCCAGTAGGCCACGCTGGTCCAGGTCGTCCAATAGCGCAGCGTAAGCCCGGTCAAACGAGGGACAACAGTAGTCGTGCCGCATCATCTCGTGACCACGATTCTTGCCCCCACAGACCGATCCCTCGGCGCCGTGGTTGTCCCACAGATTGAACTGACAACCGTCGTTCCCGTAGAACGTCCAAAAGACATTGATCATCCGCACATCGGCCTCGACCAGCCGCCGAGCCAAGAGGAAACTCTGCCCGTACTCATTGAGCCCGTAACGCTGGCGGGTCTGAGGATCCTCCTTCGTGACATCGAACACCTGGCGGATCCCCCGCGAAGCAAACAGGTTGTATGCCCGTTCGACCAGACCGTCCAACTGCTGAACGCCCGGCGACCGAGACAGCTCACGCGACGCCAGGCTAGTCAACAAATCTCGGCGCCCGCGCAGGCGGTCAAGGTCCTGGCCCGTTTTGCCGAGATCGAGATGTTCTAGATCAAACGCGGTCCGTGTGAGCGAGCCCTGCTTTTCCGTTCCCAGATCGAGAGCCTCGTATCGACTACCCAGAAAGCCGGCGGTCTGGCCTTTGTAGAATCGGTCTCCGGTTGTGAAGTACCGTGGTAGAACCACCCAGGGGGGCAGTTGGCCGCGGGCACCAAAGCGATAACTGAGCATCGCACCGATGCTCGGGTGGTCGGTGGAACTGACAGGGTAGGGCCGGTTCAACTCCGACTGACTCGCCAGCAATGTGCGGAGGATTCCCAAATCGTGCGACTGGGTATCGTGGTTCATCGAGCGGACAATGGCGAACTTGTCGGCGTGCCGTGACACCCGTGGCAACAGGTCGCCAATCTGCACGCCCGGAACGTTGGTGGCGATCGGCTTGAAAGGACCGCGGATGTGCGCTGGAGCGTCTGGTTTGAGATCCCACAGATCGATCTGTGAAGGGCCACCGCAGAGGAAAATATAGATACAGTTGCGGGCCGATCCGGGCGCGGTGCGAGTCCCCTCCTCCGCCTGCAGGGCGGTCGAGACCCTCGCACCGAGTGCACCCAGGGCACTCATTTTCAGCAGGTCACGGCGGCCGATCATGGCCCCCGCTGCGCGGGCGCCCGGCATCAATTGCAGCATCTGTGACTGGTCCCTATGCCAGAATTCCCGCGATCGGCGTACCGTGCTGGGCAATCGGTTGCGGGCGCTGCCCGACATCGTAAATCACACCCGAAGAGTCAATGCCCATCGCTTCGTAAACGGTGGCCACAATGTCGGCCGGGCCCACCGGATGATCGGTCGGATAGGCGCCGATCTTGTCGGAGGCACCCAACACGCAGCCCTGTTTGACACCCGCACCGGTGAACATCACGTCGTAGGCGTACGACCAGTGGTCGCGACCCTTTCCCGCATTGACCTTGGGACTGCGGCCCATCTCTCCCATGATCACAATCAGTGTCTCGTCTAGCATCCCCCTCGACTCCAGATCTTCACAGAGCGCCGAATAACCCTGATCGAGCACCGGGGCGCGATGATTCTTGACGATTTCGAAATGGTTCTTGTGAGTGTCCCAGCCGGTTGGGTCAGCTCCATCCTTCTCGAACGCCTCCCAAGACATGGTCACCAATCGCACCCCGCGCTCCACCAAGCGACGACAGGTCAACAGCGCGTCGCCGTATAGATTCCGACCGTACTTTTCGCGCAGCGCGGTCGGTTCCTCGTCAACTTGAAAGGCGCGCCAGGGGCTGTTTTGAGAATTACTGGCGGTCAGTAGATCGAACGCCTTGGCCTTGAACTGGTCCGCTTCGATCAGATTACGGTACTTGCCAAAACTTCGCCGCTGCCGGTCGAACTGCGTCAGCAGCGAATGGCGCGCGTCGAGCCGATCGAGTGTCATCTGTGGCTGGAGCTTGGTTCGGGGCAGCTTGATCACACCTTGGGGAATCGCCGAATCGTAAAAATCCTTCGCCTTGCGTTTGTTGGTCAGTTCGACGCCGGTGATGAAGGGATCGTACTGCCGGCCCAGAAATCCGCCGTAGAGACCCGGCCGAATGCTGCTCTGCCCCCAGCCCAGATAACAGGGCATCCAGACCGACGCGGGTAACGCACGACGCTCGTGGCGGTGCAAATACTGGATCACCGCATTCATGCTGGGGGCCTGGGTGGGCAGGACCGGCACCGCCGACTCCAGCTTCTTGGCCTTTTTTCCGGTCATCGTATAGAGCAGCCCGGCGCTGTGGTCGTTGTGCACATGCGTTCCGGAGCGGACCAGCGACGAGCGGTGCAACCAACGCCCCATGGTCGGCAGTAATTCGGAGTAATGAACTCCCGGTAAATCAGTCGCCGTGGTCCCGAACGGACCGCGGATCTCGGCCGCCGCCTCAGGTTTCGGATCGAACAGTTCGTGTTTCGGCGGACCGCCGAACAGATAGATCAGAATGACCGAGCGGGCCTTTCCCGGGGCATGATTCGTCGACGACTCGGCGCGCAACAACTCAGGGAGGGAGAGGCCCAGCAACGAAAGTCCTCCGGCGGTCAACAGGTCCCGCCGACGGGGACCACCGCAGATGCGACTGGATTTGGCCTGTAGCTTCAACATCCCATGGACTCCCGGCCCACTGACTCACCCTACTCTACCAGATTCTCACACCTCCGCGGATACGGAAGCGCCCATTGCCGCCGACGGCCCGCCCGGCCAGCCAACAACCCACCGCCCGATGGGGTCGCCGTGCGGGGCAGACGGGCGTTAAGCTGTCCCGTCGCGGCGGGAACGTGCCCCGTCACGGGTTGCTTCCTCGTTTCTCGTCCGACAGGGATTCTACCGATGCGTATTGCCCAGATGATCTCGGCGGTCGACACACACGCCTGCGGCGAGCCGGGTCGCGTCATCGTCGGTGGCATGCTCGATGTTCCCGGCGACACGATCTTCGAGAAAAAGGAATATCTCCAGCAGCACGCCGACGCGCTTCGCAAGCTGATGCTACGTGAACCGCGAGGCTACCCGGCGGCCAATTGCAACCTGATCCTGCCTGCCTGCCATCCTGACGCCGACGCCGGCTATGTGATCATGGAGCAGGTCGAGTACCCACCGATGTCCGGTACCAACACCATCGCCGTAACCACCGTCCTGCTAGAAACCGGAATCCTGCCAGCCCGCGAGCCGGTGACCGAGCTGACGCTCGAATCTCCCGCCGGCCTGATCGACGTCCGGGCCGAAGTGCGAGAGGGACAAGTCGTCTCGGTGACGTTTGAAAACGTCCCCGCTTTCGCAACCCATCTGGACGCTCCCCTGGAGGTCCCCGAACTCGGTCGGGTGATCGTCGACATCGCGTTTGGAGGAATGTTCTACGTCATCGCCCAGGCAGCTCCACTGGGTCTCGAGCTCGTTCCGGAAAACGCGGCCCGCATCACGCGCGTCGGCGAGATGATCAAAGCGGCCGCGCAGGAGCAACTCCCCGTTGCGCATCCACAGCAACCAAAGATCGCAGGGGTTTCGATTTCGCAGTTGTCGGGGCCGGCTACGATTCCCTCCGCGGATATGAAAAACACCGTGGTCGTTTCGACCGGCCAACTCGACTGGCAGCGCCCCGAGACCTGGACCGGTGTCTGCGACCGGTCCCCCTGTGGCACGGGCACCTGCGCGCGGATGGCGACGCTCTACGCCCGCGACCAGCTCCCGCTACGGCAGCCTTTTCGGCACCAAGGGATCTTGGGGACCGTGTTTACCGGCGAGCTGCTCCGCGAAGTCGACGTCGGCGCACCCTACCCGGCGGTCATCCCGAGCCTCAGCGGCCGCGCCTGGATCACCGGGACCGCCAACTACATGCTCGCCCCGGACGACCCGTTCCCGGAGGGGTTCACAGTGGGTGACATCTGGGGCGGAGCGGGGGCTTAGCCGCCACGCGCCGGTGACTTAGTTGGGTGTTTTCCAGCGAACTGCTTCGATGTACGTCTTGCCGTCGGGCTTGCGGTAACTGTAGACACTGACCAGCGAGCCATCGGGATTCTGTACCGTGTTGCCAAATCCGCCCCCGCTGGCGCCCGTGTTTTCGTAACTGATGACCAGGCGATCGTGGCGAAAGTCCCAAGTGTCGCCGTCGTCTTCGCTGAGGATCGCGCGGACCCCGAGCGGAGAACCGTCGCTCGTACCGCTGCGAACCGTAAAAGTCAGCATCAGTCTGCCGTCGGCGAGTTTCAAAAACCGCGGGTACATTTCGCCGTAGGTACCAAACCGTCCACCGTCGGTGTGCTTGCGCCACGACCGGCCCGCGTCGGTCGAAAGCCAGAGCATCGAACGATCGGCGTTGTCGTTGCCGGCCAGCGTCTCACCCGGTTTGAGCTTCATCTTCCAGTGGGGTCCGGTACGATCGACCCGGACCACGTGCAATAGTCGGTTCCGCTCTCCGGCGTAGGTCACGCTCTGACAAAAAAATCCGTCGACGTCGATCCAGCCCCGGGTATCCGGTCGGAGCGACTTGTTCCAGCTCGCGCCACCGTCACGGCTCTGCCACAGAAAGACATTGTGTGGTGCCAATTTGAGCCCGTGCGCGATGCTCACACCGAAACAGGCCAGCTTCTTGCCCGGCCGTTCCGGGTCGGGGATCTCAAACGCCGTCCAGTCGCTCTGTGTCGAAGCGCGGGCCGGAAACGGTTCCGGTCCAATACGGGTTTCCGACCATGTCTTACCGTGATCGCCAGAGCGAAAGACTTTGCTGTAAGTATGTTTCGATTGATTGAACGCATCGTTGGCCAAAAAGTGGCAGGGCATGATGATCGATCCGTCCGAGAGCACCGTCAGGGCGAATTCGCGGCCGTGGATCTCCTGGCGTTCCTCGCGAGGCAACCAGGTCCGGCCCCCGTCGCGGGAACGGAAGAAGATGGCCCGTTCGCTGTACGGTTCCCCTTTCTTGAGCAGGTGGCTGGGCACCCCGCCATAACTGAACGCCACAATCAACAAGTCGCCATTCTTCAGCCGGGCCATCCACGGCTTGTAGTCGTTGGGTAAACCCAAGGGAGTTCGAACCGCCGGAATCGCCTTCGTTTTCAGGCGCTGCGGCTGATACACCTTGATCGGCNGCGNCNCNGCGGCGGTCCGCGGCAGCGAGCCAGCCTGCAAGCAACATCCACGTCAGCAGTGAGTAGCAGAGTGTTCGCGACAGCATCGTATCTCCTCACAGGTGCAACAAGTCGCGCCACCGTAGTACGATCCGCTGGCGGATTCGGCTTACCGGGCGCGGGCAGGTAATGCTCCTCAAATCTAACAGAGGCAGCGGCGCGTCACCACACGGGCATCCCAGCTGTGATCAACGTGACGAATGCGACAGGAACCAGTACGCTGATACAGCAGCCCGTGACGACGTACCACGGCGGCCGGTCAATGCGCGTCCCACTGAGCCACCACCATGCAGCCACTCCAGCACTGGCGTAAAGAGCCCGGACCCCGCTTAGCCGGGTCGCGTGACCTGGATCTCTCCAAACTCCAGGCTCCCTGCATTACGGCCATTCCCGGTGGTGGGTACCGGTTGTTCTACACGGCGGTCGGTCCCGCCAAACCGTTCGTCGACTGCCAGGGCTATTTGCTGAGCGCCATCTCCGACGACGGCGTCGTCTTCCGCACCGAGCCCGGCATTCGTCTGGCGCCCCGGCCNGAACTCCCCCACATGTCGCTGCGGTTGATCGCCGCCACGGTTACCGCCGCCGGCGACGGCGGCTGGCGAATGTACTTCGAAGCGCGCGGTACGGCCGACCGACCGACCGTGATTTGCAGCGCGTCCTCGCGCGACATGTTTCACTGGAAACACGAACCGGGAATCCGACTCCATGCGAAGGGAAATCTTGGCGGCCCGCGCTATGTCCCGCTGCCCGAAGGGGGTGGCCGGCTGTACTGTTTCCGCGCTGTGACTGATGGCGCTGGCGAGCGCCGTTCGCAGCATGTGGTCAGCGCCGGCAGCACAAACGGCCTCAACTTCTGTCTCGATTCTGGTGTGCGTCTGGCGGACCGCAGCAGTGACCTGGACAGCATAGGCATCACGGCGGCCGAAGTGATCCCACCGCCATCCGCAGGCGCTCCTTGGACAATGGTCTACTCCGCCTGGCAAGAACCTCCGGCCGACAGCGAGGTTCCGCTCCATCCCAGCCAGGATATCGACGCGATCGCCAGCGGCAGCAGCGCCGACTTTGCGGCCGCTTCCATCGCCGCCGATATCGCAGGGTATCGGTCACGCATCTTCACGGCCACCTCACCCGACGGCCTGAGTTGGACGCGTAGCGGCTGCGCCTTGGAGGGGAGCGGTTACGGTTCCGATGAGTTGGACGCGGTGCACGCCGAGGACATGACGCTGATCGAGATCCAGCCCGGCATCTACCGGATGTACTACGCCGCCTGCGACCGCCACGGTCGTTGGTCGATCGCCAGCGCGGTCTCCGCTGAAGGTGAGTGACAACCGCACCGGGACTCGTCAGGGTCGGAAGATCCCAAACGAAAAAGCCTCGGGGAGATCCTCGACGATCGTCTGCCCCAACTCGTCGGTAACCATCAGCGTCGCCATGTAGGNGTGCCACTTCTCGAGAGCCGGATGCCGCCGGCTGAGGTCCCAGTCCGCCTCGGTGGGCGCCACCGCGTGCAGAAACAAACGATCGCCGTGGCGGTAGATCGCCATGCTGACCTGATTGTCCGCCATACTCCGATCGATTTCGGGCCACAGGTTATCGTGTGCCTGCTTGTATTCGTCGTANCACCCCGGCTGAAGACAAAACGTCTCGGCGATCGAAAACATACGGCCCCTTTCTCCATCAGAACCAGATCGCCGCACACCCCGACCGCCCGCGGGCATCGGGCGCAAGCGGTGAGAACTTGCCGGCGCGTTGCGAAGCCCCACCGGCCCCGCTCAATCCGGCATCCTAAAGCGCCGTGATCCGTCTGCCCAGTCGACAATCGCCGCCCAACGGACGATCGCTTTGTCGTCGTCAACCCGTTTGGAGTCGCCACCCACGACGAGTTAGAATGCGGGCGCGCACGACCTCCTCCCGACACTCGTTTCCTCCCCCGGACTTCACCATGAAACCCCTCCTGACACTCGCCAGTTGGAGTCTGTGGCTGGCAACCGCCCAGGCAGATCCACCCCGCTTCAGCGAACACCTGATCGGCGCCGGCTACAGCTATTCGTTCGGAATCGCCACGGCCGACATCGACGGGGACGGCGATCTCGACATCTCCAGTGCCGACGCGTTGCCGAACAACCGTCTCTACTGGTATCAGAACAACGGCCAAGGGACTTTCCAGCGGCACATCGTGCAACGGGATGATCCCCAGCGGCTCGAGCGCCACGCGCTCGCGGATATCGACCAAGATGGCCACGTCGACATCGTGATCGTCAAGAACCTCCTAGGGGACGTGCTCTGGTTCCGCAACGACGGTGCGCCGGACGACGGCCGGCTCTGGCAACGGCATGTGATCTGTGCCAAGCGTCTGACTGGCGCTTACGACGTGGCGGTTGGAGATTTCGACGGCGACGGAGACCCCGACGTCGCCGCTTCGAGCTGGCGATTGAGCAACAACTACGTCTGGTTCGAAAACGATGGCACACCGGCCACNGGCACCTGGACGATGCGTGTCATCGACGAGAAGATCCCCGAAACACGCAATATTCGAGCGGCCGATATCGATCGCGACGGCGACCTCGACCTGGTCTGCACGGCGCGCGTCGCCAACCTCGTGGTGTGGTATGAAAACAGCGGACAACCGGCTCGCCAGGGCTGGCGCAAACACGTGATCGACGACCGCTCGGCACAGCCGATCCACGGTGAGATCGTCGACATGGAGGGGGACGGCGACCTCGATTTTGTCCTCTGCTTGGGGATGGGCTATACGGGTGACGGCAAACAGGAGCAGGTCGCCTGGTACGAGAATGACGGCTCCCCGTCCGACGGACCGTGGCCCAAACACCTGATCGCCAACGAGATGTGGGGCGCGTTTGAGGCAGCGACGCTCGACTACGACCGCGATGGCGACCGCGACGTCGTGCTGACGACCGGTTACGCCGATCTGCGTGGCAAGCAGGACATCGCGTTCCACCGGATCTGGATCATGGAGAACCAAGGAGATCCCAAAGGGGACTGGAAACCGCATCTCCTCCGCGACAAATGGCGGCGCGTCAACCAAGTCCTCACCGCTGATCTCGACGACGACGGTTGGGTCGACATCGTGGCCGGTGCCGAACGGGGCTCCAACGAGGTTCGCTGGTGGCGAAACACCGGCGGCGAGTAAGCGTCAGGCCCGCACCAGTCGCGCGGCCAAGTTGTTCTGCCCACCGACGTCGGTCAACCGCCGTTCGCGGCCTTCAAACAAGTACGTCAGGCGTTCGTGGTCGATTCCCATCAGGCCCAACATCGTGGCGTGCAAGTCGTTCACGTGGACTTTGTCCTCGACCGCCGCAAATCCGAAGTCGTCGGTGGCTCCGATCGTCTTGCCGCCGACAATTCCTCCCCCCGCCATCCAGGCACTGAACCCGTACGGATGGTGGTCGCGGCCGTTGNTCCCCTGCCGAATCGGCGTGCGGCCGAATTCGCCGACCCACACCAGCTGGGTCGATTCGAGCAGCCCTCGCTGCTTGAGATCGGCCAGCAGCCCCGCGATCGGGCGATCGACTTTGGCCGCCTGTGTCTGGTGGTTCCCCTTGCAGTCACCGTGTGCATCCCACCCACCACAGATCAGCTGGACATAGCGCACGCCCCGCTCGACCATCCGCCGGGCCATCAGGCACATTTTGCCGAAACGATCCGACCCGTCCATCTCGATGCCGTATAGATCTCGGGTGTCCTTGGTTTCACGCGACAGGTCGATCAGCTCCGGCGCCGCGCCTTGCATCCGAAAGGCGAGTTCGTAGTTGGCGATCCGCGCGTCGAGCCGGCTNTCACCAGGCCGACTCTGACGATGCTGACGGTTCCAGTCGTTGATGTGGTCCAACAGTAGCCGTTGTTCACGGGCGCTGACGTTCGGCTGACGCCGCAGATTTTGGATCGGCGACCCCTCGCTGCGCATGTCGGTCCCCTGGTAAACAGCCGGCAGGAACCCCGAGCTGTACATCGACGCGCCGTTACGAAAAATGCCGTCGGTCATGGCGATGTAAGCCGGCAGGTCATCGCTCTCGCACCCCAACCCGTAGACCACCCACGCGCCAATGCTGGGATGCCCGAGCAGACGGGTACCGGAGTGCATCATGATCATCGCCGAACCATGAATAAACAACTCGTGGTGCACCGAGCGGATGATCGCCAGCTTGTCCGCGTGACGCGAGAGGTGCGGAAAAATGCTCGAAATCTGCTGACCGCTTTGACCGTATTGGTCAAAGCGAAACTGCGGCGCCATGACTTTTGCATCGGCCGTGTTGATCTGCGCCAGGTCGAAATCACGCAAACTCTCGGGTAACAACTGACCGTCGAAGCGAGCCATCGCCGGTTTGGGATCAAACGTCTCGAGCTGACTCGGCCCGCCTTGCATAAACAGGAAAATAATGTTTTTGGACGTCCCCGGTGTGTGGGGAAGCCGCGGCGCCAACGGGTTGGACGCCACCTTCCCTGACGACTCTGCCGACAACAGATCGGCGAGCGCCAACGCACCGAAACCGAGACCCCCGTTGCGAAGAAAGTCGCGTCGTGAATGAGAACAGAGCATCGCAGCGCACCTCGAGAAAGCGAGCTAATCGACAAATGCGAATTCCGACAGATTAAACACAGCGAGACAGAGCTTGGCCAACGCTTGTCCGCGGTTGGTGACCGCTTGCGGCGCGTCCGGCAGACGCGCCGTGGCTTGTCGCTCCAGTTCCTCTAGGAGTTTCAGCGCCGACGNCGCCTCGCGTGACGTGGGCGAACGCCCCAACGCGATCTTCCAGACGTGGCCGATCTGGGCGGGAGCCTCGCTGCCCGCTTCCTTGACTACCCGGCCGGCCAACTGAACGGCTTGTCGAAATACCGACTCGTTGTTCAATCCCCAGAGCGCTTGAGGCGCGACGGTGGTCACGTCACGGGTCGGGCAACTGACCGACGTCACCGGCGTGTCAAATACTTCGAACATTGGAAACTTGAAGTTCCGCCGCACGAGAATGTAGATCCCACGACGATGATGTTGTGCGGGATCACGGGAAACCACCCAGTGCCACTTCTCGCGCAGCGAGGCGATTTCATCGGCCGCCAACGGCGGAATCACGGGTCGCCCACCGATCGTCAGATTGAGGGTTCCGGCCACGGCGTGGACCGCATCCCAGAGCGCCTCGGCCTCCAGTCGGCGGCGATCCATCCGCCACAACAGTTCGTTCTCCGGATCTTGCTGCAGGTGCGCCTCGCCGCCGAAGCGACTGCTCTGTCGATAGGTAGCCGAGTTCATAATCAGGCGGTGGAGGTTCTTCACATTCCAGCCGTCGGCGACAAATCCCGTCGCCAGCCAATCGATCAACTCCGGGTGCGTCGGCGCCTGACCCATGTTGCCAAAGTCATTGGGCGTCGCCACGATTCCCCGTCCGAAATGCCACTGCCAGACACGATTCACAAACACCCGCGCGGTCAGCGGGTGGTCGGGACGAGTCAGCCAGAGCGCAAACGCTCGACGGGCTCCGAACGGCACCTTCAACGCCGCGGCCGTCCCCGTCGACTGGGCCAGCGACTCCGGCAGCGCCGGTTGCATGCGGGCCAGAGGTTTGGCCAACTCGCCGCGCTCAAGCAAATGGACCGGCCGGATCAACTCGGGGTGCTGCCGGCCCAACACGCTGGCGGTCGGAATGTGCATTAAGCCCACGTAGTCGACCGCGTATTGGTCGGCCGCCCGTTCGGGAAGGGCGAGCACCGCCTGGCCAATCGCAGCCAATAGTTCCTGCTTGCGTTTTGCCGATTCGGGGGAATTCTGTTTGCCCTCGGGCGATGCCAGAAACAGCTGGTGCGCCTGGCGCGCTTCCTGGACGGCAATGACTTTCGGATAGCTTTGGCGCCAATCGGCTTCCTCCATCGACGTCCACAAGGGGATCTCCACTTCGCGCGCCGAAGAAAAAATAGCCTGCATCGCAAAGTAGTCTTGCTGGGTAAAAGGATCAAATTTGTGCGCGTGGCAGCGAGCGCATCCAAGCGTAATCCCCATAAACGCCGCAGCCGCCGTATCGACCCAGTCGGTGAGCGTTTCGTACGCCAGCCGTTGGGCGTCGAGCCCCGACTCATGAACGCGGGGTCCCAACGCAAACAGACCGGTGGCGATGCGAGCTTCGAGGTGGCGCCGCTTCTCCGCAGTGACCTCGTAGACGCGGCGAGGATCGAGGTCGAGGTTATCCGGCCAAAGTTCGTCACCGGCGATCTGCTCTTGGACAAACCGGTCGAACGGCTTGTTGTCGTTAAAACTCTGAACAACGTAATCTCGATATCGCCACGCATTGCGATAGTAGATATCCGTTTCGTATCCACCGCTGTCGGCGTAACGCGCCACATCCAACCAGTGGCGCCCCCACCGTTCGCCGTAGTGTTTCGACTCCAACAGGGTATCGATCAACCGAGTCCAGGCCTGCGGTGAAGCATCGTTCACGAATGCATCCACCTGTGCGGGAGTCGGCGGAAGGCCCAGTAGATCGAAATAGGCACGTCGCACCAACGTGACTGGCTCCGCCGTCGGCGCCGACGCCAAGCCGGCCACCTCGAGCCGTTTCAAGATGAACTGGTCGATTGGATTGCGCACCCGTTCAGCCTGTTTCAGCGTCCCACGTTCCGGAGGTGCCGAGCGGGCCGGTCGTTGGAAGGCCCAATTGCCCACGGTCGTCTCCTCCGCCCAGCCTGCCGTTGCCAGCAACAGCGGGAGCAGACCGGCCCATCGAATCGCACCAAGCATCAGATGTTCGTCTCCCAATGAAACCGGAATACGCTGGCATCATGATACCATCCATCCCCGCGAGCGTGGCCACCGGCGGCAGCCTCCCGCCCCGTAGCGCGGCGGAGCGCCCCACCGGTAGGACCCCGGTGGCGCACCGCTTGTACCCGAGCCGTTGGACGCTACGATCAGAGCAGCCACCTGAGACCCAATCGCCCGACTGCGCCCCGCGCGCCGCCGGGCGGCGGCCTGTCCTCCCCTTCCGCCGGCTGCCTGGATGCCGGCCAACAGGATCCGGTGCACGACATGCAGATTGTCGATTGCCACGCCCACATCTACTCCCCCGACGAAACCCGCTACCCACCCACACCGCAGCCGCTGCGGGTGCCGGGAGGAAACGCCTCGATCGACGATCTCCGCAAGCTCAGTCTGGCACACGGTGTGACCCGAGTCCGCGCGGTCCAAACGGTCTCCTTCTACGGTTACGATAATCGCTACCTGTGCGATGCCAGCAAAGCCCATCCCGACTGGGCAGCGGGAGTCTGTACACTCGATCCCGACAACCCTCAGAGTCCGGCACTGCTGAAGCGTTTCGTAAGCCAGTACGGAGTCAAGACGCTACGCAGCACGCCCGGCAATCAGCGGACCACGTTCGACCACGAGGGGGTCCGCCGGCTCTGGAAAACCTGCGCCGAAGTGGGGGCAACGGTCGACATTTTTCTGATGAACCTCGCCTGGGTCGCGGGTGCCGAAAAACTCCTCCGCGAGTTCCCCAAGCTGACCGTCGGCTTCGATCACTGTATGGACCTCAAACCTGGCCCGCTCTACCAGTCGACGCTCCGCGAGGTCCTGCGACTCGCTCGGTATCAAAATCTGTACGCCAAAGTCGACTTCATTAGCACGGGAACCGAGATCGGTTACCCCGGCGCCGACCTCCACGAGGCAGCGCTGCGAGTGATCGAGGCCTATGGTCCGGAACGCTGTGTGTGGGGTAGCAATTTTCCCAACGCACTCTGGACGCCGAAAATGACCTACTCTGAGCACCTGCGGATTTTCACGCACGATCTGCCGCTCTCGGCGCGCGCGCGGGCCCAAGTCCTGGGAGAAACCGCGCATCGTTTGTGGTTTCCAAAACGCTAACTGCTCGTCGCGCAGTAGCCTCTTCACGCCGGTCAGCCGGCAAACCCAGAGGGCGGACTGCTCGTCGCCTCGTCTTCCAGACTGTCGGACTCCGCCAAATAGGCGTCCCGCCGCCGCCGATCATCGACGGCTCGGTACTGTCGCCGGCGGCTTCGCAACCGCTTCCGGTAGTGCGTCATTGCGTTGACCTGCAGCTGGACCGTCGCGGCGAAACCGACGAGCAAACAGAGCGCACACAGCAGCACACCGGGCGGCGAGGCAACATCGCCCGACGCCTCATTGCTCAAGTACCCACCGGTCGACCTCCACCCATCGGCGCGGTACAGCACGATCGCCCCAACCATCAGTAAGCCGGCCAGCACGCCGGCACCGGCAACCAGCAGCAGGCCGCCAAAGTAGAGATTCACCAGATCGGCCAACTCGCGCCGCCCGCGGCGCCAACTCCAGTCACCGCCGGGACGGAAGCAGTTGCGCCAGGCAGTGCGGTACGCTCTGCGCACCGAGAGCAGCTTCGCGAGGACCAGCGCCACGACCACTGCGGCACCGGCCAGGACCGCCGACAACAGGCCCACCAGCGAGGAATCCACTTGAGTTTCCAACGCGAGCTCCTGGAGGCCAGTGTCAATCAACTGCGGCGCGGTGCCACGCAGAAACCCCTCAACCGGAAGCGGGGATCGAGCCCACTGATGCAGCGCACGGATAAAACCGCTGCATTATGCGAGAGTACCTTACGCACCAGTCCAACGCCAGAAAAATGTGGCGGGTGGGCGAGCTCAGCGGGCCGGGTCGTTCACGGGAACAACGCTCTGCGCCAACTGGCGCAAGCGGTCCAGGTCCAGGTCGGGGACGGTGGTGTGCCAAGGCTGCTGGCGGGCTCGCGTTTCGGCAAATTCCCGCGGCGGCAGATTCTCCCAACGAAATCCCGCTCGCAGCGACGCCAAACGCTCCTCAACTCGCTGGAGTTTGGGTGGCTTTTCCAGTTGCGACCGGCACTGCAGATAGCGCTCGGCTGCGATCAAACGCTGGTAGTCGGCCACACCCTCGGCGTATGCTCGCAATTTTGGCGTCGCCTGCGGGGCGGCGAGGGGGCCGGTGATGAACCCATTCCAGTTCCAAGCCAGATACGACCGGGGTTGGACCTGCCATGCCCAGTAACCCACCGACCAGCGGAGCAGCTTCAGGTTGGTCGCCGGCAGGTCCACCAGCGCTTGCCGGTCCTCGCGCCAAGGGGGGACAACTCGAAAATAGACAAGCCGCCCGCGAAGAAATCCGATCCGCACGGATATCGGCAAGTGGGGATTTTGCGGATATTTCCCGACCCACTCTAAACAGGCGTCGTGTGCAACCGGGCAGACCCAGGCCCGTTCTCCGCGGGGGGGAAGCAAACCGGTCCTGTCACCGCGGTCGACAAAATCGGATCGTCGCAGGCCGGCCTCACGAAACAGCTCTGCGATCCACTCCCCCTGCGACTTGCTGTCGGATTTCCAACGAGGCAAGACTCGGTCTGCGAGGTTGATACGAAAGGTATCGAGTTTGCCAGCTGGGGTTCGTACCAGCAGTAGACTGTCCGGTCCTGTGATCGCCGGATCATCCCAACTCGGCAAGTGGTTCTTGAAAACCCCCATCGGAGCAAAGACGTGTAGGTATTCTCTGGGTCGCAAACTGGTTTCGCTCTCGCGATACCAGAACCACGCGGCGGCCGGATGCTCCGATCGATGGTACTTCCGCTTCTCATCCCGCCAGGCCGCGCGCTGCCGCCAGGCCACTCGCTGGTGCTCCTTTGCCGGTTCATAATCGCTCGCCCTCTGATTCCCGCGAAGTCCGGCAGAGGTGTGGGTCAAACGCGGAATCTCTATTTGATCCAACCACGCGCGGGCCTCGGTGCGCATCGTGTCGGGCGACTTCCCGAAATGGGCACCGGTCAGCAGGGAACCCGGTTCGCTCAGCGCCAGGTTGAACACCAGACTGCCAACACCGGTCAACAACAGGGCAACGATGATCTTGGTATTCAGCAGGGGCTGCTCCACGCTGGCTGCCACCTGTTCGGGCGACGGGGTATACCCCATCGCCAGCGCCGCCTCCAGGGGACTGTTCCCCGGGAGCGACTGGAAAACAGTTAGAGCCGACTTGACGCGGATCGCCGGGTCGTGCCTCAAGCACCCCTCGATGGCTTGCTCCACCGCGGAATCGAGATCGGCATTGAACGACGAAAGCGACACGGCGGTGTCTCGTGACCGCATCCGCACCGCATCGCTCAGCGAACGCACGTCGTGCACGGCCTGGCCGGCAAACATCTCGTAGAGAATCAGGCCCAGCGCATACAAATCCGACTGGACCGACACCTCCCCACCACGCAGTTGCTCGGGAGCCATGTAGGCGGGTGTGCCCGCCAGTTGGCCAGCACCGGCATCGACCGTCAGTTGCGCCAATCCGAAATCGGTGATCCGCACCTGCCCCTGCGAGTCGACCATGATGTTAGCCGGCTTCAGGTCGCGGTGGATGATCCCTTTCTGGTGTGCGGCGTGAATGCCAACCGCCATCTGTTTCGCCAGGTCGAGCCCCTGCTGGCTGGTCAGCCGACCGACGCGTGTCAACAACGCCTGCAAGTCTTCGCCATCGATAAACTCCATCGAGATAAACGGCGTATTCTCCGCCTCACCGATGTCGTACACGGCGCAGATGTTGGGATGCGAAATCTGTCGCGCCAAACGCACTTCCGCACGCAGCTGGTCGAGCCTCGCGCCGATCGCATCTCCCCCTTCGGGAAGAAACTTGAGCGCCACCGGTTGGTCGAGAACGAGATCGTCGGCGCGGTAAACCTCGCCCATGCCCCCCTGACCCAGTTTGGTCACGATCCGATACCGATCGAGCAGCAAACGACCCGGTGCGAAACGCTCCGGAGGGGAACCCGCGGCGGGGTCCTGGGGGCCAACCTCCAGCGACGCGTAGGTGGCATCGAGTAGGACCTCTTCGGTCTCGACACGATCGCGCCCCGCCTCGACCGGCTGATCGATCGTCTGGTCAACCCCGACCTCGACGCCCGTCAACACGACGCGCAACGCCGCGCGGAGATCACATTCTCGGCATTGCAAGCGGGGCACTGCATCGAACGGTCAACCGGTTGACATCGACCACAGCGGGATATCGGTACTCTGGGTCTGGGACGCCCCGCCGCGCAGACTACGTGACCACCACCGCGGCAACATCGATTTCCCAATGTACTAACAAACCGCCGGACGAGGGCAAACCGCCGGACGAGGGCAAACCGCCGGACGAGGGCAAACCGCCGGACGAGGGCAAACCGCCGGACGAGGGCCGGCGCGCCGTTTACGGTGGTCCGAGCTGCGCACAGACGGTGCGGATGTCCTCCACCAGCGCCTGCAGCCCCTCGACCGACGTGTTCCAGCCGCACATAAATCGACAGACGCTCTGCGTCCGATAAAACTGCCAACCGCGAACCGCCAACTCCTCGGCGACTCCCGCCGGCAAGTCGGCAAACACCGCATTCGTTTCGACCGCGAACGCCATCCGGACACCCGGAATCTTCTCCAGTTGGCTCCCCAGGCTCGCGGCGCAGCGGTTGGCATGCCGCGCATGCTTCAACCAGGCGCCATCCGCTAACACCCCCAGCCAGGGCGCCGAGAGGTAACGCATCTTGGAAGCGAGTTGCCCGCCCTGTTTCCGCCGCCAGTCGAACTCGCGCGCTAAGCTCTTGTCAAAAAAGACCAGTGCCTCGGTCGCCGGACCACCGTTCTTGGTGCCCCCCAGGCTCAGCACGTCGATCCCCGCCTGCCAGGTAATCTCCTTGGGAGTCCGTCCCTCCGACGCCACCAACGCATTGGCAAACCGCGCCCCGTCCATATGAAACTTGATCCCGCCCTCTGGGAATGCGGATCGCACCGACGTAATGCGAGCCAGCTCAGCGGGGGTGTAAACCGTACCGACCTCGGTCGGCTGGGCAATCGACAGGCCGTTGATCTTGGCAGAGTGGATCCCCTCACCGCGCTCCAGTAGCGGCCGGATGTTGCTCGGATCGATCTTTCCGTCCGGTCCATCCACAGAGATCAACTTCGCCCCGCCGGTAAAAAATTCCGGTCCGTTGGCCTCGTCGAGCTCGGTGTGCGAAGAGGGGTGACAGAGGATGCCGTGGTAAGAGCGACTGATGCTCGCCAGAGCCAGACAATTGGCGGCCGACCCGTTAAACACAAAGAACACATCGCAGTCGGTCTCGAACAACTCTTCGATCCGACGCGCCGCGGCGGTAGTGAACGGATCCTCTCCGTAGGGACGCGTGAAGGTCTCGGCCGCTTCCCGATTGGCGGCGGCCATCGCGTCCCAGGCTTCCGGGCAGATCGGCGAGGCGTTGTCGCTGAGGAACTGCAGCTTCCAGTTGGGCGTAGGTTCAACCATGGTCGATCTGGCGGGCAGGATCCGAGGGGACGGGTGAGAAGGGGCCGTGGTCAGGGTAACGGGCGACTGCGCCCGCGCTCGCGAATCGCCGTCAGTTGTTCTGTCATGCGTTCCACGACCGCCGGATGCTGGGCGGCGACGTTGCGGCTTTCCCCCCGGTCAGCCTCAAGGTCGTAGAGCTGGTAGGGTGCGGCGAACGGTTTGCCGCGGGGCTGCTGTCTCCCCCCCGAACCGTTGCCGGCGATGAGTTTCCAGCGTCCCACGCGGATCGCAAACATCCCCGCAATCGAGTGGTGGATGACCGGAGCGCCGCGCTCCACGTCTTCCCCGCGCAACATCCCCACGAGTGAGAAACTGTCTTCCGCCATGTTCTCATCGAGGGTGGCCCCGGCCACCTCGGCACACGTCGCAAACAGATCGGTCAGACACACCGTCGTGCCACAGTCTGTACCCGGCTTGGTCCGACCCGGCCAACGGGCCAGCAAGGGAACGTGATGGCCCGCCTCATAGATATCCGCTTTGGTTCCCCGAAACGGCCCGTTGGCCCGATGGCGCACGCTCCGATAACCCTGAACGGTGGCATCGTCGATGTGGTCTTTACGATGAGGTGCGTCGAAACGGTACATGTAGGAACCGTTATCCGAAGAGTAGAAGACCAGGGTCTGATCACGAATGTCCGCCGCATCGATCGCCGTCAGCACCCGACCGACCGTGTCATCGACCTGCGCCACAAAATCCCCGTATTCACCGAGACCGGTCTTTCCCCGGAAACGCGCGTGCGGCTGCGCCGGCTTGTGCGGTGCGGTCAGCGCCAGATACAAGAACAACGGTGCGGATCCCTCGGCCCCAGTGCGAATAAAGTCGACCGCCTCGTCCGCCAGGCGATCGAGCACCTGGTCGATCACAAAATCTTCCGATCGCGGCCCCTGCCTGACAAAATGGGGGAATTTCACCGCGTGTTGCTGAAGCGAGGGCCGCATCGTGAACCGGTCATTGCGAATATAGACATAGGGCGCCATATCGAGCGATGCGCTGACGCCAAAAAAACGATCGAATCCATGGTGGACGGGGCTGTCCGTAATGCGCCCTCCAAAATCGACGCCCCCATCACCATCCCAGCGCTGCTCCTGCCGCTCCTTCCCCGCCAGCAACGGCATCTGCATCCCCAGGTGCCACTTGCCAATCGCCGCCGTTTGGTAACCACGACGTTTGAGTAGGCTGCCGATCGTCGCGCGCTTTCGATCCAGGAGGGGACGACTGTACCCCCCCAACACACCGCGTTTCAAGCGGGTTCGCCAGCAATAGCGACCGGTCAATACTCCGTAACGGGTCGGGGTGCAAACCGCGGACGGCGAGTGCCCGTCGGTGAACGTCAACGACTCCGCTGCCAGACGGTCCAAGTGCGGCGTCGAAATCCGCGATGGGTCGTTCAGCGCGCACACGTCGCCGTACCCCATGTCATCGGCCAGAATCACCACGATGTGAGGCAGCTTGCTGGGTGCGGCCTGGACCGTTTGCCCGTATCTGTCCCCGCCCACCAGCAGTACCGTGATTGCCATCAACCAGCGCCGCAGGGGAGCTGGTACCGCGGTCCGCGCCGGTTGCGCCTCGGGATGACGAAGCGCAGGCCTCAGTCGGTGGAAGCAATCAGACATCGTCACTCCTTGTCGCGTCGGCGCCGGTTTCGGTCTCACCGTTTCCGCTCCCCAGTATTTCTACTGCCCGATTTCTACTGCCCGATTTCTNCTNCCCAGTATTTCTACTGCCCGATTTCTACTGCCCGGCGCGCAACGGCTATTCTCGCCCGCGTCATTTTCACCGTCAATTCCCAGTGTTGGCGTCGCCGACCGGCGATACGCGTCCCCGTCGGACCGCACCGCAGGCCCNCCTGGTCGATCCGCGCAAATTCGGTCTGCGGGGATCGTACCGCCCGACCGAGCGCGACACGNCGCGCTGCGCGCCGGTACCGATGCGGAGGCAATCCCGCCCGAGTATCGCTTTCATTGCTGGAACTGGATGGCGTACAGGTCGGCGTCATCGAGGACAAACCGCAACCGGATCGCCTGGCCGGTCAAATCGGCCAGCGCCGCGCCGGACTTCCAGCGCACCTCGTCGTCGATCGCATCACCGAACATTTCCGGACAATCCGACAGCCGAAATCCGGGAATCGGTCGGCCGCTGGCGTCCTGGATCTCGACGCGCACGCTGCCGACCGCTGAGGTCGCCAGGTTGAGCACCAGACGCTGGCCCGTAAACCGAATCGGCCGGGTCCGCATTTCACCGCGGTCCGCCGCATGGACGGAGACAAATCCGTCGAGTCGAAGCGTATACCGTCGCAGGTTGCCCTGATCCGTTCCGTAGGACTCGTTACAGTAAAACGACAATTCCCGCGGCGCCCCCTCGATGTGCGACCGGGTGGTCACAAATCCCCACGCGGGGCAACAGTTTTCATTCCACCAGCGGCCGGCCTGGGATCCCGGCCGGATGAAGGCCTCTCGCCAGCGCCGAAAATGCCGGCCGTCTCGACTCGTCATCAACCCGGTGTCGTTGAGTGCCGTCTCCTCGCGCAGCGGATTGTCTTCGACCCGCACACGCCCCGGCACCAGCCGCATCGGTAAACCGATAAACAGATGCGGCGCCCGTGGATAGACCGCGATGTTGTTGTCGTACAGGTGCATCGGCGCAGCGGCCGGCGCCGGCCGTATCAGCCGGCCGGTCGACCGCGAGTAGGTCAACCACTGCGGTGGATCGGACCAACTCAGAAAATCCTTCGAAGTGAGCGCGGCAACAGAGCGAATACGGCGTCCGTCGGGCATCCAGATGCGAATAAAGGAGACGTACCGCCCCCGCACCGAATCCCAGAGCGCCACGTTGTGTGAATCGAACTCCCCTTTCTTGATAATCCGGGCCTTCCGTAGGACCGACCAGTGCAGACCGTCGGGCGAGCGAAACGCCAGCAACCCGATTCGCGGCAGCCAGGGGTAACCGGTCGCATCCGGCTGGGGAGGTGCCGGATCCTGGCCCTCCTGGAACATCACCCGCCCGATCGCCTTGTAACGCGCCGCGGGATCCGCGTCCGGGTTGGTATCTTTGAACACCGCAAAGTTCGCACAACCGGTACCCGCCCAGACAATATTGTTGCGCTTCAGATCCTCGGTCTGGTAGAGATTCAGTTCCGGTCGCGTCCAGTGGATTCCATCGCGACTCTCGGCGTAACAGGTGACGATGTTCTGGTCGCCGAACGCACCCTCGGCGATCCACGGTCTGGCGACGCGCGCATAATCCCGGTAGTACATGCGGTACAGGTCTCCGTCCTGAAACACGCAGACCGAGCGATGGGCGCCACCCCAAACTTTGCCACTCTGCTGATTCGTGGTCTGCCAGACCAGCGCCCGCGGTGTCGGGTGATGCAAACGCAACTCCGCGTGCTGCATCGAATCGATCAAGAAATCATCGACGAACGGCTCCAGGCGGGACCCGATGTCAATCGGGTCGGCGCCGCACAGCGCCCCTCCCAGCACCCACCACACCAGCTGTATTCCCATCGACAACACCTCGCATGATCGTCGCAAAACCACGGCGCGAGCGGCGGGATTACGGTTTGACCGGTTTCCAGCGAATCGCAAATAGGTCGGTGCTGCCGTTAACCGCCTCCCACGTATTGCCCGCCTGACTCGAACCCGCGATCGTCACAATCGTGTCGTCCGCGAGCACGACGCTGGCGCTGTAGCTGCCCGTGAATTTGGTCGAATCGAGGTAGTACACCTCGTCTTGCCAGGTCTTTCCCTCGTCTCGGCTGATCATGGCCCGACTGCCGGGAGGGCCCGGTCCGTAACGGGTGTCATGGATCACGACCAGCGTCCCGTCGCTCTGGACGGCGGGGAACCCAAACGTCTGCCCGAACACCGTGGTCAGCAATCTTGGAGTATTCCAAGTTTTGCCATCATCGTCAGAGTCCATCACAAACAGATTTTTGATGCGGTGGCGTCCATTAAACGGTGCCCCGGCGACTTTTTGCGTGTATTTCAACAGACGTGGCGGGTCCGACGGGTGCACGATATCCCCCATCCGCATCGTGGCGAACAAACGCCCGGAGGGCAGCCGTACGGTACCCCCCTCACTGGCACCCCGGTCGCGAACCAACGTCGGCCCCTGCCAGGTCTTGCCGCCATCGGACGACTGGAAAAAGTACAGCGCGCTGCCGCGCACGAAGGGATCGTCCCGCACATCGATCCCCCAGATCAGGGTGTCGTCACGCAGTCGATTCAATCCCCGGTGCACGTACCGCTGAACGTAAGGTCTGCCCGAGGGCAGCGGCAAATCGTTGATCGGGATTTCGGCCCGCCGGGTCCAGGTCACCCCCTCATCCGTGGAAGCCCAGACCACCGCCGGTGGATCGACCGCGTTCCCCACCTGGCAACCGACCGAGATGAACGTCCCATCGCGGAGGACCTTCCAGCGGAAACCGAGCTCGACATCGGGTGGCAAGGCAATCCGCCGGGCGGTCCACGTCCGGCCCCCGTCGATCGACTTACAGAACACCTCGGTCTGCCGTACGTAGATCTCTCCGGCGGGCCCCAGGTCGACCTGGACCGCCTGGGGGTTCATCCCGTCGCTGTGGGGCAGCCGTGTTCGCGCCACCGGAACCCGGCTGAGTCTGCCGCCGGCTGCGCGTAGAATATAGGCGCTCTGGTGCATCGCTGTGAGGACCCCGACCGGCGGGACCTCGACGCCCCCCATCCGGTCCGTCAGGACATTCGGGTCGACGATCAAACGGGACGGTTCGGCGGCTTCTGCTGTCGCCATCGACAGCGTCAGCAGCAACGTCACGACAGCTCGGTGTCGACGGGCCATGCAATCACTCCTGGTGGAGGCAAGGTTGGGCGGCGTGTTCTTTGCACTGCGCCGCCTGGGGAGTTCCCGACCGCGCAGCTGCGGGCCATGATCCGCGCCTGCGCAGCAGCGCGCCATTACCTGCGCAGCAGCGCGCCATTACATTACCTGCGCAGCAGCGCGCCATTATAGGGACCGAGGCGACAACACACCAAGCGTTGTAAACTCGTGCCGATGATGTGAAAAACCGGTCGCGCCAGCTTCATCCGGCACGCCCCACGACCTACCATAAACCGGTGGTCGCACGACCGGCAGTTCGTTGACGGTTCGCCGGGCGCCCGCGGCAGCCATAACATCCAGACAGCAGAACACCGATGCGGACCAGGGGTCAACTCACACGACGCGGCTCGATCGACCGCCTGGACGGTCTGTGGTTTGCGATGCACGATGGTTTGCGATGCACGATGTCGAGCGACTCTCATTCCAATTGGCTAGGCGAGCATGAACAACATCACCCTTGCGCGTGCGCGGTACACCGCCGTCAGTCTTGTGGCCGCTGTCACGTCGTCGATGCTCACGTCGTCGCTCCTGTCGGCGCCACCTGTGCGCGCTGCGGCCAAAGCGCCGCGCCCCTTCATCTGCATGTACGGCCACAGCGACAACCCGGGCGTCTCGGCCGCCTTTGCCAAGCTGGTCCCACGCGTGACGGTAATCGAAGGAACCAGCGCCGATGCGCGCTTCCTTCGGCAGCTACGCGACCAAGGGTGTATCTACGCAGCGCACGTCAACAACCCGCTGGGAGCCACGACCGAAGAGCTGGTGGCCCACTGGCGGGCGCCCTTTGACAACGACCTGAACGGGCGTCTACCCGGCGGATACGACGCGATCGCGATCGATGAACTGCGCGCCGACCCCGACGACAGCCAGCAGTCACAACGTGTGTGTCGGGCACTGGCGACGCTTCGCAGCCACTATCCCGAAAAACAGATCTACGCCGCGGCGACATGGCATCTGGGCCGCGAGGCGGCGCGCTATTCGCAACAACTGCGCGCGGTCTACGCACACGTCGACAGACTGATGCTGGAGGTCTATCTGCGTGAGACGCGCCCCGCCTACGCCTATTTTGCGCAGTGGGCGGACCGACTCAAGGCGGTGGAACCGGGGCTGCTGCAAAAGACGGTATTTGGACTCGGCATCGCGCAGCGTGGCTACCTGTACGACGATACCACGGAGGTCGGTTTCTTCGGTCATCTCGACCGCCAGTTCCATGCCATCCGCAGCGATCCCGACGCCGCCACCATGCCGGGCGTGATGTTCTGGGTCTACTACCGCAGCCAAACGGAAGTCACTCCCGAGTACGTGGCCCGGTTGGCAGATCACTACTATCTGCAGCGCAACACGACGCTGTTCCGAGCTCCGCAAACCGAACAACTGATCGCCAATGGTCAGTTCGAAACGCTCGCAAACTGGCTGCGCATGCCCGGACGGGGGGGCGTGATTGAACGGTTCCGATATGAGGCGGTGGCCGGTTTGCAAAACGACCACGACGACCACGGCTGGTCGTCTCACGGGGATCAAGGCTTAAAGATGGTCCGCGGCGAGACCCCCAATCGGGCGTCCTATCAGATCGACGGTCTGGTTCCCGGCCGGATCTACACGATCTCGGCCTGGCTGATGGCAAACCGACCGGGCCGCCGCGCCGGCATCCAGATCATCCATCCCGATGGCCGGGTGATCGCCTCGCAAGAGACCGATCGGGCCGGTCGTGGAACCCAATGGAACGAGTGGTCGCGACTGCTCCTCTCGTTCGCTCCCGCTGGGTCGACGATCGCGATTCGACTGCACGACACGCCAGCCGCACCCGGTACGGTGCTCTACTGGGATTTCATCGAATTGGAGTCGCCATCCGGCGCGAGGTAATTCCGCGATGCCACACCACCCCGCCGAACCCGCGGCCTGTTTCCTCCCGCAGCGACTCAGCGATGCGCAGCGGGAATCCTTTCGCGACCACGGCTTCCTGCAACTTGGCCCCCTGTTGACCGAACACGGACTGCGGCAGATGCAAACGGAGTGCATGTCGGCTTGGCGGGCGGAAAAGGAGTCGTTCGATCCCAGTGGTACCTGGCTCCGCAACTCGCTGCTGCCCGACATCCACCATCGCAGTGCGTTCGTACGGCAATTCTATTTCGCGGGTCCGCTGGTCGACATCGCGTTACAATTGATCGGGCCCAACATCAAGGCGGTCACCAGCCAACTGACATTCAAACTGCGCGGCAACTCACAACGTTTCGGCTGGCACCAGGACAATGCCTACGGAGAGCTCGACCCGTACAACGCGATCTCCTGTCTAACCGCCCTGGACAACGCCGACCCCGAGAACGGCTGCCTGTGGCTGATCCCCGGTAGTCACCATCCCGGGCAGATCGAATACAACCACACACTCGACGACAAGGCGGCCCAGGTCTCGATCGACATGGACGCCGACCCGGCGCGCGCCACACCGATGCCGCTCCAGGCCGGCCACTGCCTGCTCTTGCACTGTCACCTGCTGCACATGTCACAGGGCAATCTCTCTGCCGACCGCGATCGGCGGATTCTGTTCACCCGCTACGCCGATGCCGACGCGGTCGAAGTCTACAACGACCGCCAACCACGCCTGGGACGCTTGCTGCGAGGAACCACGCGGTTTGCGGCGGTGCGTCACTACGAGGCGGAACTCGACACCGGCGACTCGCCCCGCAACTGACGGCGGACACCATCGTCGCAACCCGCCTCAGCGAGGCGGCGCGGGCGGCCGTTCGTTGTGGTCCGAGTCGGCCTGGTAAACGACACCTTGGAAGTCGGTATCCCAGCCGAGTTGGTGGCGGGTCAAGCCTTGCGCTGCGGGAGGCAGTCGCTCCCAGACGTCGGGGCGAATGGGGTACATGTCCATCGTCAACCGCCCCACCCACCAGGGTTGATAATTACAGGCCACCGCGACCCGCGGCTGGTCACTGCGATTGGCCCCCGCCGCATGCCAGATCGTGTTGGGCAACACCAATACGCTGCCCGCTTGTCCACAACAGATCTGTTGGTCGGGCAACGCATCACAAACCGGTGGAGGTAAGCTGCGGCGATGCTGGCTGCCGGGGACGAGACGGGTCGCGCCGGTCGACTCCTGGAAGGGGGTCAACATCCAAATGGCATTGACGATGATCGGAAAGTCCGGGAGCGGTCGCTGCGGATCGAGTTGACCCATCGGCGAATCCATGTGCCATGCGCCCAACTCGCTGCCCGGGTGGGCAACCAGGCCGTCGACGGTGCCCAATCGGACCTGGTCATCCACCGGCCAGGCAAACGCGTTCACCGCCGGCTCGAGTCGCCCACCCAACACCTGACGGGCCAGCGCCAACACGGTCGGATGCATGGCCAGTTGCAAGAACCGCTGATCGTGATTCAGCAGCGCCACCACGAATTCGTAACCCTCCACGCCCGGCGTTCGCTGCGGCGCCGCCAACACGCGTTCCGCCAAGTCCCCCGCAACGTCAGCGGAGATGGCGTCGGTGAGAATTACGAATCCGTCCCTCTGGAGCGCGAGGCCGGCCTCGGTTAGATCGTCCGCCGGGCAACTCGGTAGATCGGTTTCAAGGGGCGGTTCTTCGGTCATGGGGTATAGTCTGCTCGCTGGTGAAGCCGCTTGCCATCAATCACTTGCAGGCGAGGCAGACGTGCTGCGCGCCACGGGGCCAACGTCCGACTCGGGGAGCATCGCGATGAAGCTCAGCGTCTCGGTGACCAGCGACCGCCGTCCCGACCGGGCGCACGCGCGACCACCCGACGCGGAACCTCGAGTGTCGGGCCCCTGGGCATCCGCGTCAACCGTGCTGCGCGGAGGCTGCGGCGGGCAACGTGTGGGTCATGCGGTGCAGCCTATGGTGCGCCATCGCCCATGGCCTACTGCCCGGCTGCTGGCCAGCGGTGGTGGGCGACCACGTGCTAATCAGTCCCTTCCACAGCCAGGAGCTTCTTGACCATGATTTTGCGAAACCGGACCACGCTCTTGGGATCGTGCGCTTGAAAAGCGAATGTCCCCTTGTCGAGTTTTCGGGTGAAGTCACGGCCCGCCTTGCGATCGGGCGCCTCGGTAAAATCGACCAACTTTTTGCCATCGACCACGATCTGGATATTCCTGCCCCGAACGATAACCTCCTCGGTAAACCACACGTTGTCCTTGGCCGGTGCCTTGAAAACGTTTTTCACGTCGTACAGACTGCCCGTCTTTTTGGGATCGCCGTGGGTGTTGTTTACCTGCGCCTCGTAACCGAACTTGGGCCAACCGTTCTCTTGGTACTTTGTGTGGAAGTAGATACCGCCGTTAGAAACCGGCCCGGTCATCACCTCACACTTGAAATGGAAATTCGTGAACGGCGCCTCCTTCCCCACATAGAACAGATGGCTGCGAGGACCGAAGGCGACAAAGGCGCCGTCTTTGATGGTCCAGCTCTTCTTGTTTTCGCTCGCCTGCCAGTTCTTGAATGTCTTCCCGTCCCACAGGTTGATCCAACCGTCGTCCTTCTGCTCCTCGGCAGCCGAGGATCCGAGCAGGCTACCGAGGGCCACGAGCGCCAGACAGCAGATACGTTTCATGGGGTCAAACTCCGGTTCGGCGAGGGTGGAAAACCCGGGGCGCCGCGCGCCCCAATTCGTGCAATTCTGACGTACATAAGGGGCGCTGTAAATGGTTTGCACCGCCCCTCTCCCCCGCGCCGCGGCGGAAGCTCGCCGCAGGCGGAGTGCCCGGCAGCTGCCACCGGCCTGACATACTGACCTCGATGCCCTGGAACGGCTCCCCCTCGCTTTGAGAAAAATGTGCGGTTTCCTGTTTCCACAAGGGGCGAAGTTTCCGAAGATAAACAGGAATCGCTTGTCCGTCGCAGAGAGACTGCCACCGACAGCCGGTCCTCAGCCACCTGCCCACAGAGCATTATGACAACGCCACGCTGCCGCGGTCCGATCCGTCGACGTGAATTCCTCCAAGCCGGAGCCCTGGGAACCGCGGGAATCTTCCTGAGCGACGTACTGGCGGCGCGCGCCGCCTCCGGAAATGCACAGCGGCGGACGTCGGTGATCCTGATGTATCTGCACGGCGGTCCGTCGCAACTGGAGACCTACGACCTGAAACCCGATGCGCCGTCGGACTACCGCAGCATTTACGGTCCAATCGCAACGCGTGTCCCGGGCATGGACATCTGCGAACTGTTTCCCCGCCAGGCTCGCATCGCGGACAAGTTGGCCATCGTGCGCAGCTGCCACCACACCATGGCCAGCCATAGCGATGGCGGCATCCAGGTCCTGACCGGGAAGACGCCGGCGGTTCCCGATCCGACTTCCACTAGCGTTGGCGAACATCCTGATTTCGGTCACGTCACCAGCTACATCCGCTCCACGACAGCCAACACCATGCCGCAGTACGTGGGGCTGCCCAACGCCGCGTACATGACCAACCCGACCTATATCGGCGTTCAGCACAAGCCACTGCACGCCGGGGATCCGTCGCAATCGAACTACCGCTCACCGATTCAGATCAGCGCCGGTACCGCTGGCGAGAAACTGAGCGACCGCAAGAGGCTACTGGCCGCACTCGATTTACTGCGGGCGGGTATCGATCAACAACAGGCCCTGCTCGCCACCGACAAGATGCGGGATTTGGCCTTCAATATTCTCACCAGTCCCGAAACGGCGCAGGCCTTTGACCTCTCCCGAGAGACCGACGCGCTGCGGGACAAATACGGTCGCAACCGGTGGGGTCAAGGCGCGTTGTTGGCCCGTCGACTCGCCGAAGCGGGTACCGGTGTCGTGACGATGTTCATGAATACCCCTTTCAGCGGTCCCGATTGGACCAACTGGGATGATCACATTATGAACGCGGGTCGCCCGGGTCATTTCGGCGACTACATGACTCGTCGTCTCCCCTATCTGGACCAATGCATCGCAGCACTCGTCGAGGACCTTCACGAGCGGGGAACCGACCGTGAAATCATGCTGGTGGTGATGGGTGAATTCGGCCGCACTCCACGGTTGAGCAAGAACAGCAACGGAGTCGGACGAGATCACTGGCCGCAAGCGTACTCGGTGTTGCTGGCGGGCGGTGGCTTGAAAACCGGCCAAGCGGTCGGCGCAACCAACTCCAAAGCCGAGTACCCGGCGCTGCGCCCGACTTCGCCGGAGGATATCCTGGCCGTGGTCTACCGCCACCTGGGTATCGATCCGCGGCACGAGATTCTCAACCACGCGGGACGTCCGATCCCGCTCTTGAGTCAGGGCCGCGTCATTCAGGAGTTGATCTAGGCTCCTGCGCAGCCAACGGCGAACGCGGCGCGTTGCGCAAGCGATGGCCCGGCGGCGACCGCCCGTTGGCCGAAGACCGTCCGCCGGGGGGTTGGGCCGCGTTGGCAAACCGGCCGCGAGGCCGACCGCCGTGGCCCGCTGACATTGGTGTATAACGTATCGATTCCACCACCCGCCCGCATTCANATCTCGCATCCGGCAGCTCTTGTGACCGCGCCACGCGAACCCGGCCCGACGCCCTCCCCCCAACTGCAACGCCAATTGGGCTGTCCCGGCGCCACCGTGATGGGCCTCGGGTCGATTCTCGGAACGGGCGTGTTTGTCTCGATTGGCCTGGGTGCCGAGGTCGCTGGCCCCGCGGTCGTAATCGCCATCGCCTTGGCGGGAATGCTGGCGACCTGCAACGCGCTGAGCAGCGCTCAGCTGGCAGCCAATCACCCTCACAGCGGCGGGACCTACGAATACGGCTACCGCTATCTCCATCCCTGGTTGGGAGTCGGCGCCGGCTGGATGTTCCTGTCCGCCAAATCCGCTTCAGCCGCGACCGCGGCGATCGGTTTCGCGAGCTATTTGACGCACTTCTTTCAACTCGAGGCCGCCGACACCTGGTCGCTGCCGATCGCCTGGACGGCCATTGCGCTGGCCACCGTCATCGTCTTGGGTGGGATCCAGCGATCGCGTCAGGCAACCGCGTGCATTGTGGCTTGGACGCTGTTGGGGCTGGTTGTCTTTGTGGTCGTTGGACTCGGCGCGCTGTGGAAGGCTGACACGTCGCACTGGCGGCCCCTTTTCCCGCCGGACGCCAGCCAGCCGGGAGGCCCGTGGGGCGCACTGCTCAAGGCGACGGCGCTGATGTTCGTCGCCTACGCGGGATACGGACGAATCGCGACGCTGGGAGAGGAAGTGCGCCAGCCGCGGCGCACGATACCGCGGGCCATCATCGCCACACTGCTGATCACCGGTTCGCTGTACGCGTTGGTCGGGGTCGTCGCGGTGGGAACCGTGGGCGCACCGCAGTTGAGCCGCTTGACCACACAACAGGGCGCCGTCCTGGACACGCTCGCGCGCCAGTTTTCGGTTCCGGCGGTCCGCTTCGTGGTCAGCACCGCCGCGCTGACGGCATTGCTCAGCGTCTTGTTGAATTTGATCCTCGGGCTGTCGCGGGTGGTGCTCTCGATGGGGCGGCGCGGGGACCTGCCAGCCTTCACCGCTCGGTTGAACGCGGCCCGCACGACCCCTTACGTAGCAGTGCTGCTGGTCGGTTTGGTGATCGCCGCGCTGGTCAGCTTGGAAAGTGTGAGAACGACCTGGTCGTTCGCCGCCATGACCGTTCTGGCGTACTACGCAATCACCAATCTGGCGGCGCTGCAACTGTCGCGTGACGAACGGCTCTACCACCCGCTATTTGCCTGGATCGGATTGGCCGGTTGTCTGGTGCTCGCCTGCTGGGTCGACGCCGTTCTGTGGGTCATCGGTATGGCGATCGCCGCTACCGGAATCCTTCTGCCACGGATCTTACGGCGCCGCAGCGCGCCCGATTGAACGATCTGCCAAGAGCGGGTTCGGCCGCGCTGCGGCAACCCGTCCGCTTCTCCGCACCACGGTCAGGGATCGACCCTTGGGCAACCGATGGGGGTCGCTTATGATGCGCAGCAACCCCGGCCCGCACCGAGCGCCGCGACCACCGGCTCAACCCCACTCACGATGTACGTGCAACCACCAACCCTCGACGAGATCCGCCAGGCTGCCTGCGGCTTGGTCGATATCGTGCGCCCCACGCCGTTGATCCCGCTGCATCGCTACCAGGGCGCCAGCGACATCCTGCTCAAGACAGAAATCCACCAGGCCGTCCATTCGTTCAAAATTCGCGGTGTCTGGCACGCCGTCGCCTCGCTCGACGCCCAGCGGCGCGAGGCGGGTGTCAGCACGGTCAGCGCAGGCAACACGGCCCAAGCGCTGGCCTGGTCCGCGCGACGTTTTGGTGTGCAGGCGCGCGCCCTGATGCCAGACAGCGCGCCCAGCAGCAAGATCGAAGCGGTCCGCGCGTACGGCGCCGAGCCGGTTCTGGTCCCGGTTGAGGAGCTGTTCCGCTACCTCCGCGAACACCTCTGGGCCCACGAGCCCTATGCTTTCATCCACCCCTGGATTGACCGCGATGTGCTGATCGGTCACGGCAGCATCGGGTTGGAGATCTACCAGGAAGTGCCCGACGTCGAGACCGTCCTGATTCCGGTCGGCGGAGGGGGGCTGTTGGGCGGTGCGGCGAGTGCCCTCAAAGCGTTACGGCCGGGGGTACGCATCGTAGCGGTCGAGCCGGAGGGCTGCCCCTCGTTGGCGAGGAGTCTCGACGCCGGCGCGCCAGTCAGCGTGCCCTGCAACACGATCTGCGACGGCGTCGCGGTCCCCTTCATCACGGATGAGATGTTCCCGCTACTGGAACAGCTGGTTGACCGCGTCGCGCTCGTCTCCGAGGAGGACGTGCGCGCCGCCGTTCGCCGGTTGGCAATCGGCAACAAAATCCTCACCGAACCCTCCGGTGCGCTCGCGACGGCGGCCGCATTGGCGATCCCTGAGCCGGAGCGAGGCCGCTCGGTCTGCGTGGTCAGCGGTGGGAATATGGACGCGTCCACCTTTGCGGAAATTCTCACCGCAAAGCAAACGCAGTAGATCCGCAGGCGCGGCGACAGTGCCCTGGCATCGCGATTAGTGGCGAGATCCTTTATCGATCGTTGCCGGTTCCCGCCGCGGTAAAGGGACGCGAGGATGTCTTCCCGGCAGTGGGGAAGTCGGCCGGCACCGCCTGGGTCACCTTTCCGGTGGCCGCCCACTCCGCCCCGCGCTGCAGGCAGACGATAAAACCGACGCACTCCTGTGAGTAATCGGCGTGCCCCAGCGGGGTATGGAACACCCGACCCTTGCCAAACTTGATCGTCATCAACATCGGTTCATGACGGCCACTGCCTCCCGTTTTCGGGTCGGCGAAAGCGGTCGCCAGGATTTGCAGATTCGCGCCCGGACCTCGCAATTTGTCGTACAACTCATCCCGCGCGTGCATCCACTCGCGAGGCATCCCGCGGGTGATGGGATGGTCGCCATCGCGCACCAGCAGCGAGAACGCGTGCTGACTTCCGTGGTGGCCGCCGTTGCCGGCTGAATTGTCACGCACCCGTTTGCCCTCCGCCGAGAGGTAGATATACGGACCGTGCGCCTGGTTGCGGCCCCCCCAACCACCGAGCCCAATCATCTCGTTGTACGCCTTCCAATCACCAAACGCGTTGTCCGCAGCATGGACCACGACCAACCCGCCACCGCTGCGCATATAGTTCTCAAAATCGCGTTGGGTGGCTTTCGGCCAAGGCGCCGTCGCGTTTCCGAAATTCGAAATCACCACATCGTAGTCGGAGAACTTCGGACGGAATGAAGGATCCGCCTTGGGACGTGGAGCGGGCGTCGTTGTGACACCGGGCAGAGCGAACTGTTTAAGCAGGCTTTCACCCTGCCAGGTAAATTGGGTGCGCGCGAAGAAGACCGAAAACAGACCCGTCTCCCGGAGGTAGTGCGCCATCATGACGCTAGTCTTGGGCCACACCCCGTGATTATTTTGACCATCGACAATCAGAGCTTTCAGTTCCGCACCGGAAACCGCCATCGGCAAGACCACGATCCAGGCGAGTGTAGCCGCATACGTACGAGTCATCATGACCAGCGTGCTCCCCAGGTTACGAAACGCAAATGCTGAGGAAGACAGCCTCCCCCTGACCTACGTTTTACCAGCCTGCCACCGGACCGCAAAGTCGGCACCCCGCGTGACGTGGCCCCCTTCGGTCATCTGTGTTATAAGTTGGCCGCTGGGTCGGCGCGGGCGGCGGACGAGCCCTAGCGGATGGCGCGCCGGGATCGTCTTATCCGCCGCGGCGCGTTCCCGGCAATTCGGTGACTGGCAATTCGGTGACTGGCACCCTCGAGGACCGGCCGCGAGATAGAGAGCCAGCGTTTTTTTTCGAGAACCCTTTGATGCGCCAGCCTGCCACGACGCCACGGTGGTCTCCAACGCCCCCCTGCGGGCCATTGCTGGCCGGCGCCCTTTTGCTGCTGGCGGCGAGTAGCGGTTGCCGCGAACCGGTGGGCGTGGAGTCACTGAGTCCCCCCCGTCAAACGGCGATCGACCCACTTCGCACACCGCCGCCTCAGCCGCAAACGCAACCTCTCTCCGACGCCTCTGCAGCCTCCCCAGCAGGCGATGCCGACGGGCATCCGAAAGACGGGCATCGGAAAATGGTCCGGCTATTGAAACAACTGTCCGATCGGACGGCTCGGGAAAACCCCTGGTTGGGAAACAAAATGGTCGAGGTCTGGAAGAATCGCCTGGGGTCGCTGGCGGCAAACGACCCCAAACACCATTTCCTGATCGGTCATCTGTCGCTCGCTCGCGAGCAGGCACGGCTAGGTGAAGAGCGATCGGTTATCGATCACCTGACCGCGGCACATGGGCTGCTCCCCGAAGCGCAAGCGCAGATGCCTCCGCAGATCCCCAATCGTGTTCGTTATCGTCTCGGCCTGGCCTATCTGCGGCTGGGAGAAACAGAAAACTGCTGTGCCCAACACTCCGGAGAGAGTTGCATCGTGCCCATCATCGGCCAGGGCGTGCACACGCGGCCCCGCGGGTCGCGACAGGCCAGCAAGTTCTTTCGCGAGGTGCTCGCACACTCCGCACCCGATTCCAGTGAGTTCCTCAAGGCCCAGTGGCTCCTCAACCTGGCCGCCATGACCATCGGCGAGTACCCCGATGGCGTCCCCGAAGCCTACCGAATTCCGAGCCGCGTGTTTGAAGCGGAGGAGGACTGGCCGCGGTTCCCGAACGTTGCCAAAAAATGGGGCCTCGATACGTTCAATCTCTCCGGCGGCGCAATCATCGATGATTTCGACGGGGATGGCCAACTCGATCTGATCACCTCGACACTCGACCCTGGGGGCCAGCTGCGATTTTTTGTCAACGCGGGCGATGGCTCCTTTACAGACCAGACGGCGGCGGCCGGCCTGTCGGGCCTGTGTGGCGGCCTGAATCTAGAACAAGCGGACTACAACAACGACGGCCACGCCGATTTCGTTGTCTTGCGCGGCGGTTGGTTTGGTGAACTCGGCGACCATCCGAATTCGCTGGTCCGCAATAACGGCGACGGGACGTTTTCCGACGTCACGTTTGACGCCGGGATCGGTGAGCGCCATTTCCCCACGCAAACCGGAGCCTGGTCTGATTACGACAACGATGGTGATCTCGACCTATTTATCGGCAACGAGCACGATGGACCGGTCGAGGCCCCCAGTCAGCTGTTTCGCAACAACGCCAACGGTACTTTCACCGATGTCGCGGCAGCCGCCGGTGTCGAGAACCTCCGTTATGCCAAGGGGGTCAGCTGGGGGGATTGCGACGGCGACCGGTTTCCCGAGTTGTACATCTCCAACCTCAACGCGGCCAACCGTCTGTACCACAATCACGGCGACGGTACGTTTTCCGACACCGCTTCGACGCGCGCCGTCGCGGGTCCCACCTACAGCTTTCCAACCTGGTTTTGGGACTACAACAACGATGGCCATCTCGATCTGTTCGTCGCCAGCTACCAGATCGATTCGGATGCTCTGGCTAGCGTCGTCAAAAGTTATCTCGACATGCCCTTCGAGGAAGAGCCGGCCCGGCTCTACCGAGGCGATGGCCAGGGCGGCTTCACCGACGTCGCCAGCGATGCGCAGCTCGCCGACGACTACACGCTGCCGATGGGAGCCAATTTTGGCGACCTCGACCTGGACGGTTATCTCGATTTTTATCTGGGCACGGGCACGCCCGAGTACGAGGCGCTGATGCCCAACGTGATGTACCACAATCGCGGCGGCGAGCGGTTCCGTGACATCACGTTTTCAGGCGGGTTCGGCCACCTTCAAAAAGGCCACGCCATCGCCTTCGCCGACCTCGACCGCGATGGCGATCAAGACCTGTTTGCGCAGATGGGCGGGGCATTTCCCGGCGATAAATTCCATGATGCTCTGTACGAGAATCCGGGATTCGGAAATCACTGGCTCGCCGTTCGGTTGATCGGCCGACGGTCCAATCGCGGGGCGATCGGCGCGCGCCTGGAAGCGGTCTTCAGCGACGCCGATGGAAGCACGCGTTCGGTCTTCCGACACGTCAACAGCGGCGGCAGCTTTGGCGCCAACCCCCTCCGCCAAACGCTCGGCCTGGGAACCGCCACACAGGTTAAACGGCTGATCGTGCGCTGGCCGACCAGCGACACGCAGCAGGTTTTTCACGATCTCCCCGTCGACGCTTTCGTCACGGTCGTCGAAGGGTCTGCGACGTACCACCGCGAATCCTGGCCCGCGCCACGCACCGCGAGTCGCGGGGCCGCCCGCTAAGCCCCCCTGGAGGCGCCACCGCGCCCGGCGGGAGGGCCGCGCCCACGACTCGGTTGCGGGTATCGTATCGGTTACACTGAGGCCGATTCTGGCCCATCACCTCGGAGAGACCGCGATGCGCTTCCAACTTTCGGCCTGTGCCGACACGCTGTTCGCCGCGCTTCCTTTCGTCGAACGTGCGCGGCGGATCGCAGCGGCCGGTTTTGCAGTCGAGTTCTGGGGTTGGCACGATCGCGACACGGTGGCCTTGGCCGACGATCCAGATATCACGGTCAGTACGATGATCGGGAACGTCGTCTACCGCGATGGCGGCTGCATGGTGCACCCCGATGGTGTCGATGCCTGGATCGCGGGGGTCCGGGACTGCCTGCCGATTGCGCAACAGCTCGAGGTGCGACAGTTGATCCTGATTTCCGGTTCGCTCGACGACCAGGGCCACGGCAATCACCCGATTGCCGCGCACCCGGCGACCCGTTGGGTCACCGCGTACAAGGCGCTCTGTCAGGTAGCCGAAATCGCTGAACAACACGACCTCACCTACAACCTGGAACCGCTCAACATCAAACGGGATCACCCGGGCTACTCGATCCCCTTCTTTGAAGATGCGGCGCGACTGTTGGAGCAGGTGGGCAGTCCACGGATCCGGATTCTGATGGATATCTACCACACACAAATTCAGGAGGGCAACGTCGTCGAGACGATTCGCAACCACGCGGATCTGATCGGTTACGTCCACGTCGCCGACGTCCCGGGGCGCCACGAACCGGGCACGGGAGAAATCGACTACGCGCGGATCGCCGCCGAACTCGACAACTCCGGGTACCACGGCAGCGTCGGCTTGGAAGCCTACCCCGCAGAAAGCGACGAGCAAGCGCTCGACGCCTTTCGCGCACTGTTTGGGGAACCGTGACCGGCCGCGCGATCACGCGAGCAACTCGCGGACGACGCGGCCGTGCACATCGGTGAGACGGAAGTCGCGCCCCTGAAAGCGGTATGTCAACCGGGTGTGTTCAAGGCCCAACAGATGGAGCAGCGTGGCATTCAGATCGTGGACGTGGACCGGGTCGCGGGCGATATTGAATCCCAACTCGTCGGTTTCACCGTGCACATGACCGCCGCGCACACCCCCGCCGGCCAGCCAGCTCGTGAAACAACGATTGTGGTGATCGCGGCCATCGTTGCCTCCCTGCACCATTGGTGTGCGCCCAAATTCTCCACTCCAAATGACCAAGGTGTCCTCGAGCAATCCCCGTTGTTTGAGATCTGAAAGCAACCCGGCGGTCCCCTGATCGGTCGCCTGGCAATTGTCCTGGACTCCCTTGGTAAGGTTCCCGTGTTGGTCCCAGACCTCGTGNAACAGCTGCACAAANCGGACACCCCGCTCGAGCATCCGCCTCGCCAACAGGCAATTCCAGGCGTAACTCGATTCCTGACGATCCTTGATTCCGTACAGATCGAGACTGTGTTGCGACTCGCCCGAAAAATCCATCAACTCGGGCGCACTGTGCTGTAGCCGAAACGCCGTCTCATAGCTCTGAATGCGGGCCGCGATCTCCGGATCGCCGGTGTCGGCGAGCGCCAGTTCGTTGAGCTGCCGTAGGCTGTCGAGCGAGGCCCGCTGCGTCTCGTCGTCAAACCCTGGCGGATTGGTCAGGTAGAGAATCGGGTCGCCCGAGTTGCGCAGCGGAATGCCNGCCANCGACGTAGGCAAAAAGCCACAACCGTAGTTGCTGGCACCGCCNCTGGTACCCNTGGCGCTGTTGAGCACGACGTACCCCGGCAAGTCGGCGCTCTGACTGCCCAACCCGTACAGCGTCCAGGCTCCAAAACTGGGTCGCCCGAATTGCGGGGAACCGGAGTTCATCATGATCTGCGCGGGGGCGTGGTTCACCGCATCGGTGTGCATCGAACGGATCACACACAGGTCATCCGCCANCTTGCCGGTGTGGGGCCACAGTNGCGAGAGCTCGATGCCGCTCTCCCCGTAACGCCGAAATCCGTGCCGCGGCCCCAACAGGGCTGAATTGGGGTTGATGAAGGCNGCCCGATATCCCGCCAACAGTTCCGGCGGNGGCAACTGNCCGCTGTGTTTGGTGAGCGCCGGCTTGTGATCAAACAACTCCAGATGACTGGGGGCNCCNGCGTGAAACAAATAGACCACGCGTTTCGCCCGCGGCGCGAAATGGGGCGGGCGAAGCGACCCCGGACCGGCCGCCCTCGACGACCGCCCTCCCCCNCCTANAAACGCCAGCGCGGCGCCTCCCAGNCCAACTCCGCATTCTCCCAGGAACCACCGCCGCGCCGCGATTCGCGCCCGCAGCTTTCGAACGTCGTCGATCGAGGTCATCACAACCGCCCCTAGTTTTTGCTGAGGGTCTCGTCCAGGTTGAGCAGCACGCGCGCCACCACCGTCCACGCCGCCGCTTCCACCACTCCTACCTGCCTAGCTCGAACCGGCACGCGCCCGTCTTCGCCACGAACCATGTCACGCGCCGCAGCCGCATTCTGCGAGAGCTGACGACGCCGACTGGTCACCAGCGCCAACACGACCTTCTGCTCCGCGGCGCGGATACCCCGCCCCGTACAGAGCCGGTAGGCATAGTCAGCCTTTTGCAAATCATCGGAGCCCCCCTCGAACAGAATCCGCAGCGCCAGTCCGCGCGCCGCGGCCACGAACACCGGCTCATTCATCGACACCAGGCTCGCCAACGGTGTATTCGAACGCACTCGGCGAGCACAGGCAAAGTCAGCGTTCGGCGCATCGAAGGTACTCAACACGGGATCGGGCATCGAACGTTTGCGGAACAGATACAGCGCTCGGCGATAACGCTCCTCGGATTTGGGGGGTGACCAGTAATCGGGTTTCGAGAAATTATCGTTCAGCACACTCTCCGGAATCGGCGGATAGATGCTCGGCCCGCCGATACGGGAATGGAGTAACCCGGCGACACTCAGCGCGATGTCACGCACCACCTCCGCNTCGGCACGAAATCGGGGNCCCCGAGCCAACCATCGGTTTTCCGGATCGTGTTGCCGGGCTTGGGGCGAGACGCGNGAGTCCTGTTGGTAGGTACGACTCGTGACGACGGTCCGCATGAGGTCCTTCATGCTCCAGCCGTGTGCCATGAACTCCACCGCGAGCCAGTCGAGGACTTCCAGGTGTTCTGGCTGCGCGGCGCGGGTGCCAAAATCTTCCGGCGTGGCGACCAACCCGCGGCCGAACATCGCCTGCCAGACGCGGTTCACCTGGACCCGCGCGGTCAGCGGCGAACGTCGATCNGCCAGCCAGCGAGCGAATGCCAGACGGTCGGGAGAACGNTCCTCNGGGAGCGNGTGNAGCATCGCCGGGACGTGTGCCGAGACTTTNTGGAGCGGCTGATCCCAGGCTCCGCGGTCGAGCAGATACGTCTCGCGCGTTTGCTCCTCGTTGCGCGCCGCGACGTGCAGTACGCTCGTCGGCGCCTCGGGGAATTGACGTTCCCACTCNGCGATCGACGCGTTGATCTCGCTCAGTTGCGCGACGGTTTTTCGCCAGGCAACGAAGATCGCCCGGAGGTCGGTGTCAGTCCGCTCGGCAGGCGGTTTGCCGATCGCCAGNCCGGCGGCCCAATCGTAGTCTGGGGCNCGCGGAGTGGGTGCGTGGCAGAGCGCAAACCGCATCCGCCCCAACTGNGTCGTCTGACGCGCATCACCGGGAAGCGAATGGCGAATCGCCAACGTGATTTTTAGCTCGGACCCGCGCGGGAACGTCGCCGGCTCAGCGAGTTGGATCACCGCAACCGATTCGGTATTGCGTCGCCCCGGACCGCGGTCGGACCGCCAAGCCGTATCCTCGCTCCCGTCGATCAGGAAAGCCACTGGGCCGACGAGGCGTTTGTCGGGCTTGTCCGGTTTCGGCTCGGGCGCCACTTCGATCAGCCGCTGTTGCGGTTCGGCAAAATCGCAGCTCGCCCGCGCCAGCTTCAGGGACGTCCAATCCGCGGTCCCCGGCGGCCGAACAGNGAGTGAAACTTCGCTCAGTGCAAAANCNCCCCGCGGACTTCTGCCGGGACCACCAAATGGAAGATCCCCGTAGGTCAAGGCCTCGAGGCGGAGCCCCGTCACACCCTCCAGTTGGGGTGTGCTGCGAATGTACATCTCACCGGCAGTGGTGGGATGACCCAAAATGACCACACTCTGATCGGACAGGAGTTGCGGGTGGTTCACACCNCCAACCCAGGTCTGCTCCAGCGGCTCGATCNCCCGCCAGCGAGGCGCCGAGCGCCGCTGCTGTTCGACCCAACTGGCCGACATCTCCTTCCAGTTGGGCAAANGGGTCTTGATTTGNCCCTCCAAATCTGCGATCGCCACCGNGATCGAATCGATCGTTTCGAGTTGCCCCGGAGTGAATACCCATGACTTGGCTTCGTAGGTGTCATTCAAAAAGGCAAACAGGCCATAGTACTCGCGCTGCGAAATCGGATCGAATTTGTGGCTGTGGCATTGGGCGCATTGAATCGACAGGCCGAGCACCGCCTTGCCGATACAGTCCATGCGGTCGAACAGGCCCTCCATTCGAAATTGTTCGGCCACGATGGCCCCCTCTTCGTTGATCATTCCGTTGCGTAGAAATCCGCTGGCGACCAGTTGCCCCTGGGTGCGGTCGGGGAGCAGGTCCCCGGCGATCTGCTCGATTAGAAAACGGTCGTAGGGGAGATCACGATTCAGTGCATCGATCACCCAATCCCTCCACGCCCACTGTTCGCGGGGCAGGTCCTTTTCGAATCCGTTGCTGTCCGCATAGCGGGCCACATCGAGCCAATGACGCGCCCACTTCTCGCCGAAGTGGGGGCTGTCCAACAATTGGTCGACGCGCTGGCGTACCGCCGCCGCTAGATCTTCCACCGCGAGCTGACAAAAGGCATCGACCTCCGCGGGCGACGGCGGCAAACCGATCAAATCGAGGTGGATCCGCCGGCAGAGCACCGCCGCCGGCGCTGTCTTCGCCAGCGCCCAACCCCGCGACTGCAGTCGCTTGGCGACCAGCCGATCGATCGGATGCGCCCCCGCCGGTCCCCCGCCGGGAGGCAACTCCACCCGCTGGGGCGGGCGGAACGCCCAATGATTCTCAAACCGCGCGCCCTCCTCGATCCAGCGGGTGAGCAGCTCGATCTGTGCGGCCCGCAGTGGCTTGTTGTGGGAGGGAGGTGGCATCATCAGCTCAGAATCCTGAGAGCGGATGCGCGCGACCAACGGACTGGCCTGGGAATTGCCCGGTCGAATCGCAGGAGGACCCGACTCCCGTGCGGCCAGCGCCGAGGCCCGCACATCGAGCCGCAAATCGGCCTGTCTCGCTTCCCGATCCGGACCGTGGCACTGGAGACAATGCTCAACCAAGATGGGGCGGATCTCGCGCTGAAAATCGACGGTTTGCCCGCTGATCGGTGCCGTTATCCCACCCCCCAGAACGACCAGCAGCAGAACCCACCGGCCGGCAGCGCCGCGCTGCCACGTACCGAGTTGGCCGCGCGCGGCCCCGTGTTCATTGCGGACATGGCTTACCGGCGAATTGAATCTGCACTGGCTCATCGGGACTCGGCTCCAGATCGACTGTTGCACCACGGCTCGTCGGCCGGCGCCATTCTACACCAGCTATCCGGGGGAGGCGACGCGCTGACAGCGGCGCGCAGTCGAGCCCCCAGAAGTGAAGCGATGAGCCGATAGGCCTCGCTGGCGCCGGTCAGTGCATGCACCCGGCGGTCCACAGGCGTTGTAAGGAAATAGCGAGGACGCGATTGCTGAGCGAGCCGGCAGTCACCTTGAAGAAACGCCCCAGTTCGAGTGCCGCGACCGCCCGCTAACCCTAACCCCAATCTACAACGATGCCGTTTACCCAGCTTCCCTTACCCACTATGCTTGTCTCTGTTTTGCAGTCGTTATCAGGAAGGTTCACGGATGAGCGTTCTCGCAGCTTGTATGGATCGGTCCATGTGTCGCGGCAAAATGGGCCAACTGCTGATGGTGGGATGGCTGCTGGTTGGCGCCGGCGTCACTCTCAAGGCACAGGAACAGGCGCCTGCACCACCCGCCTTTGATTTCCTCCGCCTGGCGCACCCCGAGGTTGCCGCACAACTGAAATTGACGGACCCGCAGCGCGCCCAGGTGACTCGGATCCTTGCGGATCGGGCAAACCGGCTGGCCCAATCACCACCTGATGAACGACCCCCCATTATCACTGCGGCAAACCGGCAACTGTCGAAACTGCTGACGGACGATCAGCGCAAACTCCTGGCGACATTACCGGCCCAACAGTCGCTCTACTTTCAGTTCATCGATCAGACCTGGCCCGAGGTGCTTGGCTGGTTTGCCGAACAGAGCGATCTCTCACTCGTCATGAACAACCCACCCCCGGGAACATTTACCTATCGTGACAGCAGGGGCTACTCTCCTCGCGATGCCATTGACCTGCTCAACAGCGTATTACTTACCAAAGGCTTCAGTCTGGTACGCCGCGAGCGCACACTGATTCTGGTGGATCTCAAAACGGACCTGACTACCGAGCTGATCCCAGTCGTACCGTTGGACAAGATCGAGCAGCGGGGCCGCTTTGAACTGGTGACGATCCTGTTCCCACTCGGGAAGCGTCCTGCAACCACCGTCGACACCGCTGTCAAGCAACTGCTGCCGCCCTTTGGACGCGCCATCACCCTGGCGCCAACCCAACAGATCCGCATCACCGACATGGCGGCCAAAATGCCTGCCTACAGCCTGTTGATCAGCTCGGTCCCAGAGCCTAAATCACCGGCGCCACCCGTCAAACCACCGCCGGCACCGAAACCGGTGCTGGTGGCCTATCCCTATAAGGGCATCGATGCCCAGGTCGCGGTACAGATGCTCCAGACTCTGATCAGCGGCGCAACCTACGCCGNCGATCAGAGAACTAGACAGATCAGCGCCTACGGCACCCCGGCCCAACAGACCGCCGTGAAGGCGGTGCTCGATCAATTGACGAAAGAGCCGCCGGTGGAAACCGCGTCCCGTCTGGAAGCGTACCGTCTCCGCACCGCACCCTCCGACTCACTGGCCGCCCAGCTCAAGCTGGTCGCCCCAGATGCCCAGATCTCGATCGACAACGGGGATCTCCGGCTGTTAGCATTTGCCAGCCCTGACGGGCAAAAAGCGATCCAGGAAACGCTCAACAAACTCGGCTTGCACAGCGACCAGCCGGCCACTGAACAGCTCAAAGCCTACGACCTGAAAGGCAACGACACGGCTGCCGTCAGTTCCGCGCTACAGGCGCTGGTGCCCGGGATCAGTGTGCACGTCGGCTCGCGCGGTGAGCGGATATTGATCCGGGCAACCGGTCAACAACATGCCCTGATCCTGGGAGTCATCGAAGAACTGACCCCCGTCAATGACGTCGCTCACCGTCGCACATTGCGGTTCTATCCGCAGGCAATGCCCCTTCCGGATGGGCTGATGACCGCCCTGGAAAATCTGGTCATCGGAGCCAGTCTGGGGTGGGACACAACCACGCGCCGACTGACTGCCGTCGCCACTGCAGCACAGCACGCNGTCATCGAGGAGACACTGAGAGATTTTGACGCAACCGGCGAGAGGCTTCAAAAGCCATCCGTCAAAATCTACCCGGTGAGCGAGCTTCAACGCTCGCGTTTTTCTCGTCTTCAAGCGGACCTGCTGGATGCGTTTCCGGGGATGCGTGTCATTGACGCAGGCACTGCAGGGGAACTGGTGATTCTGGCAACTGCGGACCAGCACCAGCGTTTCCAGCAGCTGCTGGAAACGCTGGTCACCGAAGTCGCAATCGAACCACGTCGCGTACTCCAGTCATACCCACTTCCTGGCAAAGCCACCCCGGTCATCCGATCGCTCCTCGTGGAAACGGTACCCTCGGCACAACTCACCTGGGACGACACACAAAACCGTCTGGTGGTGTTGGGAACCGAACAGGAACAGGCCCATGTCAAGCAACTGTTGTCACAGATTGGTGAACATCTAACTCCCCCCGCAGCCGCGCACCTCAAGATCTTTCCGGTCGGCCCTGACCAACGCCGTCGTTTCCTGGAACTCCAATCCGCGCTGAGCGATCGGTTTTCCGACATGCGCGTCGTCGACACGGCCAATGCCCGCGAGTTGGCAATCTGGGCAACTCCCGCCCAGCACCGGCAACTGGCGCAGCTACTGGAAACACTCGGTGACCCGGCGCTGGCGCCAGACCGCACGGTCGTGGTTGGTTATCCGATTACCCTGGGACTTGCCAGCGAGGCAAGAGAACTCCTCGGCGAGCTGTACCCGGCCCTCAAGATCATCGCCGACGACGCTCATCAGCGTCTGTTAGTCTGGGCGACCGACGAAGAACACCTTCCGCTGAAGGCGTTTGTGGAACAATGGAACCGCTCGGGTACAGCGCCCCAAACCCGCAAGTTAGTCCCCTACAATCTGCCGGTCGGCGAAGCGGAACCCCTGCTACCGGTACTTACCGAGCTCGTCCCAGAGATGCAGCTTTCGGTCGTCGGAAACCGCATCGTCGCCTGGGGCGGCCAGCGAGACCACGACCGACTAGCCTCTGTCGTCAAGCCGTTCCTTCTTGACAGCGACTCCCTCAAACGAGTCCTGAGAGTCTACCCAACGATGCCTCGTGATCCCCAACAGATTCTCCAGGTGTTCCTGACACTGGCCCCCGCCATTCAATACGCTGTAGACCCGAAGACGGGTGGCCTGGCGACAGTAGCAACCCTCGCAGAACATGAAATCCTGCAGGCTGCCCTCGAGCAAATTGAACATCTCCAGAGCCAACCGGACGCAGATCGTTCACTGGACATCTATCGACTGGGGCCCGCTCCGGTGGCCGAAACCAGCCAGATGCTGCGAGATGCGCTGCCCGGATTACAGATCATCAGTACCGGACCGGGACAGTTGCTAATTCAGGGAACCGCCGACGAACATCGCCGCGCCCGCGAGTTGATTGACAAGGTCCGGGCCAGCGTCCCTCAACCGGATGCCCGTGAGGTCCGCGTCCACACCGTCGCGCGAATGCCTGCGGCAGCCATGCTCGACCTCCTGCCCTCCGATCTGATCGAGAACGTGTCGATTCGCAGGCAGGGTCAGAACCTGGTCGTAAGTGGCAGCCCGCGTCAACAGGTCGATCTGGCGGCGGCCATCAAGCGGATCGAAGTCCAGCTCCCCGCGCCCGCAGCAGACACCGCTCCGGTCGTCCAGGTGCACACCGTACGGAACATGTCGGCCGCGGATCTGGTCGAAATCCTTCCGCCCGCAATCATCGAAGGTATCTCGATCCGTAGAAAGGACCAGAATCTGATCGTCAGCGGAAACGCCCGACAGCAAGCCAATCTGGCGGCCGCCATCGAGCGGATCGACGCCCAACTCCCAGGCACCGAAGACGGTGCGGCACCCGAGCTTCGCGTCTACAAACTCAAATTCGCTAGCGCCAGCTCGGCGGATCGGCTGGTCGAGTCGCTGCTGCCCGACGTCACTTCCATTCTGGATTCGGGGTCGCAGTCGGTCGTGGTAACCGCAACTCCCAGTGAGCACCAGCGGGTAACCAAAATGATCGAGCAACTGGACCAGCCAGAGACCACGGAAAAAGCCACACGTGTCTACACGTTCCAGCACTGCAATCCGGCGCCAGCGCAAACCGTCCTGGCGGGACTGTTCCCCGACGCCGTCATTTCGGTAGACACGAATGTCATGAAACTGGTCGCCACCGCAACTGCGGACCAACATCTGCAGATCGCCCAGGTATGTGAACAACTCGACCAGGTCTCCGAAGAACAGCAACCGGTTTCCAGAATCTATCAGCTCAAAGCAGCGGTCGCCTCGTCACTGCAATCGGCGATTGCAGCACTGCTGCCCAAAACGTCCCTCTCGCTTGACCGCCACTCAGGAATGCTGGTGGCAACTGCGACGGCCGAGGAACACCGGCAGATTCATGATCTCGTCGAACAGATGCAGCAACGAGGTGTCACCGATCAGCGTGTCGCGCACACCTACGCGACCGGTACGATGTCGGCGCAGGTAGTTGCCGACGCGGTGCGCGCCACGTTCCCCGAAGAGGGGCAGATCTCGTGTCATCCCAGCAGTACCGGCCGCAGTCTGGTGGTTGTGGCCACCGACCGCAACCACCTTTTGATTCGCAAACTGATCGCCGAAATCGGAGGGGACGAGCAGACCAGCGCATCGACGCTGCAGGTCTACCCGCTTGACCAGGCCGATGGGACAAGTGTGGTGTCGGTCCTGCAGACGTTGTTCCGTGACAAGCAACCCCGGGCCGAAGTCCGCATCGACCCGTCGGGCAGCCAATTGCTGGCGGTGGCCACCACGGCACAGCACCAGCGGATCGCACTCGCCCTGCAACAGCTACAGGGCTCGCGTCGAACGCTGGAAGTCTTTCCACTCACCGTCGTCGACCCGTTCACGGCGCAGTCGTCGATCGACCAGCTGTTCAACGGCGAACCGGAGAACTCCACTCCGACGACCGACGTCGACGCGGGCACCCAGAAGCTGTTTGTGCGCGGTACGCTGCAGCAGATCCAAGAGATCCGACAAATGCTGGCCAAAATGGGTGAGCCGATAACGGCCTCCGGAAACGCGCGCGGCCCCTTGCGGGTGATCCCCCTGCAAGGTGACCCTCTGGATGCAGTCCGGCAAATCCAACGTCTGTGGTCCGAATTGCGGGAAAACAAAATTCACATTGTCCAGCCCGGATCGACACCGCCCAACCCGCTCCCTCAGCCCAAGTCCCGACGTGATCCCGTCCCCGACATGGAGGAGCGACCGGTCGAACCCCGCCCAGTCTCTGAAACCACACCACAAGCCGGCCGCATCCGCTTGACCAGTGCGCCGCCCGCCACGCCCCAACCGGCTCCGGTAGAAAAGCCACCGATCGTCGTCATTCCGGGGAAAACCGGGCTGACCATAGCCTCTTCAGATCTGGACGCTTTGGATCGGTTCGAGTCCCTGTTACAGGCCTTGCTACGCGGTCGCGACGAAGCGGTCATCGGGGCCGGCAACTTCTCCATCATCCCCCTGGAAAATGCGGATGCGACGCAGATAAAAGAGCTATTAAAACAACTCTGGCAGAACATCCCGGGCGCCCTGCGTGGCGGTCCTGGTGCGCTGGTCGTTGCGGCGGCTGAGCGATTGAATTCACTGGTGGTTTACGGGAGTCGCGCCGATCGGAAAGTGGCTGAGTTTCTAGCGCTCTCCCTGGACACTGCAGACCCCCCCTCTTCACTGGGCATTCGCGCGCCGCGAATCGTACGGATCGAGCACGCCGATGTCCAGGAAATCACCTCCATCCTCGGCTCCGTCTACAAATCCCAACTATCCTCGGGCGGGGGACGCAAGAAAGTGTCAATTCCAGAAGGGGTTTCCGAGAGTGTCGCCTCGGTTCTCGCCCAAATCAATGCAGCCGCCGCCGCTCCGCTGCTGACACTTCACGCCGACCAGCAGACCAACTCGATCATTGTGCATGCCCCCCTTGAACTGGCAGAGGAAGTCGCGAACTTCGCACAGACACTCGACGAGCAGGTCAAATCGCACTCCGCCCGCACGGTCGAACTGGTCCCGCTACGGGGGGGCAATGCACGCCGCGTGCGACGGGCCCTTAACGCGCTTTTGGACTGAGTGCCAGTGCACCGCGTCCTCGGTGCACGATTTCATCCGGGCCACCACCAAANGCCACTGGGTTCANGGGGCGTCGTGTCGGGCACTNTCCGGTCGCTTCACGTCCCGCCGCGTGCAGGAGCTCCGGTATTGGACGAATTTGCCTTGACCGCCCTGAGCGAATTCCCTACTCTCCGGCCCGCATTCAAACGACTCACNTACAGAATCTAGGGTCGAAACGGCCCTTGTCTGGTCTACCCAATTCCCACCGACCTACCCCACCCGCCTGCCCCGTGGAATTCCTGCATCGCGGGGACCTGTCCCATANAAACTCGACTGGTTGCAGCTGAAATTGTGTTTTCGGCGGAGCCGACGAGTTCCTCTCCTGACCCTTCGCAGGAATTCACCTCGGAGGATCGAAACACACCATGATTGCAAACCACGCGATTGATGCCCAGGTCACGCTGACAGCCAGTCAGCTGCAACTCGTCCGCAGCGCGATCTCGGAAGAGCATGAGCTGGATGCAATCGCCGCCGATCTCGGATTTGAATCGGGACCACTCCTGTGGCAGGCGACGGCCGCCGCCATGGGACTACAACTGGTCGACCTCAGTAGCGAGGAAATCGACCTGAAGCTACTGGAAGAACTGCCGCTGCGGTTGATCCACCGACATGAGGTTTTTCCCCTGGGCAAAGTCGAGGACCAGTTGGTCCTCGCAATCAGCAACCCATTCNACCTGCAGGCCGTCGACGCAGTCAGCGCCGCGACCGGTTTACGGGTGCTCCCAGTACTGGCACCGGCAACTGAACTCTCTGCGCTGATCAAGGCCCATCTGGGAGTAGGGGCGGAAACGATCGATGGCCTGTTGGCCCAACAACGCGAACAGATCGGCATCGAAACGGTCGACGAACTCCGTTTCGATGGCTCCGAGGACGCAGATCAGGCCCAGGAGGCGTCGGTCGTGCGGCTTGTCAACGAGATTCTCTCGGAAGCCATTGAGACCCGCGCCAGTGATATCCATATCGAATCCGAGGAGAAGGGACTTAAGATCCGTTATCGCATCGATGGGGTACTGCAACGCCAGCCGGTGCCCTCCGAAATGCACCAGTTCCGCAACGCGATCATCAGCCGCCTGAAAATCATGGCCCAACTGAATATCGCTGAGAAACGGGTTCCGCAGGACGGGCGAATCAAATTGCGGGTGCGTCGTCGTGAAGTGGATGTGCGTGTTTCGATCATCCCCATGCTTCACGGGGAAGGGGTCGTGATGCGTGTGCTCGACAAAGATAACTTGAGCTTCTCGCTACGCGGTATCGGAATGCCGGAATCGATCTACGGCGATTTCCAGAAACTGATCCGTTTGCCCCACGGTATTGTCCTGGTAACNGGACCGACTGGATCGGGAAAGACCACGACGCTGTACAGCGCGTTAAGCGAAATCCGCGACGAAGNAACCAAGATTATCACCACCGAAGACCCAATCGAATACCAACTGGAAGGCATCAACCAGATCCAGGTACATAACAAAGTCGGTCTCAGTTTTTCGACAAGCCTGCGAGCCATTCTGCGACACGATCCGGATGTCGTACTGGTCGGTGAGATTCGCGACCTGGAAACCGCTGAAAACGCGACTCAGGCATCGCTCACGGGCCACATGGTGTTCAGTACGCTACATACCAATGACTCGGCAAGCGCCTTTATGCGATTGTGTGACATCGGTGTCGAACCCTTTCTGGTCAGCAGCACGGTGGAGGGGATTGTGGCCCAGCGGCTGGTGCGACAACTCTGCCCCGACTGCCGTGTTGCCTTCGTTCCCGATCCCGAGGACGTCCCGGACGATTTCCCCTGCGAGCTCTGTGACTCCGGTTCGCTGTATCGCCCAGAGGGGTGTCGCAGCTGCCGTCATACCGGATACCGCGGTCGCAGTGGCCTGTACGAACTACTCGTTAATAATGAGGAAATCCAAGAACTGTGTAACCACAGGGCTTCGTCCACCGAAATCAAGCACGCAGCTGTACGTGCCGGAATGCGTTCCCTGCGACAGGACGGGTGGAGCCGCGTCGCAGCGGGAACCACCTCGATAGACGAAGTGGTTCGGGTCACCAAACCGGACGGGGTTCCATCACCTGCAAATGGAACGGCGGACGGGCGACCGACCATTCGTTGCTCCCCAACGTTTGTCTCTCCTACCTCCTGACTGTGGCGACGCGAGTTGTGCCTGAATTTGCCTACACGGCCCGAGCGGCCAGCGGAAAAAATGAAGCCGGGACGATAACCGCATCCGGTCGCAAGGAAGCGCTGCGGGCGCTGACCGATCGGGCGTTGTTCCCACTCCAATTGACAGACGGTGAATCTCAGGTCTCCGCTTCTCGATTCACGTTAAAGTGGCGCCAGCGAATCAAACCAGAGGTACTGGCCGATACCTTTACCCAGCTCTCCGATTTACTGGAAAACGGAGTTCCCCTGCTCGACTCGCTCCAAATTCTCGCTCAACAAGCGGCCGAACCGCGCCTCGCGGAAGTCGTGAAACAAGTCCATGATCAGGTGGCGGATGGAACCAACCTCGACGCCGCTCTGGCTCATTTTCCGGACGTTTTTCCCGGCTTGGCAGTCAGCATGGTACGGGCCGGTCTGGAAGGGGCATTTCTCGAAGAAGCGTTGCAGCGCGTTGCCAGTTTCCTGCGCAAACAGGATGCGCTCCGTGCCCAGGTCGTCGGCGCGCTGACCTATCCGCTCATCCTGGCAGTCGGTGGGCTGGGAGTAACGCTCTTTCTGGTCGTCTTTATAGTTCCCATGTTCCAGGGCTTTTTCGACCGCCTTGAACGTACCGGAACCGGGCTGCCACTGGTCACTTTACTGCTGTTGGGACTCAGTCATTTCCTGCTGCGCTACGGTTGACTGGTCGCTGCCGGTTGCATCGGGAGCGGTTTGCTGATCCGCAAGTTGCTCGGCACCGAGGCGGGCCTGCTCTGGGCGGATCGCTGGAAACTGAAGATCCCGCTGGCCGGCATCATCTTTCACGAATCGGCCATCTCGCGCTTTTGTCGGGTACTCGGCACCCTGTTGCGCAATGGTGTTCCCATCCTCAAATCACTCAAAATCAGTAGCGACTCCTCGGGCAACCGTCTGCTGAGCTCGGCCATCGCCGAGTCGGCTGAACACATCTCGGCGGGGGAACTGCTCTCGCAGCCGTTGGCAGCGAGCCGGCTGATTCCCGCCCCGGTAATGGCCATGATTCGCGTCGCCGAAGAATCCAACTCTCTGGATGACGTACTCATCAAGATTGCCAACCGTATGGACCAGAAAATTCAACGGCGACTGGATGTGATGGTGCGGATGATCGAACCGGTGATGCTACTGCTCATCGGAGCCATGGTGATGTTCATTATCGTCGGCATCCTGTTACCCGTATTTGACTTGAACTCCACGTTTGATTGATGAGGGTCCGCCGCTCCGCGGCGGACCCAGCCACTTGACTTGAATCTCCTCCCCAACGGGGATATTCCTCTTGCCCACCGAGAAAGGAACCACGATGCAACGCAAGAACTCACGTCGCGGCTTTACCCTCCTGGAACTGATGATTGTCCTGGTGATCCTGGTCGCGTTATTCGCGCTCGTAGGCCCCCGTTTACTGGGGTCCCAGAAAAAGGCCGACATCAAAACCGCCAAAACCCAGATCGGCAATTTGGAGGCAGCGTTAGAGATGTTCGCCGCCGACCACCGTCGTTTTCCCGCGACTGAGAACGGTCTGGCGGTCCTGGTCGAAGCCCCCGCAGACGAACGACTGGCGCGAAAATGGGACGGTCCCTACCTGGATGACGAAGTTCTGCCGCTCGATCCCTGGGATCGTCCGTTCGACTACGAGTACCCGCCGTCTCAGGGGAAACGCGATTTCCCCAATATCTCATCCGCTGGGCCCGACGGAGAAATGAACACCGAAGACGACATCATCAACTGGCGGCCGTCCACAACAGCCCAAGGTGACGATCCCGAGTCGGTCGCGTCTTCAACGGGGGATGTCGTCCGCTGATGTCCGTCCGGTACGACCACGACTCTGACTCTGGCCCCACACGCCGGCGGTTGTCGAAAGACAACCGCCGGGGTTTTACGCTGTTGGAAATGATGCTGACACTGGCAATCATGGCAACCGCGTTGGGCCTCGCCTGGCCGATGTTGCGGCGGCCGCTGTTGCGGAGCGTAACACAGCAGGCAGCCCACCAATTGACCCGGGCCATGTCGGACGCACGCGCCCTGGCGATCAGGCTTGGCCGCCCCCTGCAACTGAGGTATGAACGGGAAGGTCGCCGCTACCAACTGCGTCCCATCCCACCCCACCCAAACCCCACCGTAGACCAGCCCCCACACACCACGGCGGAGTCCCACGACATCTCGCCCGCATCGAGTCCAGCAGTCGCTGCCTCCACATTCTCCGAATGGCGCGATTTTGAGTTGCCCAACGGTGTCTCTTTCCGCGCCCCTTCCCAACAGCGTGATCCCACCGCAGCCTCGTCCCCAACCGAACTACCTCTGAAACCGCTAGTGCTGTCCATAGACACCGGCGTCGACCTCAACGGGTCCGCGCACGTTCACTTTTTTCCCGACGGCCGCGCCGATCAGGCGGTAATCCCGCTCTACGGGCCTGGCCCGACGGTAGTAGAGGTCACCCTCCGCGGTCTTACCGGGACGGCGTCCAGCGGCCCGCTCCAGCGTCTGGAGCGTTTGCCGACGGAGGCTGACCCGGTCGCGATCCCCGCAGCGCCATGAAACGGCTCACCGTATATCGAACGCCAGAGGACCGACGACCGCATGCCGCACGTTGCGCCCGTGCGGGCCTGTCACTGCTGGAGGTCATGATTGCCACCGGAGTGATGGCTGCCAGTGCAATGGTGTTAACCCGCTTGGCGTCGATTGGCAGTAACCACGCCCGTCGCAGCGAGACGATCACCGAGGCAATTCTGCTGGCCCAAAACAAAATCCATGGCCTCGCGGCTGGGATCGAACCGCTGCGTCCTGTCGAACATCAGCCCTTTGACGAAAACCCACGCTGGGAGTACTCACTGTCCGCAGAACCGCAACCGATTCCCGGCTTGTGGCGGATACAGATCGACTTGTTTCGCCGTACAAATGCGCCTGCTGCGGTGACACCATCTTCCTCCCGAGAAGGCCAACCGCCGCCGTTCCGCGGAGGTCGGAGCGGGGCAGCGCACCAAATCACCTCCGCGGACTTTAGCCTGGTCCAGTGGATCCGCTTGTCGCCTCGGGAAACCGGCAAATTAACCCTACTTCCGCCGGGCACACAGCCGTTGGCTCTGGAGGGAACATCTCGATGATCACTCCGCGCCCTAGGGATGCCGTTCACCATGCATTTTCGCTTGGCTCGCGGCGACGCGGTTTCACGCTACTCGAGCTGCTGATTGCCACGGCGCTGTCATCCGTGTTGCTGGTCGTGGTCTGGCACACGCTCTGGGTCCATAGTCGCCTGTACGAGAGACGGCAGCGTTCAACCGAGCAAACGCAGCTGGCGCGAGCCTTGATCCAGCAGTTTCTAAGTGATCTGGATCATCTGGTTCGGCCCGCCGGGGCGGGTGTCCGGGCACCGTCAATCAGGATTCAGTCACCCGCAGATTTGACCGTGCTGCCCTCCCCACGGGTCATCTGGGGTCTGCGGGGAGACCGTCACTCGTTGGAATTGGCCGTTCTGGAAACAGGATGGGAACCCCCGACAAACCAGACGCTATCCGGTCCGGCGGAGCTGCCACTAGAAATAGAAGTACCAACAGAATCACCGCTACGCACGATACACTATCGATTCGTCGGTGCCCGGGATAACGCGGCAGCAGTAGCAGGCTCTTTGTCGGCAGTTGTCGACCAGGCACTCACACAACAATCCGAAATCCCCCTGGGAATGCTGACACAGGATCCACCCGCCGCCGGACTGATCCGTGAAAGCCGCTCCGCGACCGCCAGCAGACACATCCCCACGGTCGTCGAACTCCCGGCGGAAGCTCTCGACACACCGCCCGACGCTC
>PADE01000085.1 GCA_002702965.1 Planctomycetaceae bacterium
CGTACTCGAAGGGGCTCCCGCCGGGACCCCCCTGGAACCGTCCGTAGTCAAACGGGCTCCCTTCATTTTGCGCGAACTGGCCGTACAACCCCCCGAACGGACTCTCGCCCGGGCCGTAGTGCTGCTGGTCTACGAACATGCGCTGGTTCGGCCCGGTGACCTGACTCGCGTCAACGTCGCCTTTTTTCACGTCAATTCGGTGGTTAGCATGGGTTTGTTCGGGATCGTCACTCTCGATCTGATCACGTAGACAAGACCGTCGCACCCGCTTACGATTTGAGCGGTTCGCGGGCGTCGGTCAAGACGGGCGTCGGTCAAGACGGGCGTCGGTCAAAAACTGTCCGCCGCGCATCGGTTTCCCCACCGCGAAACGATCGATTACGGTTCGCTTTTTTCCGAGACTTGACTCATGATCCAAACCGTTCATCCCAACCTGCGTGAAATTCGCGAAAAAGTCGAAGCCCAACAGCGGCTCACCGTCGAAGACGGTCTGACGCTCTACGCAGCAGAGACTCCGCTTCAGGAGGTCGGCGAACTGGCCAACCTAGTCCGCGAGCGGTGGAACGGAAACGCAGGCTACTACAACATCAACAGCCACCTGAATCCCACGAACGTCTGTGTCTACCGCTGTATTTTCTGTGCGTTTCGTTCCGATCTACGGGACCCCAAAGGGTACCTGATGAGTGACGAGCAGATTCTGGAACGCGGCCAGGAGGCGGTCCACAACGGCTGCACCGAGATGCACATCGTCGGCGGCCTTCACCACCAGAAACAATACGACTGGTATCTGCATCTGATCGGGCTGCTCCACGACGCGTTTCCGCGCCTGCACCTCAAGGCCTGGACCGCGGTGGAAATCAACTGGTTCGAGTTTCTCACCCGTCGTTCGGCCAGCTCCCTCCTGGAAGAGATGATCGACGCGGGTCTCGGCAGCATGCCGGGCGGCGGTGCGGAGATCTTCCATCCCGAAATCCGCGATCGGATCTGCGAACACAAGGCGGATGCAACCCGCTGGCTGCAAGTCCACCGGTCGGCCCACGAGTTGGGCCTCAAGACCAACTGCACCATGCTCTATGGACACCTGGAGACGGCCTACCATCGCGTCGACCATTTGCTTCGGTTGCGCGAACTGCAGGATGAAACAGGAGGGTTCCAGACGTTCATTCCGCTCGCTTTCCACCCTGAAAACACGGGACTAGCGGACTTGAAGAAACCGTCCGGGCTGGACGATTTACGCACGATAGCGGTCAGTCGTTTGATGCTCGATAACGTCCCGCACATCAAGGCGTACTGGATCATGCTCGGCATTGGTACCGCGCAGACCGCGTTGGCCTACGGCGCCGACGATCTCGACGGGACCGTGCGGCAAGAGTTGATCTACCATGACGCGGGCGCTACCACACCCCAGTCGCTGTCGGTCGAACGGATTCAAGGATTAATCCGGGAAAGCGGCCGCCAACCCGTGGAGCGGGACACGCTTTACCGCGAGGTTTTGCGCAGCTCCCAAGATCCGAGCCAATGGCAAACCGGAGATGATGTCTCCGTCCCCTCACTGTCCTGACGACGGGCCCATCCAATCTTGCCCGCAGGGTAGCGAGCGCCCATAATGAAATTGCATTCCCGCGAGAGGTAGGACAGCCTGCTCTGCTCTACGGAAGCGATCCGGCCACCGCCGCTTGAGCGCGCCGAGAGACACCCGACAGCGTGACTTGTGTGCACACCGTTAGCCGCCCAGCCTCGGAAGCCGCCCGATGAGACAACGCCCTCTCGCCACTGCGTTGCTTGTGATCGCGCCCCTGTTGGCAGCCTGGGCGCAGCAGACCCGTCGGCAACCGGTTCAACGGGCCCAACCACCCCGTTTTGATCCGGCCGCAGTACGCAATATTTTCTTCGACGATCTGTTTGCCGAGACGGGTCCCCTCAACGGCCCGCGTCCGGAAAATCTCGGTGCCGCTGCGCCGTCGGGGGCAACGTCGTCCCCGGGCGCTGGTGCAGCGCCAAAGCCGTCCGCCACGTTCGCCTGGTCGAAGCTGATTTCGGCCCAGACAATCGAAGACGAAGTCAAACAGATCGCCATTCGCCTCAACAAGGATATTACCCGCCCCAGCGCGTTCGCCCGCGATGGGCATCACAAGTGCCGAGTCCACTTTTCGGTGCTGGCGATGATGTTTGCCATCACCAGCGAGTACGACGGACAGGTGCGCTGGAAGTCCCAAGCGGCGGTGGCGCGCGACGTGTTTGCCAAGACCGCGGCGAACTGCAAAACCAACTCTTCCGCGACGTTCAACGCCGTGCGTCGGCAACGCGACGAAACGATGCAGACGCTCCTGGGTGGCAGCGAACTTCCGGGCGAGGGCGAAGTCGCGGCGGACTGGTCCGCCATCACCGATCGGAGCCCATTGATGAATCGGCTTCAGGAGGCGGCCGAGGAGAATCTGCAGCGTTGGACCGCCAGCGCTGAGGAGTTCGAGAAACATCTTGAGGAACTCCCCCGTGAAGCTGAACTCGTGGCCGCCTTTGCTTCCATTCTCACCAAGGAGGGGATGGACGATTCCGACGACGACGAATACCGCGGTTATGCCCAGGCCATGCAGGATGCGGCGCGGTCGCTTGTCGACGCGGTAAAGCTCAAGAACCAAGCGCAGGCCAGCAAACAAGTCGGACAGATTCGCAAGGCGTGTGGTGAATGCCACTCGACCTATCAGTAGATCGNTGNCCCGCAGCGNNCGCATCGCGTCCCCCCGCTGCACCGCAGACNTCTCGTTCGACCGAGCCGTGGCACCGGAACNTCCCGCGCGCATGCGGGGCCGGAAATTTCTCTTCCTTCGAAGCGCAGCGCAATTATGCTAGAGCGAACCGACCCCGTCGTGAGCTGCTTACCTCGCTCGGATGCTGCACCGCTCTCCGCTCGGATGCTGCACCGCTCTCCTCGCACGAGTGTGACTCATTGCCGCTGGCACCACAAATTCCTCCACGGTCGCCGCGAATGCGCGGCAAACGAGCCGTCCTGATGCTCTTCACACTACCCTTGGTAGTCGCTTGCGTCGCCTGTGGAGNTCCCNCGCAGTCGCCCCCGGTCACCCTCACTAGTCACCCGCAGCGACACCCGCAGCGCAGCGAGACCGCTCCNCCGGAGCCTCAAGTTCAGCGCCGCTCGCCAACCCCGGATGGCGCGTTGGGAATCGACTATTCCAAGCTCCCAGCGGGGGCGGCGAAAACCGACCCGCGCCCCACCGAAAGCACTGTGAACGGTTCACGACCCGAACCCAGGTCCGCCGCGGCCACCAGCTTTTTCCTGTTGCCCGGTTCGAAAGTCAACGCGAGGAATCGGCCGGTACCGATCACGCGTGAGGTCACTNCCGACTATCGCTGAACCGCCAGCTGTCGCCTGNGACANCCGCCCCGCGACAATCACCNCGAGGGGCAGAACCGGCACCGCGGCTTCCCGACGACAGCTCGGGAACTCTCCCCACAGCCGACCGGNGTTACGCATTCACCAGACGGGTGCCGGGAGAAATCGGTCGACCCTGCAACAACTCTGCGACGTCCATCGCTCGCTTACCCGGTAGCTGGACTCGCTGTAGACTCAAGAACTGACAGCCAGTACCGATCCACAACCGGCCGCGGTCGGCATAGGTCACCACCCCCGCTTCGGTTGTCTCGTGCGTGGACGGTTCGACCGCAACCTGATGCAAGATCAACCGTGTGGTCTTCTCTCCGCCAGCCAGAAAAGTGAAACTTCCCGGCCAGGGTTTGAGGGCCCGCACCTGGTTGAAGATCCGCGCGGCCGGCTCGGTCCAGTCCACCAGTCCATCGGACTTCTTCAGCCGCGGTGCACGGCTAGCCAAGGCGTTGTCCTGGGGCACTCCGAGCGGCCCGTGTCGATCCCACCTCTCCAACTGCTGGAGGGCATCCTCCACACAGGGAACCCCTAGCTGAGCCAACCTGATCTCCAAAGAACTCGCGTCTTCGTCGACACTGATCTCCACGCTGCGCAAGGCCAACACGGGTCCCGCGTCAAGTCGGGGCGTCATGTGGATAGCGGTCACTCCTGTCTCTCGATCGCCATTCCAAATCGCGTAATTCACGGGCGCCGCGCCGCGGTATCGTGGCAACAGTGAACCGTGCAGGTTGATGCCGCCCAACGGAGCGTGGCGGAGCGTTTCCGCGGATAAGATCTGACCGTAATCGCAAACCACCAGCAACTCCGGGGCGAGTTGCGATAAACTGGCGTGGCAGGTCGGGGCGTTGACGTCGGCTGGAGCCAGCACCGCGATCCCGCGCTGCTCGGCCGCGATACGCAGCGGGTTGGCCGGCGGCCGTGAACGGCCNCGGGCGGGTGGATCCGGTTTGGTGACCAGCGCCAGCACTGGATGTTCGGATTCCACTAACCACTGAAACACGGGCGCCGCAAAGGGCCCCGTACCCATCATGATCACTCTCACAACTCACCGTCCCGCCGGCGCGGGAGTTCCGACGATAGGAACTACCTCGCCTCAACAGTATTTCGCTTGCCACTCCAAGAGTCGGGTCCGAATCTGAGCATCTCCGGGCATCTCGCCCGCATCGCGGAGTTTTTGAAACTCGGCTTCAAAGACCTCGAGCTCAGCCTCCACTCGCTCTAGCGCTGCATCTGCCATCCGATCGGTAAACAACACCCCATCTAGGTGATCCAGTTCATGTTGTACGACGCGCGCCGGCAGTCCGTCTAGGTCCGCGGCGATGGGTTCCCCCGAGAGTCCGTACGCTTCCACCCGTACCTTGCGGGGCCGTTTCACAGGTCCATACAGTTGTGGCAAGCTGAGACATCCCTCCTCCTCTTCCGCATTGCCCTGCGGNTGCCTGATCACCGGATTAATGAACACCTGTTCCGTCTCCGACCCGCGTTCGGCCGACAGGTTGACGATGAACAGCCGCAACGGGAGATCCACCTGATTCGCGGCCAGGCCGATGCCCTGCGCCTCGTACATCAGGTCGAACATACCCCGAATCATCGTGCGGAGTTCGTCGTCGACCCGTTTGAGCGGCTGCGACGCGTAACGCAGCGTCGGGTAGGGGTACTTTACGATCTGCAAAGAAATAACTCCCCACTGCGGTCCAATCGACGGCCACAGACACGTCGCGATGGGGGCTCCCGCTGAGACCCGGCCAGCTTCCGCGACAACCCCCAAGTATCTCGCGCGGATTTCTATAAATCTTTTTGTGTAAACAAGTTGCGGGTTCCTAACCGTGGGATGTCAGGCGGCGCCAGCCGCTTTCTGCTCAGTTTTCTTCAGATCTATCCCAGACTCCGTCGATGACCTATTTGCTTTCACACAAAAAATCCACTATTGAATTGACACGCCCCCACGTTGAGCTAGAATCAGCACATGCGTTCGTTGACAGCGTGCGCGACTTTTGTCTTATCTTGTTATTGTTTAGTCTCGTCATGTCGTTTTCTCATGTTTCTTTTTTATCGTTCTCGGAGGTGTTTCACAATGCGGTCTAGCCACAGACGCCACCGCGGGTTCACGCTGGTAGAACTCCTGGTGGTCATCGCGATCATCGGTATCCTGATCGCGTTACTCCTACCAGCTGTCCAGATGGCGCGTGAAGCCGCACGCCGCGCGCAATGTAACAACCATCTGAAGCAATTGGTTCTGGCGTCGCACAACTACCACGATACTTACAAGCGACTGCCGATCATGATCGCTTGGAGCCCGTGGAACAACTTTGACGGGGGCTTCTCCGACAAAGTGGCGATGCTGCCGTACCTCGAAATGGATCCACTCTACGATCGGACCATCTTCGATCCGTTCAAACGGCTGCCCGGCAACGGTAACCAGAACACGTCTATGTGGCAGGACTGGTCGCAGGCTCTCCAGGACAAGAACCTGAATGACGAGTTCTTTCGCCTGGGAACGGGGTCGGCGTACGATCCGGGTGGATGGAACTGGAGCAACAGTAACGCCAATCGGCGTACCCAGTCGCTCAAGATCCCGATTTTCAACTGCCCCTCGCAGCCTTACGAAAACTTTGGTGGCCGCGGCCAGTTCACGTACGCCACGAACCACGGGACGGCCCACACACCGCCACATGGCGATGCCAAGACGGGTGCCGGTGGTTCGAGTGCACGCATGGACTGGGGACGCCACAATGGTATCGCCGCCTACTTCGGCCCCCGCTCCAACAGCTGGTGTCGCAGTAGTATGCCCGTGCGACTCTCGACCATCACCGATGGTACGAGCAACACGGCCGCATATTCCGAGTACGTGATCGATACCTGGAAGGAAGCCGAAAAGACGGAGTCCAACCAGTACGACTGGCCGCGTGGTAAGAACATGGTCCACTCCTGGACCGGTGGTCATAACACGGCCCGCCATCGTATCTATTGCATCAACGTCCGGATTCTGAACGGTCACCTGAGCTGGCGCCAAGAAATGCGTGGACGCTCATGGGCCTGGTCGTTCATGGGTACTGGATCGTCTTATGCTCACACGATGTTGCCGAACGAAACCCCCTGTCACTCGTATACGAATGACTGGGAAGGCACCAACATGATGAGTGCGACCAGTAAGCATCCTGGCGGTGTTAACGTTGCTCGAGCCGACGGTTCGGTAGGCTTCGTCCGCGACAACGTGTCCGCGCAGATTTGGTGGGCATTGGGCTCACGCGATGGTAACGAAACCGTAATGGACGCGGGTGATTTTTGAACAGGACGGCCTTGGCCACGACCCTTGTGCTGGCGTTGCTGCCGCACGGTGGGTGTAGTCGAAACGAAGAGACAGCCGGTGCCCCCAAGGCGCCGGCTGTCTCTCTTTCGACACCTCTCTCCGATCCTGCCAAGGCACGCGACCTGCCCCCCCCGCAGACCGCAGCGCCGGCGGTCACGCCACGTTTCGTCGACGTAGCAAAGTCACTGGGAATCGACTTCACCTATTACAATGATGAAGTCCCTGATCGGTTCTATATTCCGGAGATCCAAGGGGGTGGCGTCGCCTGGATCGATTTTGATTTGGACGGGCATCTGGACCTGTACCTGGTAAACGGCTGCCGGCTTGTCGATTCCGATCCGGATCAGACCGAATTCGCGAACCAGCTCTTCCGCAATCTGGGCGATGGCCATTTTGTAAACGTCACCTCGCTGGCTTCGAGTTCGGACAACCGTTTTGGCCACGGTGTTTCGGTGGGAGATTTTGACGCCGATGGGTTTCCCGATATCTACATCGCCAACTACGGAGAAAACGGACTGCTGCGTAACAACGGAGATGGGACGTTCGCACATGTCGGCGATCGGGCCGGTGTCGCCGACCCACTTTGGGGAACCAGTACGCTGTGGGTCGATATCGACGCCGATGGCCTGCTCGATCTGTACGTCGCCAACTACACCGATTGGGATCCCACTCGACACGAATTGTGTCTGTACGACAAGGCGTTCGGTTATTGCGGGCCCCGCGATTACAACGCGCTGCCCGATCGAGTCTTCCTGAATCAGGGAAATGGCACCTTCGTCGAGGCAGCCAAACGCCTGGGGTTATCCGCGCCCAAGGGGAAAGCGCTCGGTGTCATCGCGCTTGATCTAGACAACGATCTAAAAGCCGAGATTTATGTCGCCAACGATATGTGTGGCAATTTTCTGTTCACACAAAGCCGGCCTCCGATGTCCCAACTAGTGGAATCGAACGAAAGGATGTACGTCGACCTGGCCTCTGTCGCCGGGTGTGCGGTCAGCGAACGCGGTCTCGAAGAGGCCAGTATGGGAATCGCCTGTGGGGACTTCGACGGAAACGGTTTCAACGATATCTTCCTGACCCATTTTCATCAGCAAAAAGGGACCCTCTACCAGAATCAAGGGGCCGGACTACAGTTCCTCGACGCCAGCCGCCGCACCAAGATCGCTCGCCACACCTACGACACGCTGGGCTTTGGGACGATCGCGCTTGACTATGATCGGGACGGAGTCCTTGACCTGTTCATGACAAACGGTCATGTGCTCGGATCGAAGCATGAAATCTCGTGGATGCGTCCGCAGTTGCTGCGCAACGATGGCGACGGAGATTTCGCTGACATTTCGGCCCATTGTGGCCCGTATTTCCAGAAACGCCTAATGGGGCGAGCCGCAGCGGGAGGTGATTTCGACAACGACGGCGATCTCGACTTAGCGATCAGCCATTTGCGCGATCCCATCGCGTTGCTCGAAAATCGTACCGAGACCCAACGCTCTTTTGTCGGTCTGGAACTGACAACGGCCAACCGGATTCCTCCAGTCGGCGGACGTGTGGTTGTCCAACAGGCAGGTTCGACTCAGATGCTGCCAATGATGGCCGGCGGAAGCTATCTGGCTTCGTCCGACCGAAGACTGTTGTTCGGGCTGGATGATGCCCCAGCCGAACTTACGGTCATAGTTTACTGGCCTTCAGGCCGGGTGGACCGCCTTGTCAACCTACAGCGAAACCGCTACTGGTTACTTTGCGAAGGTCGGCCGGCAATCGAATCCTCGACACCCTGATGATCCGCTGGGTGGCGGTCCCGCTCAGCAGCCCCCTCGAGACTCTCTTGCAGCGGAAACAGCTGTGCCTCTGTTCGGACAACCACGACTCGTGGCGGCGTCTTCCCGCATCGTCTTCCCGCTCGCGCTATTGCTCTGTGTAGGGGCGTGCCGCCGCGTCAAACAGGCTGGTGAAGTCAAGCCAGAAACCGCCTCGGCGATGGCCCCACGCAACGAACCGGACCAGGCACCAGCCGCGCCTGGAATGCAACCGGTTTTCACGGAAGTGGCGCGTCGTTCGGGAATCGATTTCTCGTATTTTAACGATGCGGTCCCCGATCGCTTTTACCTCCCCGAAGTGATGGGAGGTGGCGCCGGATGGGTTGACTTCGACCAGGACGGTTGGTGGGACCTCTATCTGCTAAACGGTTGCGAGCTCGAAATCGATCCCGCGACTGTGGATGCTCCACATCGCAACCGTCTCTTCCGGAACCTCGGTCAGGGGCGTTTCGAAGATGTCACGCTCGCCTCTTCAGCCGGTGACTCGCACTTCGGCCACGGCTGTGCTGTTGGCGATTACGACAGCGACGGGTTTCCCGATCTGTACGTGAGTAATTTCGGCGCCAATGCCCTGTTGCACAACAACGGCGACGGCACCTACGAGGAAGCGACCGCAGCGGCGCGGGTCGACGACCGATTCTGGAGTTTCAGCTGTCTCTGGGTCGACCTCGATCACGACCAGGATCTCGATCTCTACGTCACCAATTATCTGGACTGGGATTTTGCAAACTCGCAAGTCTGCGAGCGGAACGGTGTCGTCGGTTACTGCGGCCCCGAAAAGTTCGCTGGTCTCGCCGATCGTGCGTTTCTCAATCTGGGGAACGGCCAGTTCGTCGAATCGGCCGATCGACTCGGCCTCTCCGGTCAACATCCGAACGGACTAGGGGTCGCCAGCATGGACCTCGACGGAGACTTACGCGCCGAAGTCTATGTCGGAAACGACGAATCGGCCAATTTTCTGTTCACCACAACTAACGCGCCGACCACGAGTGTACCGGGGCACGGCTCCTCAGTCTCCTACCACAACGTCGCACGCGCTGCGGGCTGCGCCGTCAGTGGAGATGGGCGGACCGAAGCGAGCATGGGAGTCGTTTGCTTGGACTATAATCGCGACGGTAATCTAGATCTGTTCCTGACGCATTTCTTTGAACAAAAGAGTACGCTCTACGCCGGTGGAGGGCGGCTCGATTTTCAAGATGTCAGTCAGCGGACGGGCATCGCCAAGATCAGCTGGCAGACACTTGGATTCGGGAGCGTTGCGCTCGATTACGACCGCGATGGCTGGCAGGATCTCGTGGTCGCCAATGGACACGTATTGGGACCCAACTACACGCCCTCTGCGATGCGCCCACAATTATTGAAAAACGTGCGCGGTCAGTTTGTGGATGTCTCAGCCCAAGCGGGTGGCTATTTCTCTCGACAATGGCTGGGACGTGGGCTAGCGGCAGCCGATTATGACAACGATGGGGACCTCGATTTGGCTGTCAGTCACTTGGAGCAACCCGCCGTTCTGCTGCGCAACGACACACGTTCTGCCCACCACTTCGTAGGTATCGAACTGCAGCGGGTCGACCGCTTGCCCCCCGTTGGTGGCCGGGTCGTCATCCACTTGCGGCACACCTCCCTGGTGTTCCCGGTCGTCGCTGGTGGCAGCTATCTCTCGTCCCACGATTCGCGCCTGTTATGTGGTTTAGGCGCTCACTCCGGACCGGTAACCGTCGAGATCTTCTGGCCTTCGGGTTACATCCAAACCTGCAAACTGGGCGTCGACCGATACTGGCTTATAATGGAAAGACAACCACCTCAAGCGGTGTCTGATTCATGAGAAACGTCGTGTGGTATGCCGCCCTTGTCATGGCATGGGTCACAACGGGGGGATGTGGAGATTCTCCCGCACCCGATGGCGCGCTGGCACCCGTCTCGATCATGCCGGGGGAGCTTATTTCCAGTAGCAAAAACGGCGAGTTTGGCCTGTTGAGTGAATCGAACTCGGGCACCGGCGCCACCGCGCCCCAGGTCAGTCTCGCGCCTGCTATCCGCCCACAATTTACCGATGTGGCGCAGCGGTCGGGCATCGACTTCCTATACCAAAACGACCAACAATCGGGACGTTTTTTCCTACCCGAGATCATGGGAGGCGGAGTTGGGTGGTTCGACCTTGACGGTGACGGGTGGCTCGACCTGTACCTGATGGAGGGAGGCCTGCTCGACAACCCAGAGGTCCAAGCGAAGAGCCGTGGCAATCGACTCTACCGGAACCTGGGAGGAAACTTCGAGGANGTCACCTCATGGGCCAGCGCCGCACATCGCGGCTACGGGCACGGATGTTTCGTGGGAGATTACGATGGGGATGGTTTTGACGATTTGTACTTGACCAATTTCGGCGCCAATGCGCTGCTTCGCAACAACGGTGACGGGACTTTGGAACCGATTACCGTCCAAGCCGGTGTCGTGGACCCCGTCTGGAGTTTCGGAGCGACCTGGATCGATGTCGATGACGACGGTGACCTCGATCTGTTCGTCGCCGACTATATCAACTGGTCGATCGCGGGAAACAAGATTTGTGATTTGGGAAAAATTCACATCTATTGTGGTCCCGGTGAATACGAAGGAGTCCCCGACAAACTATTTATCAATCAGAGTGACGGAACGTTTGTTGAAGCCGCCACCCAATGGGGATTACAGCGCGACAANGGCAAAGGTCTGGCAGTGGCCGCGGTCGATCTCAATCACGACCTAAAGGCTGAAGTCTACGTGGCCAATGACATGACGGAGAACTTTCTGTTCACCCAAAGTCGTCCCGCGTACTCGGAACAGCAAGCAAATGACGCGCCCCCTTTTCTCAACATCGGAGCTTCATCCGGTGCAGCTTTCAGTGACGTCGGCTACCTGGAAGCGAGTATGGGAATCGCGGTCGGTGATTTTGACCGCGACGGTCAGTTTGACTTGTTCTTGACCCACTTTCATCTGGCAAAAAACACGCTCTACCAGAATCTCGGTGGACTGCGGTTCGTCGACAACAGCAAACGGACACGTGTCGCGATCCACAGTATGGAGACCCTGGGATTTGGCACAGCTGCCTTTGACTACGACCGTGATGGCTGGCTCGACCTGATCATCGCCAATGGCCACGTCTTCGGACCAGAACACCAGCCCAGTGCGATGCGACCACAACTGATGCGGAATACGGGGCAAGGGCGCTTCGACGATGTCAGTGACCATGCGGGCGACTACTTCAAGGAGTTCTGGCTCGGCCGCGGCTTGGGAGCAGCCGATTATGATAATGATGGGGATCTCGATTTCGCCGTCACCCATCTCGATCGGCCGCTGAGCTTGCTGAAGAACGAAACGCTTTCAAAGCGAGCGTTCCTCGGTTTGATGCTCCGCACCACGTCCCGGATTCCACCCGTTGGAGGTCGCGTTTTAGTGAAGAGCGCAAAACTCGAGCAATGGACCCCGATCATCGCTGGTGGGACGTATCTCTGCAGCAACGACGGCCGTTTGCTGTTCGGTGTGGATGACACGCAGGATCCAATCCGCGTCCAGGTCCACTGGCCGTCGGGGCGAGTCGACCATTTCTCTGACCTCACGCTCAATCGCTACTGGCTGATTCACGAGGGACAGGTGCCACTAGCATTGCCAAGTCAACCATGAGCCACCGCGCCGCACGTCTGTCGGCTAGCGCGATATTCGGCGCTGGCCCCAGTACGCACGACCACAGCACCTCGCGCAGGGGCGGACACCGGCGTGGACGGCTCGCGCACGTCCCGCGCTGGGCGCAGAGGGCTGTCTCGGCGAACGGGTTCAGATCCTGTTGCGTGGGNNTACTCGTCACTTTTCACGCCGGGCTATTGTGCAGCCTCGGGGGCTGCAACCGCGACCCGGAGACCGCGACGGACGTTTTCACGACACTCACGCCAGAAGAGTTTGACGAACTACCGGGCTCCAGACGCCCAGAAGAAAAGGCGGCCGCACAGCAACCAACGGTGTCCGTGCCACCACGCTTTGTCGACATNGCGGCCACTGCGGGCGTCAACTTCCAGTACTTCAACGATGAAGTCGAAGGCCGGTTCTTCCTGCCCGAATCGATGGGAGGAGGGGCCGCCTGGTTTGACTACGACGGAGATGGATGGCTCGATCTGTATCTCGTCAATGGTAGAACTCTACAAGGGGTGGATCCCGATCCGGACCAACACGTCAACCGACTGTACCGCAATCTGGGCCGCCAGAGGTTTGAACAAGTCGGTGCTCCCGCCANCAGTCAGCACGACGGTTATGGCCACGCCGTGGCGGTGGGGGACTACGACGCCGACGGATTTCCCGACCTCTATCTGACCAATTTCGGCGCCAATGCGCTACTCCACAATAATGGAGACGGCACTTTTCAGGACGTGACGGACGGGGCCGGAGTGGGAGACACGCTGTGGGGGTTCGGTGGTGTTTGGTTCGACGCAGACGGTGACCGAGATCTCGATCTGTTCGTCGTCAACTACATCGACTGGTCGTTCCAGAAAAATAAAGTCTGTGAAGTCAACGACAAGCCGGTTTTTTGTGGACCAGGTGAGTTTGCAGGCTTGCCGGATCGGCTTTATGTCAACCACGGAGATGGCCGTTTCAGCGAATCCGCCCAACAATTTGGTGTCGTCGGCACTCCCGGAAAAGGACTCGTCGCGGTGGCGGTCGACCTCGACAACGACCTACAACCCGAGCTATACGTCGGCAACGATCTTTCCGCGAACCAGCTGTACACGCGCAGCCGTCCAGCGTTTCTGTTAGACGATGCTCCGTCCGATGGACCACCGTTCTTGGACATCGCAGCCGCGGCCGGCACCGCAGTCGATGACCAGGGGTACGTAGAGGCCACGATGGGGATCGCGTGCGGTGATTTTGATCGCGACGGCTGGTGCGATCTGTTTCTGACCCACTTCTTCAACCACAAGAACACCCTCTACCGCAACCATGGCCAGTTGCAATTCCAGGACGTAAGCAAAGGAACGCAGATCGCGCAGCACAGTTTCCACACGTTGGGGTTCGGCACCGTCGCACTCGACTACGACCGCGACGGCTGGCTCGATCTGTTTGCCGCCAATGGACATGTGCTGGGCCCCAACTACGATCCCTACGCTATGCCACCACAGTTCTTCCGAAATGATGGCGAGGGTAAGTTCGCGGACATTTCCAGTTCTGCGGGTGCCTATTTCAATCAACCGTGGGTAGGGCGGGGTGTCGCCGGTGGTGACTACGACAATGACGGGGACCTCGATCTGGTAATCAGCCACTTGTACAAGAACGCGGCGTTGTTGCGAAACGAGACCGTGACGCCAGGACGGACTTTTCTCGGTTTGGACTTGCGCACCGCGGACCGAGTCCCTCCGGTCGGCGGGCGCGTCGTTGTTTCGACACCACACAGGGAGATCGTCAAGCCCGTGATTGCGGGGGGCAGTTATGCATCTTCGAATGACCCACGCCTTCTGATTGGGTTGAGTGAACCGATCGCGCAGGTTGGTCTGGACGTCTACTGGCCTTCTGGGCGTGTTGATCGCTGGGCGCAGGTTGGCACTAATCGCTACTGGCTTATAATTGAAGGAACGGAACCTCGGTCCGTTCACCCAGAGGATGGTCATGAATAAGCCGGCAGAACCCCCGACAGATTTGACGGATACGGACAACGAGCAGCTGGCAACCCCAGCGGACAGTGACGCCGGTGGCGCGCAACCCGCGCGCCGAGCGAAATCCGTGTGGTTAGTGGCTGGATTGTCTGTGTTGGTAGTGGCTGCCGCAGTCGTCACCTGGATGGGACTGCGCGTGTCCGGAAATCGTGAACGCGCCCAGCGCATGATCCAGCGGGCCCAGGAGGAGAACCTCCCCAAGCTCTGGCATCATGCGCGACTTGAACTGGAAGACTACCTGTGGTTTTTTCGGAGCGACGGAGATGCGCAACTGTTGCTCGTCGAGACGCTGATTCACGATGACAGCATGACACATGAAGATGCCGTCTCGAAAGCCTTGACGCATCTGCGCGAGATTTCAAATGACACGCCGCAGGGCGCCCAAGCTCGCGCCACCGAAGGAAAACTGTACCTGATGATGGTGCATAAGTTGGGGCAAGCGGAGCAGGCATTGCGCCAAGCGATCGAGCTCAATCCAAAGGATGAAGAATCGCACTTCCTCCTCTGGAAACTGCTGGAACTGACCGGACGCGCCGACTGGTCCGAGGACATCTTCTGGCGTGTCTATGAGCTCACCCACCCGGACCGAAGGCCCGTACGCCTGCGGCAGTGGTACATGACCCAGTTCTTCGCGCCCACAGCCAATCTGATGCTGGAGAGGCAAATGGGTCTGCTGGGTGAAGAAGAAGTACCGAGTAGCGACAACGAATACGAGCGCTTTGATTACTTTCGCAAAGTGGAGCCCGATTGGCCTGTCGCCCACGCCGCACTGGCCAAGTGGTTTCTCGACGAAACCGATCCGAATTTCGCGAAACGCATGCTCGATGAAGCGGCCGAAAAACTCGGTGACAAGCGCTTTGAAGACCCCTTCTTTGTCGCCACGCTCATTCGTTGCTTGACCGATTTGGGACAGTACGAAGAAGCCCGCCAGGCCTTCGAGCCGTGGCCGGCGGACAAAGCGGGCTACGACTACTGCAAATGGCAGGCTGTGTTGTTGTCCGAACTGGATGACGATGACGAACGGGCGGTGGATCTCTACGAACAGGCGCTCAAGGCCTGGCCGGGTCCGGTCGATTGGCAGACCCGCCACCGCAAGAAAACCTGCCTCCAAAAACTGCAAAAACACCAGGAAGCGCAAAAAGAACTTGAAAAGGCGAAGCAAATAGAGAAACTAATGGAACGCAGCCAGCATACGATTGTGCGCGACGCGCTGGCAAATCTCGGCACCCTAGACTGCAACAACGTCATGGTGACGTTCTATACAAATCTAGGAATGCAACGTGAAGCGGATGCTTGGAAAGACCAGTTTGCGCTCGTGGAGAAATACGGCGAGCCCCCCATTCAAGAGTTGCCATCCAGAGAACCCCCGAATTCCCCGGCGGTACCATTCGCTCCCGCAAGTGGTCAGCCGACCGGCGAACAACCGCCACAACCTACGACCCCTTGAGATTCCGGACCCAAGCTGCAGAATAACGCGGTCGGCCGGGAATAAACCGAAACCCCAAAGTCTCTATAATGTGTCACGCGAGTCGTTCTTGTTTTCTTTTCCAATGGGAGATCTGTGATGTTCCGTAGTTTGACTTTTGTCGCTCTGTTTGCCGCACTGCTTTCGCTCGGATGTGGTAGTGAAGGTGGTGATGCAGCGGGAAATCCTGAAGCCGAAAAGTACGGCGTGACGGGTACCGATTCAGTGCAAAGCGAGGACCAAATCAAGAAGCAGATGGAAATGAGCGCCGGTATGGGTAAGGAAATGGCCGGCGACGCCGGTGCCGACGCGGGTGAAATCTCAGGTGCCGATGCCGGAACCGTGGGCGAAAAATCGGCCAAGGCCGCAGAGGACGAATAGTCGCTTCCTGTGGACCGAAGTTTGACGAAAGTAATTCAGCGCACCGCCAACGCCGTGACCCTCGTTTAGGGCGCGGTGTTGGCGGTGTTCTCTATGTTCTTGAGAACTCCGAAGGGGATCTTGGGAACTCCGGTGCGCTCTTGAGACATTCGATGGCTAAACTCGCCTGGATACTCGTAACCATTCCGACTGGGCTGATTCTCTGCAGCGGTTGTGGCCGGTCTGACAATTCCAAGCCAAAGGCCATCGATATCATCCCTGAGATGGCCGACGCCCATGGCGAACAACCAACGGCCGTCACGGTCAGTCTCGATCGGAAAAAACAGGAATTCATCTGGGATGCTGAGCACGCCAGTTTCGAGTTGGAAAACCGTTTTGCTACGCGTTTTGTTGAAGCCTGGCGCAAACGGGATCTCGACCAACTGAAAAGTCTCTTTGCGAACCCCTTTACGGGATCCGCGCTGTCGCGTGACAGCCCGCGGAAACGGACGCACAGCGTCTTGACCGAAACCGACTGGTCGCTGAAAAACAGTACTGCGGTCGTGGCCTCGGGATCTCAGTTAGCGGCCCACCTGATCGCGCTGCTCGACCATTTCACGCAAGTCGACCGGGCCAAACTCCGAGTTCTAGACATCGATCGACCCACCGATTCGTCAGGCGTCTGGCAGACCCGTCTGCTCCTGACCGCTCGTGGTCAATCTTCGACTGGCGAACAACTCAATCTGCAGTCCGAGCATCAGGTCACCTGCCATTTCCAGGAAGACCGAGAGCTAGACAACGGTGCCGTGGTAAGCGCATGGGCAATCCAACGGATCCTGAAGAGCGTTTGCAAGCAGTCACTGATGGAAGAGAGTACCGAGGCTGTCGGCTTGGCTGCGATCGAACTGACCGATAATTGGTCTCTCGCGGAGGGAGTGGCCGAAGACTACCGCTATCAGATGGCGGTCGAAGACTACGATCGAGACGGGTGGCTGGACATCGCGTTGGCGTGCTTCGATGGCCAATTCTACCTGCTACGGTTCGTCGAGGGACAGCGATTCCAGGATGTGGCCGCCTCACTCGGAATTCGCACGCGGGATTCTCCCCGCACCTACCTGGCAGGTTGGATCGACTACGACAACGACGGATTTCCCGATCTGATATTGGGTAATCGTTTGTACCACAACGAATCGGGGACACGTTTTGTCGACGTGACCGCGTCTTCCGGATTGCGATTTCATCGCCAGTCGATGGGCTGCCAGGTGGCCGACTACGACTGCGACGGGCGCCTCGATCTTTACGTGCAGTACCAGAGAGGCTTCGAGAGTCTGCACCAGGGGGAACAGCAATGGGTCGGAGACAATCAGTCGGGTGCTGAAAACCAACTGTGGCGCAACGAAGGGGATGGTCGCTTTCGGCTGGTCCCCCAATCACGAGGCCAGGGTGGCGGTCTGCGACACACACTGGGCGCTTGCTGGTTCTTTTTGGACCAAGATCACTATCCGGATCTCTATCTGGCCAACGATTTCGGNAACAACGTTCTGCTGCGAAACCGCGGAGATGGCACCTTCGAGGATCTTTCGCAGCAATCCGGGACCAGTGATTTCGCCACGAGCATGGCGGTGGCGGCCGGGGACCTGAACAACGACGGACGCTCTGAGCTGTATGTGGCCAACATGTATTCCAAAATGGGGCGGCGCATCATCGCCCATGTCTCGGACGACGATTACCCGCCCGGAATTTTCCAACAGATTCAAGGGTCGTGCGCGGGCAACCGTCTCTACATCCACGGCGCCGACGGTGCCTTTCACGAATCGAGTGATGTAGCGGGTGTCAACGCGGTCGGCTGGGCCTACGCCCCAGCCATGGTCGATCTCGATTCCGATGGTTGGCTCGATCTGTATGCAACCACTGGATTTATTTCGTTCGATCGTAAGAAACCAGACGGTTGAACGTGCTTGTGGCGGGCCGTCGTGACACGGCCCTTGGACCGGACGGGGCAATTGCCCCAACTGGGTGCGCTCGACGAGGAGGCAGGCGAGTTTTGGGTCGCCAATCCGTTCACGATGCCTGCGGAACGAAAAAATCTGAGTGCCTTTGAACGCAACCGTCTCTACCTGAATGTGCCAGATGGTCCATTCTTGGACGCATCCTTCGCATCGACGGCCGATATCGATTCGGACTCCCGATCGGTTGTAGCAGCCGATTTCAATCGGGACGGCGCTGTCGATCTGTTGATCTGCTCGGTAGGAGGCGGTCCCTTGCGCCTGTTTCTGAATCGATTTCCTCGCCGGCACTGGATTCGCCTGGACCTTGTCGGAAAGGCAAGCAATCGACCTGCCATTGGCTCNCGCGTCATTCTGCATTGCGAAGGACGGCAAATCGTTCGCGACTTATTTGCCCCCAATCCGTTTATGGGCCAGGGACCGCCACAGTTACTGATCGGAGTCGGTACTGCCGAGCAGATCGAACGGATCGAAATTCGCTGGCCGAATGGCGGAATCCAGGAATACCAACAGCTTCCCGTCGATCGACACATTACAATCAGAGAATCGGAAACTGGTTTCGAAGTTCAAAAGCTCTCCCCCAGCGCACGAACGACCGAGTCGTCTTCGTTGAGGGTGACGATCCCCAGACCGTTAACCACTGTGCTGGCCGTGCCTGCCCGTTCTGAGCACCGACCGAGTCCACGCGGGATAACCGCGTCTCCAGGCCCGCGTGTTCGTTGATAGAAGAACCGCTCTTGGCAGGTATCGATCATCCCCGGATTCCGTTGTGCACTCTTTGTTGAGACCATTCATGCGGCTCCCGTTGACATTTGGAACGATCATCCTGGGGTTGGTGTGTGCCTTCGCGGTTTACGTGACGCGGCGACCGGGTCAGCCCGTCGAGGAGCCGCTTTTGGCGCCCGCGCCCGACAGCGCTGCGGGCAGCAAAAGCGAACCGGAAATTCCGGATTCCTACCTGACGCTTGAGCAACGACAACTGCTGTTTGACCTGGAACGCGCAGATCTGCTGCTCGGCAAAGCCCTCAAGCCGCTGTACACGGCGATCAAGCGGGGAGACCAACAGGCAATTCGTTTGATGCTGGCCCCCGACTTCACCGCTTCACTCCCTGTCATCAATGCGTTTTCTTCAGCCGAGACACCGCCGGCGACCGCCTACCGTTATGTACCCGTTGAGCCCGACCCCAGAACAGTCGACTGCGACGGCTTTCTGACCTGGTTATCAGGTTTGCACGAACACTTCGAAACGATCGAGTCGGTGGCCTTCGGACGCAAGAAAAACGACCCCTCGATCGCCCAGGGCGCGACGATCGTCGGCGAGAGCCAGGGGACGTTTCGCATCGCGGGTAGGGCGAAGGACGCTGCCCTGTTGGAGATCCAGGGAACGTTCCGCCTCAAACACCAGGGCCTCGATGTGGGCCCAGGGAAGACGCACCCCAACGGCGGATTGTCGGGGGGGTGGATTCACCAGCTCGTGCTGCAGGAGGTCTCGTTCGTGGCAGCGCCACGGCACCTGTTTGAAGATGGCACCGCCGACTCGGGAATCGATACCCGGGTCATGCATGACAATTGGAAAAACAAGGCGTACTACGACTTTACGGGGGGGCCCTATTTGGGTTATGTCGACGGCGACGGCCATCTGGATCTGTTGATCACGGGAATGGGGCGCGGCTGGTTGTACCTCGGAAACGGAGACGGCACGTTCCGAGACAGCGAGTGGAAGTCACCCGTTTTCGAAACGACCTCCGCTGCCGGACGAGAGTACTTCGTTCCCTTTGCCGCCATCTTTGACGCCACTAGCGACGGCGGACAGGAAGTGCTCTTCGGTGGGCGATTCTATCGCTGGTCAGCGGAGGAACAAACGCTGCAATTGCTGCCGAGCGCCATGGAACTCCCCAACGCAGACACCAGCCTGTGCGACTTTGACCGGGATGGCCGCACCGATGTCTATCTGCTCAATGCGGGCCGAGACTTCCCTTCGTTTTTCACCAAGACGAAGGGTTTTTTTGACAACGAACGGATCTTCGGCAAAGAAAATCTGCTGTTCCGTAATCTCGGCGATGGCAAATTCGAAGACGTTACCCACACCACCAACGCTTCGCCTGCCCGAGGCCGCGCCTTTGCCGCCACCTGGTTGTTCGCCAATGACGACCTGTGGCCGGACCTGTTTGCGGCCAATGAGTTCGGCCGCAACCTGTTCTTGATCAACCAGGAAGGCCAACGTTTCGTCGAAGTCGAAGACGTGGACAGCGAATTCGGTGGCTTTTCGATGGGCGTCACGAGCGGCGATCTGGATGGCGACGGCGATATCGACTTATACGTGGCCAATATGTACTCCAAAGCGGGGCACCGTATCTACCACCATCTCCCGCTGGAGGTTTACCCCGAAGAGGTTCGCGACATGTTCGTTGCGTCGGTAACCGGTAACCGACTGTACCGCGCTCAGGGCGATCAGACTTTCGAAGAAACGAGTGTCCGCGCCGGCGTCAACGCGGTCGGCTGGGGATGGTCGGGAGCGATGGCGGACTTTGATCTCGATGGGCAATTGGATCTCTACGCCCCCTGTGGTTACAACTCGAACGATCCGGAAAAGCCCGATGGGTGAAGTTGCATCTGGCAGGCTGTGGCTGCGCAGCCCCTTAATATGGCACTACGACACGCTTCGCCGCGAGAACTGGATGATAATCTGGGAGAATTCTGGCTGGAAAATCCCTTCGATTTTCAGCGTCTGAAGGGCTTCAACCTATCGATGTTCGAGCGCAATCGCCTGTTCTTTAATCGTGGCGATTGTGTTTTTGCCGATGTCTCGCATCTCAGCGCAACCGACATCGATGCCGATTCGAGATCGGTCGCGGTGGGTGATCTGGATGAAGACGGCCGCCCGGACCTAGTCGTCCGGGGTGTGGGTGGCGGCCCATTTCGCATCTTCTTGAATCGCATCGAGGGAAGCCGCTCGCTGCGCGTGACACTCCAAAGCGGGCGGTCCAACCCGGAGGGAATTGGCGCTCGGCTACAACTGACGCTCGGCGCACGCAGACTCCATCGAGACCACTTTCCACAAAACAGCTACTCGTCTCAAAACGCGAACGAGACCCTGTTCGGTCTGGGTGACTACGGGGGACCGATGACGCTCACCATTCGCTGGCCGTCGGGCCACGTCGAGACGCACAATGTGCAGGCCGGGAGTGTGCACTTCCAGGAACCGGACCCCTAGCCAGCCGGCCACGACTGTTCCCCCGGGCGCCCCTACGAGCGGTCGT
>PADE01000086.1 GCA_002702965.1 Planctomycetaceae bacterium
GGGGGGGGGGGGGGGGGGGGGGAGACGGCTCCGCACTGGAGGCATGCATCGCGACAGTATACTGTCGCCTCCGTACAGCGAACAGATTGACGTTTTGAATCCCGCGCATCCCGCGGCGAACAGTTCCTCCGGTAGCTCTCGAAGGCATCTCGTCGACACAACCGATGCTGGCCGTTACCCACGGACAATCGAGAACGTGTGGTTAACGTGCAACGCCTCCCAATCTCTCGGTGGAATGTAGAAGTCCGCATCCTGAGGGCGGGGCGTGTGACGTCCTTGGCTTGCGCTGTGATCGGGGTCTTAGTGGTTCCTCCGGGGTTCGTATTTCCCATCGGGCAACCGAGTCGGAAAACGAAATTTAGGATTCGTTAAGAGTTGAAAGATCATCGGGTCTCGTTCACGGACTAATTGTCTCGTAGGAAGCTCCCATTCATCGGCGACTTCCCGCTGTCTCCAAGGGGCGGCTTGAGCGCCGAGAATGGAGGTCAAACACCAGTAAAAATACTCGGTCATTTGGCAGGCATAGTCGCATGTGCGATCGTCGTAATGGAACCACGAGCGCTTAGGATAACGTCGTGGAACACGTGTGAAATGGCCCCCTCTCGCGGTGTCCAGACAGCGCGCCAGTGGCGTGCCACTGCGTAGACCGAAAACACGCGGATAGGCATTCCCATAACCGTGCACAGTGATCAGGTGGAGGACTTCTTCCAAGGTTGCGTCAAACCGATTGCCACTGGGGCGGGTTTCTTCAGCGTGTTGAAATTGGCCCGCCTGAAAACCATGGGCGTGCCACGTCTCAGGGTCGACACGATCGAACTCCCGTTCGTTGGCAGTCATTACCAAATAGGCATCGCGCGACGCGAGCGCGTCTAAGACATTGGGGTTGTCCGGTTTTCCGTCCTCGTTGTTGTCTAGGTACTCGGCCATCACCGCGGCAACGTGCCGGAGTTTATTGTCGGGAGTACTGCGGGTGGCAAAAATGTGAACACCAAACACATTCAAGTACTTGCTAAAGTACTTGCCGAACGGTGACAGCGGGCCTTCTGGTACAGCGCGCACCGTAAATGGAGTGGCGGGTGCGGGATCGCGGCCGATTTGTGGAGTAGACGCGGTCGATTCCGTACGGGGTAGCCACAACAGGGCGGCATAGGCGCCCACGACTATGAGGCGGGATTTCACGATTCAACTTTCCCTAGCTTAGGTTTCGAGTCCGGTTTGACGATCTGCCCGTTGCGCACCGTCGCAATGGAATACCAGGCCCCCCCGATGCGTATATTGCCTGCCGCATCACGTAACTCCTCCGGCTCGTTTGACCATCTCAGGATTGCCAGGTCGGCACTGGAACCCGGTCGCAGGCAACCCGTTTCTGGAAACATTCTCATGATCGTAGCGGGCGTGTGAGAGACCGCGGTGAATACGTCAACGTCTGGCATGCCGGCCGCTTTCAGTTTTGCCATCGTCCGTGGCAGATCGTGCCTAGGTGACATCTCCAAGTGGCGAATTTGTAGATCGGTAGAGATCGTGTCGGGTGGAAATCCCTCGCCGATCGCAGTTTCGGCGACCGCAAAATCAAACGACGCGGCACCGTGTCCCAAGTCGAACAGGATTCCCCGCTCTCGCGCCGCGCGAACTTCGGGAAGGACTCTCCCCCGGTCGACAATGCAATGTGGTTGACGGCGGTAACAGTAAGTGACAACGTCTCCGGGGCGAAGGCGTTCGAGCTGAAGACGCAACGACCAGTCCTCGGGGCGCCGCAGGCCGTACAGGATTGGTGCTCCACACGCTTCTGCCGCACGTAATCCTCGTTCGAGCACGCGTTGGGGGTCTGTTTTTCCACAGGCAATGTGGCTCACGTTGACGGCGATGCCCCAGATGGCATCGCGATGTCTCGCAATTGCATTGATACACCGTTCGACGTCGGCATCCGCCAATTGTTCGAAACATCCGTCCATTGTCGTTTCGCCAATGCGCGACAGATTGATCGCCAGGCGGATGCGCGTTTGAGATCGATTGATCGTGTGGTCAAGATACTCCGCGCAATGATCGGCGCCGGCGTCCCCTTGGGATAGAACGGTTGTCACACCGTGCGGCAACATGTGTTCATCGGGCGCAACGCCAAACACCGAACCGCTGTTGGCGGGATGTGCATGCAGGTCGATCAAACCGGGCACGACGACGGCCTCTGGAGCATCTAGGCTCTCGTGGAAGTCGCCAGGAATTCTCAGGTCAACCGCTACGATTCGGCCGTCCTGTACTGCAATTTCCCCGGGACCGTCCCAATTCGTTGCGCTGCAGAACAGGCGAGCGGCGCGGATCAACAGGTCGAATTGGGGTCGGTGCTTGGTCATCAAGGTGGGAGTTTATGGGTTGACGTGAACCGATAGACCGCAGCTGAGAGCGTCAGGGGATCATGAGTGTATGGGTTAGCGCCAATCCTGACACCAGTCCGCCGTGTGAAGTTGACTGCGAATACGCCACTCGCGTAAGACCGCCAACATTTCTTGACGGACCGGCATTGCGACAGCGTCTTCCCACAGATTGTGGATTTCATCGGGATCGTTTTGGAGGTCAAACAACTGCCCGTAGGGCGCGTCGAGAAAGTGCACAAGTTTCCATCGCTTATTCCTGACCATTGTCATGAATCGAGTTCCGGCGAGGATGCCGTCTTGCGCTTGTTCGGCAAAGACTACATCGCGAAGAGCGAGTGAGGTGTTTTCCAATACAGGGAGCAGACTGATGGCTTCCAGCGTGGTGGGGATGGGAATCTCAGCTAATTCTAGCAGCGTGGGGCCGAGATCCATCTGCTGACAAAGACGATCGACAACACGGCCACCTTTAAATCGAGATTCAGACCAGACGATCAGCGGGACACGGGTGATCTGGTCGTACATCGTCCACTTCTGGCTGTGTCCGTGATCGGTCAGGCAATCACCGTGATCGGAGGTGAAGATGACAATGGAGTTTTCTAGATAGCCATTGCGTTTAAGGGCCTCCAGGATTTGCCCGAGCTTCTCATCAATCATCGTGACATTCGCTAGGTAGTAGGCACGCTGGCGATGCCGCTGTTCGGGACTCGGGTCGAGCTGATGGACGACCGAGTCGTGGTCTACTTCGGTGTTGTGCTTTCGCATTTGTTGAAAGGGTGGCGGTTGGTTCATTAATTCTTCGGGAGTGACTTCGAGCAGCGGCAGTTCGCGGTCGAGATACTCGGTTGTATATCGCGGGATGGGATCGTAGGGCGGGTGAGGTCCAGGGAAGCCGATCTGTAAGAACAGCGGATCGCTTCGCGGGAAATGATCAAGCCACCAAACGGCCATGTCGCCGACAAAATGGTCAGGGTGTGCGTCTTCTGGAAGCTCCCATTCAAACGCTCCGAGGCGCTCTTTGTAGTCGGTCCGTTTCCGATAGGATTCTCGCTGTTGTTTGACCAACCCCCGAAAACGCAACGCCTTGTCCCATTCATCGAAGTAGTAGCGACCCTCCAGGTAACGGTCTTTGTTTTCGACAACATAACGCTCGTGAAATCCAAGAGGCGTCTCAAACGGCCAGGTGTGCATCTTTCCAATATTGGTACAGTGGTAGCCCGCGTGGTTTAGTAGTTCGATCCACGATCGTTGCCAGCTGTCGGCATTTTTTAGGATCCCGGTAGTGTGGGGATAGTAGCCCTTGAATAGGCTGGCGCGAGCCGGTGCACAAGATGCGGCTGTCACGTGGCAATCGGAAAATGTCACGCCTTCCCGAATCAACTGATCCAGATGGGGGGTGTTCATATAGTCGTACCCCAGCCCGCCAACCGTGTCGTAGCGTTGCTGGTCGGTGATAATCAAGATGATATTGGGCCGCGTGTTGGCCATTGGATGGGTCTCCGGGGCGTATGCCTGTGATGGTGGGCGTGTTCAGTTGCACCGCCGTGTAGGCACCACGCGAGCGGCCTTATCGTTGGCGTCTGAGCGCACTTGCTGGAAGACTCTCCGAGAACCGTTTCGTGACCGCTCCAGGGGTGCGGTTTGGCGTCAGTGACGGTGATTTCACGGCCTCGGTCCCGGCGGTAGGTGCTCGTAGAGAAACGACGTCATTAACTGGCGCAGGTGGCGTGTTGTATTCTTGCCTTCCCGAATCGAGTGGGAGCGATTGGGATACGCCATCATGCGGAAGGTCTTGTTGTGGCGTATCAGTTCATTGATGAGCAACTCGGTTGTCTGGTAGTGGCAATTGTCATCGCCGGTCCCATGGATCAACAACAGTTCTCCCTTCAACTGCTGCGCGAAGTGAATGGGTGAGCCTTGCAAGAAACCGTTAACGTTTTGTCCAGGTAGTCCCATATAGCGTTCTTGGTAGATGGTGTCGTAGTAACGCTGATTGGGTACCGGTGCGATGGCGATCGCCACATGATACAGGTCGGGGAACTTGAAGATGGCATTGAGACTCATTGATCCTCCCCCACTCCATCCCCACACGCCGACACGCTGGGGGTCCAGGTAGGGAAATTGCTGCAGTGCACGGCGTACCGCGGCTGCTTGGTCTTGGGGTGCGAGAATGCCAATTTGGCGATAGACACATTTTCGCCAGGCGCGCCCTCGCGGTGCGGGCGTCCCGCGGTTGTCAAAGCTCATAACGACGTAACCTTGCTGCGCGAGCATCCAATGCCATAGATGGTTACGACTCCAGGCGTCACGAACAGTTTGTCCAGCCGGTTCCCCGTAGACGTAGATCAGTAACGGGTACTTCTTATCCGGCTCCATTCTTGGAGGGCGAATACACCAACCATCCAACTCGACACCATTTCCAACGTCGATGCGTAAGAACTCGGTTTCAGCCCGATTGAGTTTTTGGACGGCGGTCACCAAAGCNGAATTGTCCCCCAGAGATCGTTGCGACACGTGTTGGGGGAGGCTAACCAGATCGACTTGCGTTGGCTGATCAAAGGTCGACCAACGGTGAATTGCCCAGTCGCCATCTGATGCAATGTGATATCGATGGCTGCCCGGCTGCTTATCCGGAGTCAGGCGTTGTAAGTCGGTTCCGTCGATCCTCACCCGATAAAGGTATCGTTGGGTGGCGTTGTCGGGCGATGCCAGGAAGGTGAGCCAACCATCAGGTTCATTCACATGCAAGAGTTGAATCACATCAAACGGACCCTCGGTAACCTGAACCAACGGCTTGCCATCTCGAGAGGCGAGATAGATGTGCCGCCAGCCGTCGCGTTCGCTCATCCAGGTGCACTGCTGGTGATCCGCCAACCAGAACAACTCATCGTGTACGTCCACCCAGGCATCATCCTGTTCGCAGTGGATCAGAGACAACGCGTCGGATTCAACATTTACAAGCAAGAGGCGATTGCTGTTCTGCAAGCGGTTGAGTTGTTGGATGAGCAACTCGCTCGAGTTGCCCGCCCATTGCATGCGCGCCAAATAGTGATTGCGCGGGTCACCTGGAATTTCTAGCCATTTGATCGTTCCGGTCGAAATCTCGATCACACCGATGCGACTGGCGGGATTTTGTTCACCGACCTTGGGATACTTGATCTGGGTGATCTTGGGATAAAGGCCATCGGTGTTGTTGACCAGTGGGAACGAGCGTACGCCCGAGGTATTGATTTGCCAGAACGCGATTCGTCGTCCGTCTGGGCTCCAGCGAAATCCATCCCGCAAACCGAATTCTTCTTCGTATACCCAGTCGAAAGTACCGTTGATGATCTCCGTCGACCGATCGTTGGTAAGTGGCGTGATTGCCCCTCCGCGCAGGTCTTCCAAGATGAGATTATTGTTCTGTACATACGCGACGCGGCTTCCGTCAGGAGAGAGTTTTGCGAACATCAGGCTGGCCGGCGGGCTCGCCGCGCCGAGTTTTCGCAAACCGCGGATTGACCGGTCAAGGATCCAGTAGTCGCCGCGTGTGTTACGCCGCCAAACACGCTTGGAATTGGTATAGAGCAATACTAATGAGTCGTCCTCTGAAAAGGCATAATCGTCGATTGGCAACGGCGAGGAGCTTCCATCCGGAATCAACGCGGCCGCCGGAATGAGAGTCTGCTGAGAATCGTTGGTGACGTGATACTCGACGAGGTCCCGTCCATCGGAAACATCTTGTGACTGTTTCCAGACCATATAATGAGCGCCATTCGGTCGCCAGCGCGCCGAGAAACCCTGGCTTCGGAAATCAGAGGAACCGTAGATTCGCTCGAGACTCAACACCGCCGGGTCGTCCGCTTTTTCTCCACCCGCCAAAGGCAGACAGAAACCGCAACCGAGACCGATCCAGCAGAAGGTGACAAGGCAACGCATGGTATTGTGGTACATCACTAGGGGGCAAATGTCGGCCCATTCAGAGGAAGTACGAAACGGGAATCTGTTACACTCACGATTGTACTTAGAAGGGACGCTACGATCACGTGCCCAGGTTGGGCAACGAAGATCCAGTGAGCTTTGATAATTCGGGTGATTGGTTCATGAAGATTGCAATGCTACGAGGTCCGCGCGACCTACAGATTGAGGAACGTGAGCTCGATGGTACATTTCTCGAGGCGAAACAGATTCACGTTCAGACAGAAATTACCGCATTGAAGATTGGGACCGATCGCGGGAACTACGAAGGTGCCGAGCAGGTACCGGGCGCGCCTGATTACCCCCGGTGGGTGGGAGACAGTAATCTGGGTGTGGTCCGCGGTGTGGGATCCGCTGTGACCCGATTTCAGGTTGGAGATCGGGTCGTCGGGAATGTACCCCATCAATCGGAGTACCTTGCCAACGAAGAGGATGCTCTGGCTCGTGTTCCCGACAACGTTGATTCCGAGGATGCGGTTTTCGCGTGGTTGTATGCGCTTAGCTCGCTCTGTTTCCGTAAGGCGGGTTTTGAGCCCGGAGAGCGCGTGGCGGTTGTCGGACTTGGTGTATTGGGTCTGGGTGCTGTGGCGCTGGGGCCCGCATTGGGGGCCCGCATCGTCGGATTGGGAAACAGCCCGGTGCGGATGCAAATGGCGACTCGGATGGGAGCGCAAGCGGTTTTTGACTCCAACGATGCCAATCTTCCAGAACACCTCAGCGAATGGTCTGGCGGGGATGGAATCGACCTCGTAATTCAAACCGCCAACCCCTGGCCCGCCTATCAGACGGCCGTTGAGGTCGTGCGTCCCGGTGGCCGGGTCGCGATTGTGGCGCTACCCGGTCGCGGTGAAGCTCCACTCGAATTCAACCCTCTCGACATGAAGTGGTTTTATCAGAAGGGAATTTCACTGATCGCCGTGTCGGGTGCGGCGGCCGATCGTTTTCCCGACCGTGGTCTGCGATTCAACCGCCATCGGGAATGTCAATTTGTGCTCGACCTAATGTCGGACGGGAAACTGTGTCCGAGTCGTTTAGTGACACACCGATTTCCCTATACGCAGATGTCGACTGCCTATGAAATGGCGTTCGAGCGGGAAAAAGAGATGTTGGGTGTTATCTTTCGTTGGAGTTAGTAGGCGTACGCCAGTGGCCGCGTAGGCGACGCGCGGTGCGCACGAGACTTTCGATGTGCGGGCGCTGCACCGGATTCTAACGACCGGTTCGCAAACGCGTCTCACGGTTGCGCAGGCGACGAAGATCGGTCACGTTTCCACACAATTGTGGTCACCGCTGGGTGACGCAATACACCTGAGAAGCGGTTCTTAGCAACAGCTTGCCTTGAGCGATCGCTGGGGTTGCGATGCACAGTTCGTCAAGTTTGTTAACTCGCTCGATCTTGAACTCGCGCCCGACCGGCATGACGAACGTGCTGCCGTCTTCGTCGAGAAAAAACACCTTGCCGTTGTACGCCCAGGGAGAAGCGGTAAAGCTTGCTCCACGCGGAAACCGTTTACGGTTGTAGACTAACTCACCTGTTATGGCGTTGTGACAGGTAATCATGCCTCGGTCGAGCAGTGTGTAGTAGAGACCACCGTAGACGATCGGAGATGTGTTATACGGCCCCATTTTCTGTAAGGACCAGACAATCGACTGGTTCGATTGTTTGTCGTCATCGAGGCTGATGTCCCCTTTGCCACCAGGTTTCAGAGCAAACACGGGTCGTTTGTTGTCCTGAAAATAACCTGAGGTCATGTAGAGCATTCCATCGACCGTGAACGGAGACGGGATAGTCAATACCGACATGCGTCCATCAAAATGCCACAGCAGCGAACCGTCGGTTCCATAAGACCGATTTTCGTTCTTGCCAGCGGTGACAATTTCAGTTCGGTTGTTGTGTTGCCAAACCAGGGGTGTAGCCCAGGTGCTTTTTTCTTCACGCTTCACTTTCCAGCGAGTTTTTCCGGTGGCCGCATCAACCGCCGCAATGTAGGAGGCCTCTTGATTATCGTAAACCATGATCACCTGGTCGTCCTGAACGACAGGTGACGCCGCTGCGCCATAACCGGACATTGTTTTTCGCGGTTCGATGGGATGATCCCACAGTGGTTTTCCATCAAGATCGTAACAGTACAGTCCGACATCGCCGAACAACACGTAAAGTCGTTGGCCATCCGTGGTGGGTGTCTCCGCGGCGTACGTGCTCTTGGGGTGACGTGGTATATTCGGTTTGCCTCGATGCGCTTCACGCTTCCAAAGCATTTTACCGGATTCGAGGCTGAGACAATAAACCATCCAATGGTGAACCGTGTCGGGTGGTGCCTGCCGGCCACCTCCGAGATACAGTCCNCGTTTTGGTTTCTCNTAGTCCTCATCGCTGTGAACCGCCGAGACAAAGACCCGGTCGCCCCACACAATGGGACTTCCCCATCCCCATCCGGGGATCCGGACTTTCCACTGGATATTGGTTTTCTCGTCCCACGTATCTGGAAGACGCGCGTCGTCTGCGGCGATACCACTCGCGTTGGGTCCCCGAAAACGGGTCCAGTTCTGGTCTGCACCTCGAGAGTAGCTAGAAATCGACAACAGCAGACTCAACAGCATCAAAGCGCGCACCAGATGTCTCCAAGTGAATGGCGGACAGAGGGCCGTATTTCGCAAACCATACCTCGGCTTGATCGGAATACCACGATTCTCGCCCGTAGCATGGCGCTCGGCAATGACCTGGAGGAAAAATCTCAGCCTGAACACGTCGAACGACCCGAGCATCCACACCGATTTCATCGCTCTCGTTCGCTGAGCCCCAGGACCGTCTCCAAAACCGTGACAAAGAAGGGACCGTGATCAAGCGAACGTGTTTCACGGGAAGCGAATCTGTGAAATAGCCGAGCGGCCTCGACATGCGTATAATTCCAGATGCGTGCCGGTTCGCCTCCAACTCCTTGGTGGTTCTTACATCACGAAGTTGCTTTCGCCTGATGGGGTTGTCATGAAGCCGCGAGTGTTCAATCTGGCCTGTTGTACGGTCTTGGCAGGTGCCGCGACTATCTTATTGGGCGGTTGCCGGCCTGTGGCTCATCCCCCTGTGGCTTTGGATGCGGCAACGCGTCTACGACATCCCGTGGCGCTCGAGGTGGTTGATCAGGGGCGGCGGTTACTGGTTTGCAATCGTCGCAGTGGGAGTATCAGCTTGGTTGATCTGAAGCTTGGCGCGGTGGTCGCGGAAGCTGACGTCGCCGACCAGCTTTCCGATTTGGCGCATGCGCCTCAGCGCGACCTTGTCGTTACACTCGACGACCAAAAGAGCGAGTTGATCACGCTTCGTCAGGTCGGGTTGGAGTTCCAACCACTGGGACGTGTGGCGGTTCCCGCGCATCCAGTCAGCGTGGTGCTGTTGCCCGATGCGAAGACGGCCTTCGTTGCGTCACTCTGGGCACGCCAGTTAAGCGTGGTGGATCTTACACATCCAGCGGCGCCGCGTGTGGTCACGAAGACGGATCTCCCGTTTCCACCCCGTAAGCAGTACTTGCTTCCGGGCGGTTCCGAGTTGATTGTCGCCGATGCCTTCGGAGGTGGACTGGTAGTGATCGACCCGTCTTCAGGACGACTGCTCGCGACGCAGGAACTCAACGCGCACAATCTGCGTGGTCTGGCCGTCGCACCGGCACAGCGGGAACTCTTGGTCTCTCATCAGACGCTGATGAGTGAGAACGCGACGACCGAATTCGACGTCCATTGGGGTACGGTCATGGTAAATGTTCTGGAAGCTGTGCCGCTGACCGAGTTGACCTCGTCCAAGCCGCGCAAACAGCGCGCTGCGCGCCTGACTTACCTCGGCACGGCCGACCAGGCAGCGGGTGACCCGGATGACGTGTTGGTGACGTCGGACGGCCATCGAGTAGTCGCCTTGGCGGGTACTTCGGAAGTTGCGATTTATCGGCCGGGTAACGGAGACGAGTTTGAGCGGGTCACGGTCGGCCGACGACCGACCGCGCTAGCGCTGAATGCTACGGGAGATACCGTCATTGTGGCGAACATGTACAGCGATTCCCTCTCTCTAGTGGATCTGAAAACGGCGCGCGTGGTGCAGGAGATTTCCCTCGGTCCACAACCGGAGTTGACACGCGTCGATTGGGGTGAACGGTGGTTTCACGATGCGAGTTTGTCGAGCGACGGCTGGTTCAGCTGCCACAGCTGCCACACCGATGGACATAGCAATGGTCGATTAAACGACAACTTCGGTGATGGTGGTACCGGTGCTCCCAAGCGTGTGCTGGCACTTTCCGAAGTGGCGCATACCGCTCCCTGGGCTTGGAACGGCAAGATGGCTGATCTGTCAGAACAGGTGCGCAAATCGATCAAGACCACCATGCGCGGTCCCGATCCGACGGACGACCAGGTGGCCGCCATTGCCGCCTATCTGGGGACGCTGCGAGCACCTCCGTCCCTGGCCGCGTCCCGCGGAACGATCGATCGAAGTTTGGTAGCGTTTGGTAAGAGCGTTTTTCAGCGTCTCAATTGTGTCGAGTGCCATCGTCCGCCGTATTACACAACGCCTGAAACTTACACCGTAGATATCGCCGCAGGACAGGAGCAACAGGATTTTAATCCGCCTTCTCTGCTCGGTGTCAGCCAGCGACGGCACTTGTTCCACGATAATCGGGCAAGCGATTTGAAGAGCGTCCTGGTCGGCCACAACCATGGGTTGGAAGGCCCCTTAATCGACTCTGACTTGAAGGCCTTGCTGGCCTTTCTTCAGAGTCTCTAGTGAGTGTCGATCGGTTTAGCAGTCGGTTGCTTCATTTGTGCCAGAGGTGGTTTTAGGGCGGTCGATTGTCAGTGTGTAGACTGTGACAACCCGCGGCCCTCAATTCTCAGGGTCTGACTGGGCTGAGAGACTGGGCTGAGAGACTGGGCTGAGAGACTGGGCTGAGAGACTGGGCTGAGAGACTGG
>PADE01000087.1 GCA_002702965.1 Planctomycetaceae bacterium
CGCTGGTCTCACAGGGCGCTGGTCTCACAGGGCGCTGTAAACACGGTAAGCCCTGTAAACACGGTGCGCCCTGTAAACACGGTGCGCGAGTCGCTGCATGAATGGCCGTGTCGCATTGGCGCGGTGCTGCACCGACCAACCGTAGGCCGTTATAAGATGCTGCTAGGTGCAGGAACCTCGGAAGAGGCCAGACGTTCGAGGTCGGCGTCGACCATAAGATGGACCAGGTCCTCGAACGCGGTGGTGGGTTGCCACCCCAACTCGTCGCGCGCTTTTTGCGGATTTGAAAGCAACAGATTAACTTCCGCGGGGCGGTAGAAACGGGGGTCCACCACGACGTAGTCCTGCCAGTCGAGATCGACGCGGGCAAAGGCCGCCTCGGCGAATGCGGCCACACTGTGTGTGCGGCCCGTCCCGATCACATAATCGCAAGGGGTTTCTTGCTGGAGCATCATCCACATCGCATGAACATAGTCACCCGCAAATCCCCAATCGCGTTGTGCCTCCAGATTCCCTAAACGGAGTTCATTTTCCATCCCCAGCTTGATCCGCGCCACCGCGTGGGAGATTTTTCGAGTCACAAACTCTACGCCGCGCCGCGGCGACTCGTGATTGAACATGATTCCGGAACACGCGAATATTTGATGGCTTTCACGGTAGTTGACTGTGATCCAATGGCCATAGGCCTTAGCCACCGCATACGGGCTGCGTGGGTAAAAAGGCGTGGTTTCGGATTGTGGTGTTTCGACCACCTTGCCGAACATCTCGCTGGACGACGCCTGGTAGAAACGGATCTGGGGATTGACCTGACGAATTGCCTCCAGGGAGCGTAGCACACCCAATCCGGTAATCTCTGCAGTCAGAATCGGTTGTTCCCAGCTGGCGGGAACAAAACTCATCGCTGCCAGATTGTAGTACTCGTCAGGAGCAGCCGTTTCCAGTACCCGCCTCACGGAGCTTTCATCCAACAAATCCGCACCGTGCAATGTGACACGATCCCGTAGATGCTCCAACCGCTCTCGCGGATCGGTGCTCGCGTGACGCACGACACCATGCACCTCGTAGCCTTTTTGCAAAAGCAACTCGGCCAGATACGATCCATCCTGCCCCGTAATGCCGGCAATCAGTGCGCGTCTTGCCATACTCTGATCCATGGTTGTCAGTAATCGCAGACCGTGGGCATGAACCAACCACTCACGTGGGTCGAATCGCGGCCCCCTCGCCTGGTTTTGCACCCCCACCTTCGGGCGGGTGTCCCAATCGCACGGCTGCTGCCAAAACCGGGTGGGCGGTGCCGCACCCCGCACAAGCCGACGGTAGAACGGGTAACCGCGTGATCAACGATCCAAGTGTGCCAAATTGCGCGGCGGAGTCTATCAAAAAACAACCTCCGAGATAACACAACTCCTGTGAGATTACCCGTGTGAGACCGCCGCAAATTCCGGTGCAAGAGAGCCTCAATCGGTGAATATCGATCGATCCCAGATGGAGTTCTCCAAAGAGCGCTGGGGTTCACTCCAAAACCAGTTGGCTACCTTGTTCGATCGACTTCGATGCTCCACACTGGGGCATCCGTTCCCAACCTGCAACCTCTCTCGGCGTTCGCTCTGGGTTTACCTGTGCCCGGGTTTTCCTCTCTCGTTGTTCCGCTCACGACCTTGAATCTCGAGAACCAACATGTTGATTTTCGATGCTCACCTAGACCTTTCCATGAACGCGGTCGAATGGAATCGTGATCTTACACAATCACTGGAAGATGTACGGCGCCGTGAGCAGGGCTTAAACGACAAACTGGACCGCGGTCTCGGCGTCCTTACTTTTGAAGAAATGCGGAAGGCCGAAGTTGGAATATGTATCGCCACCCAGATTGGCCGGTACGTTGGCCAGGAAAACCCACTTCCCGGCTGGAACAGTCCGGAAATCGCCTGGGCTGTCACCCAATCCCAATTGGCTTGGTACCGCGAGATGGAACGCCTCGGACAACTCGTTCAAATTGTCAACCGCAACTCGCTTAACCGACATGTTGAACTTTGGAACACGTCGCCGGCGGCAGATGCTCCGATTGGGTACATCCTCAGCCTGGAAGGCGCCGACTCAATCCTGACTCCCAGCCACCTGGAAACGGCGTACGAATATGGTCTTCGGGCGCTAGGGCCGGCGCACTACGGCGCCGGACGATACTCCCCTGGAACCGGCGCAGAAGGGGGCCTCAGTGCATTAGGTCGCGATCTGCTCAAGCAGATGCTACAGCTCGGAATCGTGCTCGACGTAACGCACTTGACCGATGAGGCTTTTTGGGAAGCGTTAGAGCTTTTCGACGGACCCGTTTGGGCCAGCCACAATAACTGCCGTTCACTCGTACCCCATCAGCGGCAGTTCAGCGATGAACAAATCAAGGCCTTACTCGAGAGAGATGCCGTGATCGGCATGGCATTCGATGCCTGGATGATGCACGAGGGTTGGGAACGTGGCGTGACGACACCACGGTCCGCCGGGGTCGATCTTGAGCGCATCGTACCGCATATCGATCACATCTGTCAGTTGGCAGGTAACGCACATCATGTCGGCATCGGCACCGATCTGGACGGCGGATATGGCACCGAGCAAACTCCCTATGATCTGGACCGGTATTCAAAGCTGCAATCGCTTGTCGGCATCCTCGCGAAACGTGGGTACGGTGACGACGACACTCACAGTATCATGCACGGAAACTGGATCCGTCGCCTCAACCAGATCTGGAGTGATACTTAGCGACGTAGCGTGTACGAGGTCGCCTCGGATACAAACTGACCGAGACCATTGGACCAAGACAACGGAACTCGAGCGCGTCAAACCTGCCTCGTGTTTCACAGACAGCACGGGACGATACCCATGAAACTCGCTAGATTTCTCGACCGGCAAGGAAACGAGGCGGTCGGCCATGTTGTGGACGACCAACTCTATCCACTCGACACTTCGGATCCCCAATTCCGTCGTTTGTGGGACATTCTGGATGCTGCCGATCCGGTTGCAGTCGCACAACAATTAGCGGGCAACCAAGACGGGATTCCGATTGGGCAAACGTCGCTGTTGGCTCCGATCGATGACCAAGAAGTCTGGGCCGCCGGAGTCACCTACAAACGCAGCCAAACCGCCCGTATGGAAGAATCGGAAACCTCTGCCGACTGTTACGACCGTGTCTATCAGTCGGCGAGACCTGAGCTTTTTTTCAAGGCGACCAATAACCGCGTGTCGGGACCCGGTCAGCCGGTTCGCATTCGCGCTGATTCCAAGTGGGATGTTCCCGAACCGGAACTCGCGCTGGTCTTGAATTCACGTCTCGATCTAGTTGGATTCACGATCGGCAACGATGTGAGCAGTCGGGACATCGAAGGGGAAAATCCTCTCTATCTTCCACAGGCCAAACTCTACAACCAATGCTGCGGGCTCGGTCCATACGTTGTACTCGCCGCATTCATGCCCGCACCCGAAACGATCGACATTTCGCTCACCATCGAGCGCAATGGATCCGTTGCTTTTGAAGGCACAACGAGCATTTCTCAAATGGCCCGTTCGTTCGATGACCTGCTCGGCTGGCTGGGGAGGGAGAACTCTTTCCCGCAGGGCGCCTTTCTGCTGACCGGGACTGGCATCGTTCCGGACAGCGATTTTACGCTTCAAGATGGAGACCTGGTGCAAATTTCGATTGCTGGCATCGGAACGCTCAGTAACCCTGTCGTGAGGGGTTGACCGGCAGCGGTGCGCGATCGCCAAGCGGGATTGGCCATCGGCACGTCGGTTCCAGGCGCCAAACTGAAACACCACGCGACCGCACGCAGCGACTGATGAAATCCCAAAATTCGAGACGGACTGGACTGGATTTCCGCCGCTGATATACTGTCACCGAAATTGTTACCCTGAATCTCAGTAGACTTTTCGTTGTGTGCGGCGGAGTACTTTATGGCCAACAAAGAAGAGGCGCTCGAAGTCGAAGGGGTTGTTACCCAAGCGCTTGCGAATACGCGATTTCGGGTGCGGCTGGATTCGGGACCGGAGGTCATGGCCCACGTCGCCGGGCGCATGCGGAAACACTTCATCCGTATCGTGCCAGGAGATCGAGTCAAAGTGGAACTCTCCCCTTACGACCTCACCAAAGGGCGTATTACCTATCGCGAGCGCTAGATTGCATCTATCAGCAAACCAGTTCGCTGGTCGTGGGCCGCACCTGGTCCTTCACGCTCCAGCAACGGTGTGATCGGTCCACGCCTGGTAGCGATGATTCGAAAGCAGTCTCGACCAACTCCGAGAGAGTTTCCCCCTCGACGGGCCAAGCATTGCCTGAACCCATCGCAGCCGCCTTCTAAGCAACGCGAATCATCAGATTCGGCGAACGGTACTCAAACTTGTCTACCGTGTACTTTCCGCCCCTGGGAAAAGCGCTTTCAACCGGTGATGTTCGTTGGCACGGCGATCGCATAAACTTTGTTTTACAGGTTTTGTTGAAACAAACCGCCCGCGCTGTGGGTATTAGACAATAGAAGTGGGAAGTCCTGCGGGTTCGCGGCAGCACCCGTTGTAGTGTCAATCTGTTTTTCTCAAGGAGAACACCGTCGTGAAACTGAACTCCAGGTCGATTGCGGCACTGGCCCTGGTTCTGATTCTGGCCGCCCGTGCCCAGTCCCAGGACGCAAAACCGATCGCCGTGGTATCGATCGCCAGTGTTAATGAACTGATGGACGATGCGAATTATCTTATCGGCGCCGCCGGCCAGCAGGGGTTCGCGGGTCTGATCCCGCTGATCGTCGATCCCCAACTGAACGGTATCGACCGCACCAAACCGATCGGTGCCTATGTGACCATGGAGGGCATTCAAAACCCCTTGGAAGATCTTCCGGGGATCGTTCTTTTTGTGCCCGTCACAGACGCCAACGCGGTCATCCAAACTCTTCAACTGCTTTTCAGCGCCCAGATAGAAGACACCAACAACGGCCTCAAGAAAGTCGATCTCGGAGATGCCGAACCGAACTACTTGAAAATCCAGGATGGGTGGTTGTTCGGTTCCAATAAAGCCGAGCAGCTGGCTGATCTTCCCCAGGATCCCGGCAAGCTTCTAGATGGCCTCGACGAATCGCACGATCTGGGTATCCGTATCAACGTCCAAAATATCCCAAAGGCATTTCGGGATCTGGCCGTGATGCAGATTAAAGAGGGCTACCAAGGCGCCCTGGGTGCGCTCCAAGATGGCAACGATGCCACTACGGAAATTGGGAATCTCGGTCTTGAAAACCTGGAGACACTGATCCAGGATTCCAACCAGATGACCTTCGGGATGTCGATCGACAAGGAAAAGAAAAATCTCTCCCTGGATTTCAGTTACACTGCGGTGCCAGGATCGGCTCTCGCAAAGCAAATGGCCACCGCGTCCGCCGCAAAGACTGCCTTCGGCGGCTTTCGGTTGCCCGGAGCGGCGCTCACCGCGAGCACAACGCAAAAGGTCAGTCCGGAAGATCTTGACCAGTCACTAGCGCTCGCAGACGAATTCCGTAATCAAGTGCTACAAGAGCTGGAAAATGACCCCAGCCTCGACGATCCGCAACTTCGCGCGGGTGTCAAGGAGATCGTGGGGATTTTCTTTGACGTCGCCAAGGACACGGCGAAAACAGGAACGGTCGACGCCGCCGCCGCGCTGCTGCTACAACCGGAGTCGATGACGTTCATTTCTGGAGTCAAGTTGGCGTCTGGCGACAAACTCGATGCCGCGGTTCGCAAACTCGTCGAACTCGCCAAGAGTGAACCCGATTTTCCCGACGTTCAAGTGGATGCAGACCAGCACAAGGACGTCCACTTCCATACTTTGAATGTGCCCATCCCGGACCCCCAAGCGCGACTCATCTTGGGAGACACTCTGGACGGCGTCTTGGGTGTCGGGAAAGAGGCCGTTTATATGGCTTTTGGTAAAGATGCACTGAGCACCTTGAAGCAAGCAATCGACAGATCTAGCGAGAATAACGCGGACGCCGGAGTCCCGATGGAGATTGTTGTCTCGGTCGGTGCGATCGTCAAGTTCATGGCATCGGTGCAACCCGACGAGACGCTCCAGGGACTCGCCGCCGGCGTAGACGGAGTCATGGGGAGCGACCAGATTAACATCAAATATGAAACCATCAAGGATGGAATCCGTGGCAGCCTGACGATCGACGAAGGGGTAATCGAGCTATTGGGCAAGGCGGTACCCGATCCGACAGCCGGTCTCTAGGACTGCTTCACGACCGGTTGAAGTGCAGTGCTTCGGATGAACCAAGAACTACGGCGCCGACTTGTGAAAGTCGGCGCCGTTTCTTTTGAACTCTCGCAAGATCGGTCGGTCGCAGGAGGTAGGATTATCTCGACTCGGTATGACCGACCCGTTGCGTCAACCGCATCCCAGTCACCCTCTACTATGTTCCTGTTCCACGATTCACCACTTTTCACGATTCGAGACCGGCTATGAACAATCCGGCAACCTTTCCCACTATCCGAACCGAAATTGCCGGGATCAGCGTTCTAGAGCTCGCGAGGTGTTTTGAAACGCCCACTTATATCTACGATTCCGACAAGATCTTAGAGAGGATAGAGGATCTGCGACAATTCGACGTTATTCGTTACGCGCAAAAGGCCTGTTCGAACCTGGCGATCCTCGACCTGGTCCGTCGTCATGGAGTTTTGGTCGATGCCGTCAGTGGTGGTGAAATCTACCGAGCGCAGGCCGCCGGATTCCCCACGACGGGAACCGCGCCACCGATCGTCTTCTGCGCTGACCTCTTCGATCGTCGGGCCCTGGAATACGTTACCAATCTAGATATCCATGTGAACGTCGGATCGTCCGACATGATCCAACAGCTCGGCCAAACGGTTACCGAGGGGAACATCAGCCTGCGTATCAACCCTGGTTTTGGACACGGCCACAGTCAAAAGACAAATACCGGTGGTGATCATTCCAAACACGGAATCTGGCATCACGAACTACAATCCTGCCTTCAACTCGCCCGACGCAACGGGCTGACCGTAACAGGCTTGCACATGCACATCGGCTCGGGAAGCGATTTCGAGCACCTGGCGCAGGTATGCGGTGCGATGGAGAAGTGCGCCCTGGTCGTCGGGAGCGAATTGAACTCAATCAGCGCCGGAGGTGGTCTCCCAATTCCCTATCGAGACGGCGAGTCGACCCTCGATATCAACCGTTACTTCGAACTGTGGAATGCGACTCGTAATCGTCTACAGGAAACATTCGATCACCCCGTTTCGTTAGAGATCGAACCGGGGCGGTACCTCTCCGCAGAAGCCGGCTATTTGATTACCGAAGTCCGTGCCATCAAGAAAATGGGGGAAAACACCTTCTATCTTGTGGACGCTGGATTCAACGACCTGGCACGGCCAATCATGTACGGTGCGTACCACCCGATCTCGCTGACACCTAGTGACGGTGTCGCAGATCGACCCAGCCAACCCGTCATTGTCGGCGGACCCTTGTGCGAATCTGGTGATATTTTCACGCAACAAGAGGGAGGGTTGGTCTGCACTCGCGAACTACCTGCCGCCAACGTGGGAGATCTGCTGGTAATCGAATGCGCAGGTGCATACGGCTTCGTCATGGCCTCAAACTACAACTCCAAGACGCTCGCCGCCGAGGTTCTGGTGAAAAATCAACAGCCACATTTGATTCGCTCCCGTCAGACCGAATCGGACCTGATCCGTGACGAACGTATTCCCAGCTAGCGTGGAAGCATCTAGCGTTCTGCGATACACACGGTAACACGTCTCTTCACGAAAAGAGGGTCCCGCCGGACCGTCGCAGAGCACACACGAACGTCTAATCGCGTGCAACGACCTGTGAGCAATGTGCTCCCACGTTGCCCCAACTCTTTCAGAATCGACACATGCTGCAACGCTACCTGATCTATTGGCTGGTCCTATCGTCGCTGGTAGCCCTGTTCTGGCACGAGTGGATCGGACCTGCGGCCTGGGACCCCTTTGTCAGCAGCAAACCGTATCTGACAACACTTATCATCATTACGATGTATATGATCGGGCTGTTGATGCCTCGGCGTGAAGTGGACGAGGTCTTCCAGCGTTGGCCCCTCGTTTTCGCGGGGGCAGGAATTCAGTACACCGCGATGCCGCTGCTGGCCTTCTTGTTGGGCCACGCTTTTCAGTTGGAGGGCGATGCTTTCGTGGGAGTCGTCCTGGTTGGCTGTGTACCAGGCGCGATGGCATCCAATGTCTTGACCATGAACGCACGCGGCAACACCAGCTACTCTGTCAGCCTGACCACAGCCGCGACGCTGCTCTCTCCGTTGGCGGTACCGGTGGCACTGCGGCTTGCCTTGACCGGCCAGGAGATCGAAGGGCCGGGCTTCCTCGATTCCTCCCTCAAACTGTTAAAAACAGTCGTAATACCGGTCACTTGCGGCCATCTCTCGAGTCGCTGGCTACGCGACGAGTGGCAGCCTCGTCTCAAAACCATCTCTTCGACAACAGCAAATCTGAGTATTCTCTGGATCATCGCGGCCGTCGTCGGCCTCAACCGAGATTCACTGTGGCAAATCCAACCGGGTATCTTCGCCGTTTTGTTGACGCTCAACCTGAGCGGATACGCCGCCGGATTTACTGCTGGAGGGGGCATCCGTCTCAACGAGTCAATGCGACGAGCGCTGACCCTTGAAGTTGGCATGCAAAATGCCGGCCTCGGTGCCGTACTCGCAGGAGAATTTTTTCCCGACCGTGAAGCGGTCGCAATTGGCCCGGCTCTGTACACGTTTGGCTGCATGCTGACAGGGACCCTGCTCTCGCAATTTTGGTCTCGTCAACCGCTTGTCGAGCAAACAGCAGCCGCGTCTCGAGAGGGCCCCACGCGAGAGTAGATGGTCCACTACGGGGGGTTGGCCACCAACCGCAACCAGTGGCAGTACGGCGTCCGTCTCCTTACATCGCGATCATTCGTCGCCGACATCTCCCGTGTCGACCAACAGATACCCCGCCCAAAAAAAGGGGTGGTCCGCAGTGGAGGAGAGCTCTTCGTCCCCCTCCTCAACGCGAGGTTCCTGTTCTGGATCGAGCGGCGAACGCATCATCAGTTGCACGCTGCGTTGCCATGCCGCCGACGCCGATCGATGCGGTAATTCCTGTGTAAACTCGCGCGTTAAGTCATACGCCGTCTGCCCTCCGGTTCGCCAGCGACTGATCAAAATCGTCTGACTGCCGGCTGACATAAGGCCGCACAGCGTCAAGAACACCTCGTTACCGTTTCCGCCTTTCTTGAGACCATTCTCAGCGGCCGTATGAAACCCGGGTAGTATCAACTGCTGTGGAGCACCCCACGGCAGGGCAATCCAACTCGCCACCGTGCTGCCCGCTTTTCCACGATCCAAACTGACGGGTGACCAATTATACGGTGCCAGACCGGCGTCGGTGATGTCATTCAAGACAACCAACCGTTGGCATACCGAGGCGATTAATCCCGAGGGCGCGGACAGCTTGTCCGGCAAACGTACCGTTCTCGGCAAGCCCGTTTGCAATCGGTCGAAGGCCCCCTCTGCTACGGCCTGGTCATCCCGGGGAAAAAGCCTACCCACCACGACCGCAGTATCAGCCTGAGGGCTCATATGACGTCTAGTGGGATACGCCAAGGACACTAGGGGAGCATAGCGCACCCGAGACTTACCAATAATCGGGGTTGCGTTCTCATGGTTCTCGATGGCCAGAGCTTCAAATGGCACGTACCACAGGATTCCATCGGGAATGACCACCAGTTCATCGAGTTTATCCCAAACGCCGACATCCGCCTCGTTGGTGAGTTCCATGAGGATCTGATGACCGAGTGGTCTCCAGTCGGAATCTCCCAATTCCCGGGATGCGACATTTGAATTGGACTCGTGGTTGCCCATCTTTCTCAACATTCCAGATATCAGTTGCTTCATCTTTGACGGCGATTCAACATGCCAGTGACCATACTTTTCACGACTCAGCATAAAGGCATGCACCATCCGACTGGTGATAAAGTAACTCAGAATCGCCTGCCCGGCGGGAATCGTCTTCTGCAACTCTTTGACATCCTGCTGTGGAGGGAACACGTACTCAGCTGGCTCGCGCCGCAGCGCAATCCGGTGCAACAGTAATTCCTGCTGTTGACTCACAGCCGATAGCATCTGCAGCAGCTTCTGCTGTTGACGCGTGGCCTCCTCGTTATCGGGAACGAGGGGCACCGCGGACAACTGCTGACGGAGCTGAGCCACCGTCCGAGAGGTCGCAGCCAGCTGCGGATACTTCGCGAGGAGATTCTGACGCTGCAGTCGAGCGGTATCGTTGAGCAATCCATCGGGAGCCTGTAGGATCCATCGAAACGCCAGGACACGCCCACCCACCGGCAAGGTCCGATAAAACCGATGGCGCCGAATCCGATCAGTAATCTGAATCGCTTTCTCAAATTCTCTGCGATCGATCGACAACTCCAACCAATGCTCCATGGGGAGTTCGAGCGAGGTCGTCAGAATGGCAAAACACTCCATTGGATCGTGCGCCCAGTCTTTCGGCGTTGGGTCACGCAACAACCGTTCGTAAAGTCCGTCCACGACCCCCGTCACGCGCAGCTGCCCACTCATAAAAGCGGTATCTACAAGAGCCACGTGATTGATCCACAACGATGCTTTGCGTTGAAAGGCCATCGCGTTGGCAAAGAACTTAGCGCCGCTTTCCTTGTTCCCATCGTTGAATTCGAGAATCGCAGCTTGGAACGCGTGTCGCGCGCCGATCCGCCCGATCGCGATATCTCGGCGAGCCATTACGCGACGGGCCTGGAGCAGCGCTGTCGCGGCGACTTTAGGTTCACCCAGATGGAGAGCTTCTTCCGCAGTTCGGACAAACATCGCCGCCTGCAAATGGCGAGAATCACGATTCGCCCACGATGAAGCTGGTACCAGTGGAGGGTAGATTCCGGGCAATCCCCGCATCATGTGTGTCGCCGATCCCCAACTGAATGCCTCAGCGATCAACACATATTGGTCATAAGCGGCCGCGGGGAAACTGGCCTCGTAAAAGTAGTTCGCCGCGGCCTCGAAGTTACCCGCGCGAAATGCCAGTTTTCCTAACTCCAACAGGGCGGTGGCTGTGAGAGGGTGATCATACCGCCCCAGGATTAACAGAGACTTCTGTAGTTCAGCAGCCGCTTGCGCATGTTTTGCCGCCGACGCCAACGCCAATCCACGCCAAACGCTCACCCACGCTTGTGACCAGTGGTTGACATGGGTCAGGTGTTGCTGCTTCAACAGAACATTGAGCTTAGCTGTGCCTGGCGAGTGCTCGCCGTAGGGTCCCATGATCTCCAGCCGGCGGCGCATCGCTAAGGCAATACAGCGAACGATCTCGGTCACTCGAACCGGGCGCGCGTCGGGTCTACCGAGAACGATCTGGTTTCCTTGAATCGCTTGGTTCAACTGAAAACTGGGCAACGAATTGGGAAACTGTCCGATGATTGCCCGGCGACGGCTCGCTCCCCAGTTGATGGCCGGGTTGATCTGCCGCCGCGAGGGATTGAGCTGTGTCGGGAACCGAATTCGCCGCAGCCAGTCGGGATACTGGGCAAAAAGTTCCAAGGCCGCGTTGTACCTCTCCAGTGCCGCGACCGTTTCGCCAACCTGGAACAGGCACTCCCCCTGCATGGTGAAGATACAGATGGAGTCGATCCAGCGGTTGGGAGCCTGCAAATACGAGGACGACTTCAACCCTTTGAAAGCCCGTCGATAATCGCCATCCGCGAGTATTTGGCAGGAGATCGCATAATCGGCGCGCGGTCTGGCGCGGTCACTCTGCTGCGCGTCGGTGGGTCGATCCAAAGTCGTCGAGGCGATGAGCATCCACCCCAACGCGGTGAGAACTCCGCACGGGAACCGGTGTCGCCCCAATGGGCCATTTGTTGACATGCTCGGACCCCTCCAAACAAAAAGTCATAAGATGAGCACAGACCGCAGTGACTTGCCAGTGAGCCGCGGCGCTCCCGATCGAACGTTGATTCCAGCCCACCAGGGGGATGCGTCTCGCACTACTAGGATATCGCGCGACNACCGTCCCCTGTTCAGCGCCGCGAGACGAGGCTGAACTGCTAGCACTGCTTTTGCGTGGGCCCAATAATGCCAGCCCAATAATGCCAGCCCAATGGCCANCCATCGTTTTAGTTCATAATACCTAATTGCGGCAAACTGGGCGAGAAAACGTAACTCACAGGTTCTTTACAGGGGGGCATAACTCTCTAAATAGTGACGAGAAAGTTCAATGTCGCGGTCGCTTTACGTCGATAACGGTTGCGACGATTGTACGGATTTTCCGGAGTAGACCGCTGGCACCCGACTTTTGGCAGGACGACAAACCTGCCCACCTGGCACAACGGAGATTAGGGATGAATGCGAACCAATCACAACGATGGCTACGGACATTCCTTTGGGGATGCGGCGTCGTATTAGCAACCGTCGGTACGGGATGCCAATCCCACATCGGTGGGCAGATATTGCCGAGTCCGTACTACCACGAAGATGACGTCCAGTACTTTGCCCCGGGCGCGGAATTCCAACTCGCGGAAGAAGCGGCTGCCCTACAGGCCGACAAGGCCGATGAACAGGGACGGAGCTTCTAGGGTGTCTTGGGCCTCTCGTAGCGGTCAGCTCCGTTAGGCAAGTCCGTCGCAACCAACGGATGCTCTGTCCGGCATCTCCTTCGTCGGGAAGCCGGGGCGCAGATACCTTGATCTGTTCGAGCGTACCAATTTCGAGCGTACCAACAAAGTGACGTTGCCTCGACGGTAAAGCGCTAGTACATTCCTTGCGCTCCCCTGCCGCAGGAACTCGCGATGCGTTTCTCGCCGTCCCCAGCCCGTGATCAGGGCAACACCGCACCACTGTCGAACCCGCAGCACAAGGCAAGATCGTGTTGCTTGTGTGGCAAGTCGTGTTTCCAACTGATCCACCACTGGGCCTCCGACCACATCCGCAATTCAGCGACCATTCCGCTGGGCATCTGGGCCTGTGAATGCGGACTCGCTGTGCTGGACCCGGTACCGAGCGCTGAAGATCTCCCCGAGACTGGCGAATGGTGGTCACCTCGCAGGAAAGAGGTCTGTCGCAATGTACAGTTCAAAAAGATCCGTTGCCGCATCCAGAATCGGATTTTTGGTACGGCGCATTCACGACTGATTCGCCAAACTCGGAGAATCGTTCCCAGAGGCCAGTTACTCGACATCGGTTGCGGCACTGGAACACTCCTAAAAGAAGCGCGGGCGTTCTACGAGTGCACCGGATTGGANCCCTCGGACCGGGCGGCANAANAGGCTCGCGCTGCGGGNTTTAGGGTCATTCACGCGACCGTCGAACAGGCCGAGATTCCGGACGATTCTTTCGATGTCGTGACCATGGACGCGGTGTTGGAACACGTTCGCAACCCGATCGANGTGTTACAAAGAACGAATCGCATGCTGCGTCCAGGNGGAATCGTCGTCGTCAAGGTGCCGAAACTCTGGGGACCATCGCATCATGTCCACGGGCGCGAATGGAATGGCTTTCGCATCGGCTACCACCTGACGATGTTCACCGGGAGCACCCTGGCAGCAGCGTTCCAGACCGCAGGCTTCACACCACTTTCACGCCCACGTCGAGATCGCTGGCTGGACGACATTTTGCTTCTCTGGGGAAGCAAGACAGAAGACAGTGTCTATCTGCCAATTGCAGCGGCCTGAGACGTGCTCGCTACGGCGATCTGAATGGCACGGCATAGCCAGTTCTGACCCCGAGAAAGTGCGTCGGCTGATTCGCTGCGCTGTTTCACATCACCGGCATGTCGGGCGTCGGGAAACAGTCGGCACCTCGGCTGAACCGAGTACGATCAGTCGCGCATTGACGCACCCGGAACCGTTCACCGGCGGCGATGGGAGTGCTTCCACAAAGCGGGAACCTCGGTTGCACCTGTCCTGAACCGCAGGGTTCCGGGCGGCTGGCAACGGCAAACCTCGATTTGTATGATGCAAGCACGCGTTCCCTGCCCGGGATCGCAAACACCACCCATTCGTACGATGGAGATGATCGATGGTCAAGACTGCCAGCACTATGCTGTCTCTGGGAACCCAAGCACCCGGTTTTTCGCTCGTCNACGTCAATGGNCAAACGGTTTCACTTGCCGACTTTGACACCGCCAAAGCAACCGTAATCGTATTCATGTGTAACCACTGCCCCTTCGTCAAGCATATCGCTCCGCAGTTGGCTCAATTTGCGCAAGATTACCATTCGAAACAAGTCGCAGTGATCGGTATCAATTCGAACGACGTAGCGACCCACCCGGGTGACTCCCCAGAGCAGATGATCCACGAAGCCGAACAGCAGGGTTATGCGTTTCCTTACTTGTTCGATGAAACGCAGGAAGTTGCGATCGCCTATCACGCGGCCTGCACACCTGATTTCTTTCTTTTCGACGGTGAACGGCGACTCGTCTATCGGGGCCAATTCGATTCCAGCCGCCCCGACTCCGGCATTGCAGTAACGGGAGCAGACCTGCGGGCTGCAGTCGACGCGGTTCTAGATGGAGCGCCTGTGACCACCGAACAAGTTCCCAGTATCGGCTGTAATATCAAGTGGAAAGCCGGCGCCGAACCCGAGTATTTCAATCCGGCTGGCGTACCGTAAGTCGTTGTCACGTCCCCGTCGACTTTGAGGGGGCCCAGCGTGCGATTCCTGGTCACAGGCCCAGACCGCTGGTGATTGACGTGCCAATCAACAAAGAGATGCGCCGATCGTCAGAGGCACCGGTGCCGGTGGCAGCGAGCTATCTGCGACTTCTGTGCGGAAACGAGCAACGCAGCGGCGCGACCGGTTTCACCGCTCAGCAAGTCGGTCTCCATAAACGTCAGACTGGGTGGGCTCGTAGTCGCGGCGAATTACGGATCATCCTGCCAGGCGATGCAGTTACCTCAGCCGTTGTTTAGGAGCCGCCAAACGGTCCATCCCTGCCGCACCCCCGCTGCAGACGTTACATCATTTAGAACGTTGCCACGCCGTGCTACCTCAGTAGGACTCGAACATCTGCGACCAAGTTGGATCTTCGTCGGGAAGCTCGATCGGAGCTACCGTAGGCGGCAACCAACGAAGCGGAACAAAGCCTGCCCGCTTACGGTGTTCACGCTCAGACCAACCGGAACGAATCCGTGCCGTTTTCCGCGCAATCTCAGCCTGGCTAATTTCACGTCTGATCCTGGCCATTTCTCTGACTCCTCTGAAGAGAGTACAGAAGTTCACGCCGCACGCAGATGCAGTGCAAACGCGGTGCCAAGCGTCGATGCGGCGAGCCGATGCAACTGAGAATTACCGCCAGAAATCGCCACAACACAATTCAAACGTCCACCAAGTTGTTATCTACACATAGCTTACGCGTAGGACCCCAAACAGACTGGCGATTTTCTGCGGCCCGGACATCGCGATCATCGTGCTCTGATCGGAGCGAACTCGGTGCACCCCCAAGTGTGGCAAACCAATACACTTTTGTGCATTTACGCGTCACCCCACCCTCGACTACAACCCCTTTTCAAGTCGATTCCCACATCGACAGAAATTGGCTGCACGAGAGAGCGGCCCACGGGTTGCGCCTGCAAACGCATGGGGGCGAGATGCGGTGTTGATTCGACCCCGAGTGCGCAACGTATCGCAAACGCGCGAGGGTATCAGTATTTCGCCCGCCTGGACCGGGGACGGTGCACGAAACTAGGGGCGGGCGTTGAGGTTGCGACCTCGACACGCCGTGGAGGGGCTCTCCCTCGCCAACCGTCGGCACTCTGACGGTCCAGGCGATTGAAGAATAGGGCCGTCTGGGGTCGAGAATCACCTGGGTGATCGCGTTGTGTCACCGGTGCGAGCATCCGCCTGCTCGACCACACCAGAACTCCCATTTGGATCGGTTACCGACGCTTCCTGGTCACCACGAGGAGCGTTAATCTTGGCGAGCATCTCGGCCGGTTTCTCAAAATTAAGGTACTCGAGCGGCCCATCGGGAACCAAAGGTGCTGCAAAACCTGCGATGCGCCAGCCTCTCTCTTCCGATCGCAAGGCAAATACGACATCCGTGCCGTCCCACTGTACTTCAACATGGGCCATCTTCTTTTGGTCCGACAAGAATCGAGTCTCGCCGACACGAAAGACAATTCCATCCGTGTCTTGTAAACCGAAGCTCACTTGTTCACTGGAATCCACAGCCTTGCGCGCCTGAGCGGTCATCAAATTGACCGTGCGGGCCTCGTCGCCATCGCGCAAGGCCTTCAGGAATAGACTCACCGTCCCGCCGGGAGACTCCAGCTGAGCATTCGGCTGCGAACCGGACCGAATTACTTCGCCCTCGTTCCCTTGTGATTGCGGGCCGGAATCGGCGATCTGGCGACCACATCCGCCGGCTATCAGAACCGTGGAAGCAAATAAGAGCGTAATAATAATCCGTGTCACGGTGTGTCATCCGCGAGAAGTGCCCATGATTCCTCACCCCGCATCGAATGCGGGCAGCGCGCGGAGCTTGTCAGGATCATCGGTGAGCGTCAAGCCCGATGTTCGACACGATTGCCAAGGCGGAAAACACCGAGACGCGGCTTTTCGCTAGCAGCTCGCACACCACCGATACAGAGAAACGGCAACTTCGCCTACCAACGCCTGTGAGTAAATGCCGCCCGTGCGGCAACCCGCCGCCGATCAGACCACCGTGCGCCGACGAACGAGCATACCCGGACTATTAAATAACACGGGTAAATAACACGGGTAAATAACACGGGTAAATAACACAGGCCAAGAATCCCCCGCCAGAGCGAGACGACGAACCGCTACAGACCACAGCAATGCACATTTGCAACGGACTATTTGGCCACCACAAGACTGTTGAGCATCGCTATGAAAGCTTTTTCGTTGGCCTTGATCGTAGCTTGTGGTCCATACAGCTTAATGAACTGCAAACCGTATTTCTCCGTCTCTACAATCGCTCCCAGCATCCTGGCGTTGGGAATCGGTTTTTGGCGCGTAAAAGGCGGCGGCGAATACGTTCCCACAACATCCACGAAGTGAACCGTCTGCCCGGAAACCTTTTCTTTTTTGACTTTCGGCGCACGTGTTTGATTGCGGAACTGTCCTTTCCAGCGGTCGATATTGGTTTTCACACCGCCACTGGCACCCATGAAGGTCAACCGCCCATCTTGACGATCCGGTTTGATCCTCGGAATGGCGAACTCGTGTTCGATAATGCGACTCTTGGGTTTCTTCCGAATCCACTTCTCAGCCACTTTCAATGTGATTTTTCCCTTTGCGAGCAAAACCGATGTTTTCTCAGCAGCCATCGTCAATCTCGACAGATTGGCAATCGCGAACATCAATCCCAACAGACAACAAACTCGATATCTTGTCATGATGTGCTTTTCCTCAGTGGCTCTGGCTGACGTGAAACGCCTCGGTTCTAGTTGGCCTTAGCGCGACAGTACAAATACCAGGATACCTAATAGAACAGCGGTAATCAGTAGGAGTGTGACAAAAATCGCACTCGCGGAAGATCGCGAGTGTGCTTGCTGGGAACGTCGACCTTGACTGGACGATCCACTGTTGTGATGCTCTGGTCCTGCTGGCTGCACCGGGTCCCAGGCAGGTCCGGTCGCTGGGATCAGAGGCCGCGTCCGCAAGCTGGCAAACTGAGACTCCGCGGTCATCCAATCTTCCCAGCCTTCACGCCACACGAGCGAATCTGCCGTCACCCTCCCCTCGCCGATCCAAGATCGCATCACATCCCCAGTCGCTGGCCCAAACTGGCCACCCGACGGCGGACGCACATACCAGCTGGCATCTGGCTGCTCGCTGATCGGATCTGCTGCTACCGCATCAGATGGAACACTCGGAAGCGGGAGCGAGGGAGGCCCGGTAGCGCCCGTCGGTTCACGCAGATCCGATTCGATGTCCGCTTGTTGACCTGCAGCGCCGGACGGGGCGCCACTTTGCACCAGCGTTTTGGGGGCCGGCGTTTTGGGGGCCGGCGTTTTGGGGGCCGGCGTTTTGGGGGCCGGCGTTTGGCTCTGCGCCTGCTCCTCCGAAGGAATGCGGACACGCGCATTGCAATGCGGACAGAGTCCCAACTTGCCAGCCAAGAACGCCTTGACGTGCAATTTGCGATCACAGGAATCACAAACGAAGCGAATACCCATCGACGACCAGACTTCTTCGCTCAGGTCAATCCGGAATAACCAACAAGCAGGCGCGGACCATTTCCAACCATCCGCTTCCTCGCAAACCGGTCCCTGCCGGAAACGCTCCGCGGAACGACATCAACACGCTTCCGTTGGCAATGGACGGAGTAGCCTTGTCATTATAACGAGCAATCGTGATTTGGGTTAGACGTCGCGGGGTCCCCTGCCGGGAATCGAGATGCAAACGAGCATTCCGTCAGCGAATCAAAGAACCACTCGGGCACCTCAAAGCGAACTGGATCTGNATCGATGCCAAGCGACGAAAGAAGCCAGAGTCCACACGTGTGGGAAACGCTTCCCGGAAACCGAGAAGTTGTTCGTGCTATCTCCCCGGTCTTGCAGCGCTGATCAATCCGAGAGTTCTCTGGGGTAAAACACGAGACTCGGACATGTGTTTGCTCGGTCTCCAAGCGATTGGGTCGCCGCCGAGCCGTCTGCCGTCGTTCGCAATGTCGCACCGATTTCTCTTTGACTTTCATAATTGGCCAAAGTTTGATAGAAGTACCCTCTGTAGGGAACGTTCAGGCATTGCTTGCTCGACACTTTCGCGGGGCAGCGATTCGCGATCGAGACCAACGCGATTCGCCTGCGCCAGCCCGGGAGGCACGCCTGAGGATATCGTGTCGATTTCCAGCGAGACCACTCGTGAAACTGGAAACTCCTTCTCTGCTGATTACCGATGATGACCGCGGTTTCCGTGAAACGTTGCGGTCCGTGTTCGAGCCCCGTGGTTTCCATACCTTGCTTGCAGGTGATGGCGAGGAAGCGTTACAGATNATCCACACACAGCCGGTTCACGTCATCGTCCTCGACATGCACATGCCACGACTCAGCGGATTGGAGACCATTCGCCGAGTCAAGCAACTTGGTCAGCAACTGCCCTGTATCCTCATGTCTGCGCAGATGGATGACGCGTTGGCCGAAGAAGCCCGTCAGCTAGACGCGTTTTCAACTTTGCACAAGCCTGTTAGCTGCGCCGAGATTACGGGAGTGGTCAACCGGGCAATGCGTCTCACCTATGACTGGCCCCAACGAACATCGCCACTTCCCTAGCGTAGAACACCAGGGGGTGCCGGATGTGTTCGTCGCGAAGGAGGGTTGTCTAGGGATAACGAGTCGATGCTCTACCCGCGCGCATTTTGGAGCTAGACGGTAGCAGCGCCACACTACAGAATGTCATACTGTGTCTTGAAGACGGCTGATCGATCCGTTCGAATCGAGAGCCGATCTACCAGTTAGGAGTGGTTTGGAGCGCATCTATGTTCCCTTCAACGCGGCGACAATTTCTCCTGTCCACTTCTTCGGTAGGGCTGGGGATGTCCACCTGCTCCGCTCTGCAATCTGCGGCCGCCACCGTCACCAAAGGCAATGTCACACTCAGCTTTGGTACGTATGGCATGCAGGCACTCAAGCTCGAGGAAGCGATCCGCGTTCTGGGAGAGATCGGTTACGACGGCGTCGAGGTGATCGTCCGCCCAAGCTCGGATGCAACGCCTGCAAACATGTCTGCAGCACGTCGACAACAAGTGCGCACACAACTCGACGCTCACGGGTTGAGGCTAACAGCGCTGATGGAAAACCTACATCCGTCCGAGGATGAGACGACGCATCGCGCCGGGCTGGAACGCCTCAAGCAAGCGGCCGCCCTGGGACACGACCTTGCGCCCGCCACGCAACCACTCATTCAAACCGTCTTAGGGGGCCGGAAGTGGGAACAGGCAAAACCGCTGTTCTTGCAGCGACTAGCGGATTGGGTGGAACTGGCAGAAAAACAAGACGCTCTCATTGCGATCAAACCGCACCGCGGTGGAGGCATGTCACGGCCGGAAGAAGCCGTCTGGCTGATCCAGCAGTTGGGACAAACTCCGCGGCTGCGAATGGTGTATGACTACAGTCATTACGCGTTTCGCGACATGACTCTCGCGGCGACCGTCGCTACGTCACTTAAATACACTGCCCACGTCGCTGTAAAAGACACCATCCAGAAGGGCGCGGGAACGACGTTTGTGCTGCCGGGTGAAAGCGGAAATCTGGATTACGACGCGCTNCTGACGATGTTTTATCGGGGTGGATACCGAGGAGATTTTTGCTGCGAAGTCAGCAGCGCCGTATGGAAGCAGCCCGGATACGATCCAGCGGTAGCGGCCGAAACCTGTTATCGAAACATGGCAACGGCCTTCACGCGCCAGCGGATTCCCCGCCCAACGTGATTCCTGTCACATAACGAGCTAGGCACGCGAGCAGCCCTCGACTGATCTGACTTTCAATGGCCCCGTGATCGTGCAATCATGCCCGCCGCCAGGGTAATAACCTCCGCAACCCACCCGCTGCTAGTCGCCGTGTTAGCGGTACAGCAGCAGGTGCGGCGGCATTTGTGGTTCCAGGGTGTTGGCAGCTATCTCACGCTCGTGGTGAGTTGTGTGATTCTTCTTGGAATCGTCGATTTTTCGGTTCGGTTCGAAGACCCGTGGATGCGATTTGCAAGTACTTCACTGGTCTTGACGGCTGCCGTTGTTGGCGGGGTGAAGTTTCTGCTTCCCGCCGCGTCGTATGCGCCAACCCCCATCGACACCGCCAGTCGTATCGAACACCACGCGCCCCATTTGCGCAATCGTCTTTCGACCGCACTGGCCTTTCTCGAACCCTCCAAACAAAGTGGAGAGGTCTCTTCTCCCGCATTGCGACACGCTGTGATTGCAGAGACCGCCGAAATCGTCGATGAGATCCGAGGCGATGCCTATCTAGATACCACGACTTCACGGCGAAACTCGATGATTGCCTGCGCGTTGTTGGCGACTGCCGGAATCATCTGCGTGTTGGATTTCCAGACATCTTGTCTTGCCCTAATGCGTTTGCTGATCCCCTGGAAGCAGGCCGATTGGCCACGACTACATGTGTTGGAGTTCGAAGATCCTCCACAACAAGTCGCCCATGGGCAGGACCTGGTCCTGCGGGTGGTCGACCGAAATGGGAGACTGCCCCGCCAAGTCTCTATCCAATACCGTTTTGCCAGCGACGGCCCATCTCAGCTGCACAACGAGATGCTCGATGTTGAGACAAGTCGCGCGCGGTTTCGGTTGGAGAACATCACCCAAGCTGTTCATTTCCGGGCACTGGGAGGTGACGACAACACGATGGAGTGGTTCACGGCGCGCGTCGTCGATCCTCCCGAGATCGAGTCGTACCTGGCTCGCCTCCATCCACCTACCTATACAGGTTGGACAGTCCACCAGACCGATCAGCGGATACGGGCTCTCGCCGGCACGCGGATCGAACTGGGCGCGTATTCTAACAAGCCACTAATGAATGTGGCGCTGAGAGCTGCAGCGCACGATCTTCCTTTTGACATCTGGACTCACCTCGATGATGATCGGCGCGTCTTTGTCGTGCCGGCGAACTCGGAACTCCCCTGGGTGGTAAAACAGACGGGGACATTCTGGTTTGAACTCACGGATCAAACGGAGATCCGAGGTGGCGAACAAACACAATTTGTAATCCAGGCGATCCCCGATCGACCACCGAGTGTAACCGTAGCAAATCCCACCACCGATCTATANGTTACCGCAATGGCGCGCCTGCCAATACGAGCGACGATCAAAGAGGACCTGGCAATCCGCGACGTCTATTTCCAATACAACCGCTCAGATTCCAACGGTGATCCCACGGTCGTTTTCTGGCACCGTGGGTCGTCTCAGGTTTCGACCACAGCGGCTCGTCAATCGTTTGCCAGTCTCGAATCTGGAAGAAGTGCCTCAGACGTTCGCACCCTCTCCCGTGAATGGGATTTGGGATCGTTACGCGGACTTGCACCCGGCACCAAACTAACCGGCATCGTAGTCGCGACGGACTATCAGCCCCAGCGGGGACAGAGCGCGCCGATTCAACTGACGGTGATATCCCCGTCTGAACTCGAACAGCAGATTCGACGGCAACGGAGCGAGATTCTGGAACGATTGGGAAAAGTGGTCCATACGCAACACCAACTCCATACGCAAGTCGAGGACTTGAAGATCGCGGCCGGGCGTTCAAAGGATCCTTCCGGACGAATCGACGAGCTCCACGCGATCGAATTGAGGCAACGCCAGATCGGAACCTGGCTCAGCGGCGAGAACGGAAGCGTTGTCCAACGAATCGAGACCATTCTCGAGCAGCTGCGAGTCAACCGCATCGATCAGCCGACGACCAAGCACAACATGGAAGGGTGGCACGAGACGATTACAAAGATCACCCGAGAAAATCTCCCCACCATACGAATCGCTCTGGTCACCGCGCTGAAAACTGCCCGGGACACCACGAACAATCCCGAACTGGTCCGTTTACTGGATCAGGTGGGACAGCAACAACAAGCCGTGCTTCGACGGCTGGCACCCATCCAAAATACCTTTTCGCAACGTCAGACCTACCTCAAGCTTTCGCTCCAATTACGGATGCTACTGGATCAGCAAATCGAACTGCAGCAAGACACCTTGCAACTCGAGCAATCGCTGCTTGGGAATTCGGATGCGGCACTCAGCGAGCTCGAACGAGAGCGACTTGATCACCTTGCAAAACACCAGATGGACTTGGCACACCGCTATCAACGGCTGCTGGTACAAATGCAACAAACAAGAGACGGTTCCGCGAACTCAGACCGCGTTCAGTCTGCCACACTCGCCGAGGCGCTTCGCGTNGCTCGACAATATGCGGTCGAGACCTTGTTCTCAGAAAGTGCTGACGCCTTACGCCAAAATCAGCTGGGNCGCGCTTCTGACAGACAGCAGCTCGCAGTGGAGCGTGTCGAAANTGTGGTCGAAATCCTCCGCCAAGAACGGTCCCAACCTCTCGCTCACGACTCCCGGAGACTGCAACAATCGGCACAACAACTTGATTGGCTGTTGGAGCAGCAACAACAGATCCGAGAGCGCCTGGTCGATACACCTGATGCCGACCTGGCAATGTTGTCGAATTCACAGCGTGCGCTGACAGATCGCGCTCGCATATTAGGACAACGACTCGAACACCTGGGGATCAAACCGAGCGGTTCTACGGTCACCTCCGCGGTAGAGAAAATGTCGGTCCTGTACCGGGCTTTGGAACAAGCCGAAGCAACCGCCGCGAACGGCGCTGCAGAAGAGGCAGTCAACCTGTTAGAACGTGCTCGGCAACAACTACAGGGGACACAAGAACGCTTGGTTCGAGAACGTTCCAACAACTGGGCCCAAGAGCTGCAACGGCTGTTGCAGGAGAGCCATCAAAGACAATCACTGATCCTGGAGAAAACGCGTCCGCTCGCCACGTTCTACGCTCGACAACCATCTTGGTCACCGCAACAAGCAACACAGCTAGCAGCACTCGTTCAAACCCAGCGGCGATTGGCCGCCGATACAGGGGTGAAGCGATCATCGTTTCCGGCGGTTTTTGTTGCGCGCCTGGATGCCATCAGTAGACAGATGCTGCGTGTTGCCCAGCAACTGACGCCCGTTGAATCTGATTGCCAGATTCAAGAATCAGAAGACGTTCAAGAGAAAATACTGATCGCTCTGATAGAGATGGTCGACGCGTTGCGACAACAGGCCACGCCGCGGGAGACGCCATCCCGTCCTACCGCTCCCGGCAGCCGGCCTGATAGCAATCAGGCTGATCCCAATCGAATACGGAGTCAATTGTGGCTGCTGAAGTCCTGGCAACAGAATCTGTACCTTCAGACAGCGGTGCTGGAAACCCGGCGACAACAATCTGGAAAGTTGACCAGCGCGGAATCCCAGCAACTCAAAGAACTCGCCGCAAACCAGAAGCGGCTGGCAGAACTGACCACGATGCTGAGCCAGCAAGATCTCACGGCGCCGGAGCATTCCACCAGCGATTCCTTAGAGAACCTACCCCAACCGGCCGATTCTCCTCAACCTGAACGACCTTCTCGGCGCGATCCACTTCCATGAACCGATCCACCATCAAACGACTCATCCGCCACCAGACTTCCCGCCATATGGTGCCGAGAACGCGCCCAACACGGGTTGCGACTCCCCAGCGGAACCACACGGAATGGAACCTCGGTGCGGAGTTTCCGAGGATCACCCAGAAGGCGCGATGCGCGCTTTTTCGTTGGTGTTTTCCGATCATGAGCGCCGCTCTGATCGGATCTGGATGGGCCCTTTCCCAATCACCCCCTGCGCAGCAAAAAGTCGCTCGGCCGTCGTTAGTCGATCGACTGCTGGAAGATCCACCGGCAAACACCCCTGCCGTTGTAGAAGGAAAACGAAATCCCGNAACCGACGCCATCCCGCCCCCCGTGGTGGGTGCCGATGCCGGCCGGAATGGCTCCTTGTTGGCGAGGATCGGGCTCCGTATGCAAGCCGTCTCAGAGAGACTCGAAGAATCGGACTACGCTCGAGACACACAACAGATGCAAGAGGACATCTTGGCTGATCTGGAAGCTCTGATTGAGCAGTCGGCGTCGAACTCGCAGGCCCCTCGTAGCGCCGAGTCGGGTCGTGCTGAAAGTGGATCTTCGGCTGGCTCGGGAACCGGGTCTGAAGGAAATCCGGACAAGAAAAGCGCCACCGATTCGGGCTCTTCAACGGCTCGGGACACAGCCCTTCGTCGTCGCATCACTGCCGGGGACCAGGGGCTGTGGGGATCTCTTCCCAAACAGGTCCGCGACCAGCTACGCAACGTCTCCAATGAGCAAGTCGTCCAGAAGTACCAACCGCTGGTTGATGCCTACTACAAGCGGCTCTCTGAAAGCGACCAGCAGAGACCGTTTCCTGACAACGGCGATCCGTAACCACCCTGAAAGAGACCGGATCGAAACGCCTTCTGTTGGACCTGCCGCGATTGCCAATCGGCGCACACCGAGGACTTACAGTCACCTATTAGCGAACGCACATTGCATTCGATGCCACCCCGTCCAAGGCTACTTAAACAGATGTGCGCTCGTCAAATTACGAAGCCGACTATCCACGGACTACCCATCCGACAAACCCTGCTCACACTCGCGATACTGGGTGTGCTCACTTCTGCNGTGAACCCNCANTCCCCCGCCAATCGCGCGCGGANTTCACCGCCGATTCCCGAGGATGTTTCAAAGGCAATTCGTCATGGCCTCGATTTTCTCAAAGACCGCCAAGACGAACGAGGTTCCTTCGGAGATCGAGGATACCGCGGGGGAGTAGCGGTTGCCGGGCTATGCGGTTTGGCTTTCATGNCGCACGGAAGCACGCCCGGGCGCGGCCCCTTCGGCAGGGAAGTGAATCGCTGTGTTTTGTTCATTCTCCGCGGCACGCGGGAAGACGGTTTTATCGTCGCCCGGGGCGACCAGGACCATCGACGCATGTATGGACATGGATTCGCCACTCTATTTCTCGCGCAGGTGTACGGGATGACGACCGACCCCCGAGTGCGATCCGCCCTTGCCTCGGCGGTGCGGTTGATCGTCGAGAGTCAAAACGAAGAAGGTGGATGGCGTTACGAACCACTCAGCCGTGATGCCGATTTATCAGTCACCATTTGCCAAGTGATGGCCTTGCGCGCAGCACGCGACGCTGGCATTTACGTTCCACAGAAGANCATCGACCGTTGCACGCAATACGTCACGGCGTGCCACAACCCCGATGGTGGCTACAGCTATCAGTTGACACAACGCGGCGTAAGCGCTTTTTCACGCACCGCGGCAGGAGTTGTAGCGCTGTACAACGCGGGAATTTACAGCGGGCCAGAAATCGAAAAGAGCCTTGGCTATCTGGAACAATTCCATCCCGATCGGGAAACCAGCCAAATACAGTATTTCTTTTACGGCCACTATTATGCGGTGCAGGCGATGTGGCACGCAGGCGGGCACCGCTGGGCGCGCTGGTACCCCGCGATCTGTCGGAGACTCACCTCCCGCCAACAAACCAATGGATCTTGGAGCGACCAGATTTGTGATGAATACGGCACTGCGATGGCATGCATCATTCTCCAAATGCCAAACAACTTCCTCCCCATATTACAGAGATAACTGGAGGCCGCCGTGTCCCTTGCCCCGATGGCCGGTCTATTTGCCACTGCGTTCATCGTTTGTAGCGATCTCGCCGTGTCTGCGACGATCGGCCGCCAGACTCTGACCGTCGCCGAAGCGCCGTTTGACGCTCGTCTGATCTCGATCCAAGCCGATCATTCGATCCTGTTGGAACACGACGGAAACACCCGAAAGGTCGCGCTACGCGATCTTGTTGTCTGGGGTTCTTACATCGATCAGAATCGTCAACCGCAGCTACACCTAGTGAACGGAGGTGTACTGGTTGGGGATATTCTGAAAGTCACTCCCAGTCAAGTGACCGTCTACTCACGCATTTTCTCCGAGTTCGCCATCCCGCGTTCCTTACTCAAAGCGATCGTCTTTGAACCACCAGCCAGTCCTGTTTCACGCGATCGATTCGCGCGACAGATCTTGTCGAATGCCGCTGACCACGATGAGGCGCAATTCACCAACGGCGACGTCCTGCGCGGTGCGTTCGCCGCACTGCCAACCGCACCCAAAACGGACACGTTGAACCGAATTGGCTTTCAAACCAGGAACCGTCCCATTCCGTTTTCGATTCCGCTGGAGCGCCTCACGGCGCTGGTCCTCCGTCGGCAGGAGTCTCCCCCTCCACAACCGGCGGTTCGACAAGGCCGACCAAATCGGGTGGCGCTCGGATTTGCCGATGGGAGTCGATTCGAAGTGGATGACATCGAGGCCAATCAACAAACGATCCAACTCGCCATCGACCAACACTTGGTGTTATCCGCCAACCTCAAAACGTTCAACAACGAACTCACTCAGATTCAACCACAAAACCCTCGCCTCACATTTCTTTCCGACCTGACACCGGCGAGCTATAAACACATCCCGTTCCTACAACGCGTTTGGCCTCCTGGAATCGACGAGAACGTGTTGGGCGGCCGACTGCGTACCGCGGGGACCATTTATGCAAAGGGCATCGGCATGCATAGTGCAGCCCGAATCACCTTTCGCCTCGACCATCGATTTCGATGGTTTCGATCCGAATTGGGACTCGACGATGCGTCGGAGAATCGTGGCAGCGTCGTCTTCCGCGTTTTCCTTCAGCGTGACGGCGCTTGGGGATCTGCATATGCTAGCCCTATCGTGCGTGGTCGCAGCATGCCCCGCACAATGAATATCAATGTGATGCAGGCAGACGCGATAGCGTTGATCGTCGAATTCGCCGACCGGGGTGACGAACGCGATTACGCGAACTGGTTGAATGCACGGCTCGTGAAATAGACGCCGTCCAGTAAGAACCGACCTGCACCGTGCCACTGCGGATACTCAAATCCTCGGGCGCCACTGCCGCGTGTCGACAGAACCGGATCGGATCCTTCGCGGGACCACCGCGTTTCACCGTGAGGTGTCATTTCGTGAGACGCTGAATGGGAGATTGGGGTTCACTCAAAATCATCCGCGCCCACGACGAATCATCATCGCCGGTACCGTAGATAATAAAGTGGCCTCCGTAATCACCTCCATCGGGATCGGTATGCACGATTTCGAGGCCGTACTCATGACCTCGCCGTGGGGGCCCCCAATCGGGGTCGCTACGCCCAAATGTGGACGCCATTTCAACCCGCGCTTCCAGAACGTAGTCATCCCGGCCGCGGCCCCAGGGATTGAAGCGAATCTGGTAATCCACGCTTGTCGCCGGTAGCGGCTCTTCAATGTACTGACGACCGGGCGCGCCGTGCCGCCACCAGGCGGCGTACTTTGGACGACGGCGATCGATCACAAAGCAAAACGCGTTGTCTCCTTGTCCAAACTGTTCGTTGCGCCGATCGCGCGGCCCTTCCATAAACCAGCAAATACAATCCTTGAAATACCATCGCTTGTCGGCGTGATTCGGGTCATTGACATCGTTCACATTGTCCGTCACTTCGGCCCCAAAGTAGAAAAACTTGGAATCCCAGGCAATGTAATAACGCGCTCGCAAATCATCTTCAGGACGAGGTTCGTTTCCATGGTCGGTCAAGCGGTTGCGGCGAGCATCGTACCAAGGTGCATGCCGCAACCGCTGAATGTCCCATACACCATCCGAAAACGATTGGTCCTTCCAGTCTTCGAGGTAACCGTCAATGCGTGGCGCCGAGCCGAGCATGGGAACACGTATCGGACGCTCCGATGCAAACCCCAACGGCGTCGCAAAACACAGTTCCACACCGATACATAGAACGAATCCGGTCATTGGCTCTCTTCTCCAAAAGCCACCACCGGGTCCACCTCGGTGGTCGCTGGTGTGATCAAAACGGTCACTACGAGCTGTCGCGATGTGGCTTCGCTGAAACCAACACAGCTCACCAAAGGCGGCCTGGCAATCATCATTCGTTTGCGAGGTAGCGTCACTGACAACTCATCAGGGGATCCGTGTTCTCAAAAAGTAGGGTGCTCCGCGCGTCGCCGTTTTGCGGCGGAATACCCGATCGTAACAAGTTACGTACAACCATCCGAAATTGGGCCCGCCAAATACGGCATTCGAGAGAGCTCGAGCCTGTGGTTTATCTATCACGCCCCCTAAACGTCCAGTGGTATCAAACATCTGCAATCCCACAGACGTCGCTACGTACAGGCGCCCTTCTCGATCGACCGTCATCCCATCCGACCCTGGTCGGCGGACCTGCGGGGGCATCTGGAGTGGATGATAGTACCGTTCGCCAAACTTCAAACTACCGTCGGATTCAACCCGAAAAGCCCACAGATGCGGTGCATCGCTATCCGTCACAACCAACGTACCTTCGGCCGGCCAAAGCGCGATGCCATTGGGTCGAAACCCCTCGGCGACAGCGCGTTTTTGCCTTCCGGGACCGATATACCAGACACACTTGTTGGCCGGATCTGTGCAGTAAATCCCTCCCGTGGACATGACGACCAAGTCGTTTGAGTCGATACCATCGAGAACCGTTTCCCGACGACCGTCGGGCTGATAGGCGACGATCTGCCTGTCACCGTTGCGGCAACCGTAAAGCCGACCATCGGGCCCGAACATCAGTCCGTTCGTCTCGGCGGTCTTGTCTGCGAAAAGTGTCACCTCTCCGGATCGTTCAATCTTGTAGATCCGGCTGTTTGGAATATCGGAGAAATAGACATTTCCGTCACGATCAACGGCCGGCCCTTCTACAAACCTGTAGCCGCTGGCAACCAACTCCCATCCGTGCCCGTCGAGTAAGACTCCCGATAGCGGCATATCCTGTCCAAGAAGCCGCATCCCCGTGCAGTTGATCAACCACATCAGCGCGCCCAGCAGTAGATATCTCATTTCGCTATCTCCTTGTGGAGGCGCGAACGATCGCTGCGCCTTGAGTTTGGTTGATTCGCGACGTCAATCATGCGTGCCCGCGGTGGTCGGTACCGCGTTTCTCAGACGATGTCGATCCATTCCGATTTTCCCGAAACAAATTAGGCATGGCCGTACGAACTCGAGTTGCATCACCCGTTGTTTTCCTCTCGTAGAGCCGACCGTTCGCGATGAAACATGCTAGTCGACGGTCGGCATGCTATCACGCCAGAGCCAACGCAACGATTCCGGCAATAGGGCACCGCCGTGTTTGCGGTTGTGGCCACCATCACCGAACACAAACTTGTAGTCGTATCGCTTGTACTTCAAGGCAGCCGCCATCTGTTGATTGGCTAGCGGCCAGTTACCGTGCAAGTTATCCAGATCGTTGGAACCGTCCTGGAGGAACACGCGAATCGGCTTTCGTTCCGTCTTGCGGATCATCGCTGGATAAACGTGTCCACCACGAATGTTCGTGAAACTTCCTACGTGAGACAGGACTTTGCGGAAAACGTCAGGTCGCTGCCAAGCCACCGTCCATGCACAAATGCCTCCGGAACTAATTCCACAAATAGCTCTTTGTTCCGGCTGATCCGTTAATCGAAATTGTGAACCTACGTGCGGTAGTATTTCGTCAATCAGAAAGCGGGCGTACTGGTCACTGAGCGTATCGTATTCAAAGCTGCGATTGTTTCGCGGACGGGCACCTGGGCGGACGGACGGAATNCTCCCCGGCTGCAGAAAAATCCCGATCGTCACTGGTATCTCNCGTTTGTGGATCAGGTTGTCGAACACGATCGGAACCGGAGACGGGCCCCGTTTGTTGACATATCCTGCGCCGTCTTGAAAGACCATCACACAAGCGGGATCTCGACCGTCGTATTGAGCGGGAACGTAAAGCCAATAGTCCCGTCGGGTACCAGGAAACACCCGTTCGCTATTCCAGACGCCCTTGATGATCCGCCCCTCGGGAACGCCCCGTTGGATCCGTGCATCAGGGCCTAATTGGTAATCATCTGCCGCAGAGAGCAAACCGGTGACAAACACTATCGCGATAATGGCGATCGGGATATGTTCACGCAAAATCNCCCGTCCGTTTCGTCGAACCATAGGACCCTACCTCCCTTTCTTGATGCTGGCGCCCNGTTGGTCAGGCATCTCGAGTTCGCCGCACTGTGATACCGACGCGACCGACGCGACCGACCCCGATCGGNAGCGCGGATGGTGGGCAACCGCCGGCGAAAAGCGTGCCGCGAACTACCCCCTTAACAAGATGAATCGTATAACCTTCACGTGACATGACAATCGCCTCTATCATAATATGTCAAAAGTGGAACTCGCCCTGAACCGAGCTGACCAACGTCGATCCCCATAATCGGTTTGCCTCACCCACCCAGCCAGGATTTGAGATCCTCCGCATGCCCTCGATCGGCTCCCGACATACTCCCGAGTTGCCGTGGCGGACCGGTTGCCGGATCGGCGATTACCGATCGCCTCGAGATCCTCTCCGAGCTGACGTCTACCGGCTGTTTCCGGCCATTCTGCTGGGCTGTCTGTCGACTGCCACTACGACACTGGGACAGCTCGAATTCGAGCGGGAGCCTATCGCTTACAGCGAAACGCCGTCACAAACTCGCGTTTCGAATCTACAAAAACAACTGGACGCTAACCAAGTCNCGATTTCCTACACCGCGGCCCGCGGTTATCTCCCAGCGTTGTTGTCGCATCTGAAGCTGCCCCTTGCTTCACAACTACTGGTTTACTCTCGCACCAGCGCCCAACGGCAGATTTCCCCTCAACAACCACGGGCCATCTACTTCAACGACGACACCTACTTGGGTTGGGTTCCATCGGGCGATGTGATCGAGTTGTTGGCGATGGATGCCCAACAGGGTGCTATTTTTTACACGTTTCCCCGGCAGCGTCAGAAGCAACCTCGATTCACTCGGGATGGCGGCCAGTGCCTGCTCTGCCATGCCTCCGCACGAACGCTGCGGGTTCCCGCACCCGTCGTACGTTCGGTCATCGTCGACCGTCAGGGACAATCACTGTTTGGATCGGGTTCTTACACGACTGACCATCGCACTCCATTTCATAAGCGATGGGGAGGCTGGTACGTGACTGGAACACACGGAAACATCCGGCACCGCGGAAACGTAATGATCAGAGACTATCGTGTTCCAGAGGAACTAGATCGTGAAGCCGGTGCCAATATTACGAGCTTGTCTGGACTCTTGCAGACAGATGTCTTTCCTTCGCGCCATAGTGACCTGGTCGCGATCCTAGTCCTCGACCATCAAGCGAGGATGCACAACCTGCTGACTCTGGCAAACTTCGNAGCGCGTCTGGCAATCGCCTACGACGAGAGCTTGAACGAAGCGCTGGATCGACCGATGAACTATCGAAGTCAAACCACGCAGCGACGAATCGCCACGGCTGCCGAAAAGGTCCTTCGATACATGTTGTTTTCCGGCGAACCACGGCTCCGCTCCGCAGTCCAAGGGACCTCTCGATTCACACAACAATTCACGCATCGTGGCCCGCGCGATCGCCGCGGTCGCTCGCTCCGTGACTTTGATTTACAGACCCGGCTGTTCGCCTACCCGTGCAGTTACCTGATCTACAGTCCATCCTTCGCGAGCTTACCGNCGCCTGTCAAAAAGCACATCGCGGATCGACTGCNCGAGATCCTCACCGGANAAGACAAAACCAAACCATTTCGNCATTTGTCGCTGCCAGTACGTCAGNGCATTCGAGAAATCCTCGAGGACACGGCACACGGACTCTGGCGTAATCGGTGACCAATGCTGCGCGCGGGAATGCGTGACGTGCGGTGTGCGCAGGCTTTCTCAACGGCAGGGCGATCNACATGCCGCTGCATCACAATCTTNACGACGGGGTGCCAATTTTCACGAAAAGCGGCAAATGGGGGCGAACCGAATGGTCTGTTTTGCCGATCATCTAGCTAGACCTGATTCGCCGCGTTGGCGGCCAGTGTAATCGTTGGCGGCCAATGCAATCGATCCGCAGAGAAGTGCCGAGGGCGACTCAATCACAGCAAAGTTCAGCGGCGGCCCCTGCTTCCGAGACTTTATCGCAGTAGAACCTTTCTACGCCGCATCACACCGATACAACCTCCGGTCGCNATTACGGCAGAGGGACCATTTTTTTGCGTTGGCCAAGGTCATCGACGGCAAGTGCAATAGCACGCCAGACCTCCGCCAGTCTCGCAGCGACTCCACTCGTCGCAATCGACCGGAGGAATTTTCTCTCTTGATGTTGCGCGATCTTGTCACAGCGCTCGGTTGATAAGACCAAGCTGTCGCGATTTCAGGAATTATCGCAGCACGTCGTCAAAAGCTTCCTGCAGNGCCCGCAAAGCCCGCGATCCGTGGTCGCCAGACACAACAATGTTGACGCGCACTTCGCTCGTATTGATCATCTCGACATTGATGCCTGCATCGGACAGCGCCCGGAACATCCGAATAGCAACACTTGTGTGGCTGCGCAGTCCCACACCGCTGACCGACAATTTGGCGACATGTGGACAGTAAGTCATCGATCGACAATCCAGCTCTCGCGACAACGCTCTGGTGATCCGCAAACAGTCTTCGATTTGTTCCTCCGGGATCGTAAGACTGAGAGAGGATTTTCCCGGCTCCTCATGATAACTCTGCACAATCATGTCGACAAAAACACCGCCCGCGGCAATCTCCTCAAATATCCCCGCGGCAACGCCGGGTGAATCGGGAACACCACTTAACGTGACTCGCGCTTGTTGCTGATCCAAGATGATCTCGTCCAGAAACAACTCCTCCATGTCAACGCCTCGCAATCTCGCGAGCACATCAGCGACATCCGCAGTCGTCGCGTTCTCCATGAGATCTGGTCGCGGCGCTTTGGAGATAGATTCGATGTCGAGCCCAAACGCCTGATGTACTGCGTGCAAGGCGGCCTCAGCCTTGTCCCGATCAACCAACGCCGAGATCTTGATCTCGCTCGTCGTGATCATCTGGATGTTGATCGCCGCCTCGGCCAGAGAGCGAAACATCGTTTGCGCTACGCCAGTTCGCTCGGCCATTCCCAATCCGACGACCGAGACCTTAGAGACCCGATCATCATAAGATACGTCGTGGGCACCCACGATATCCCCTAACTCATGCATCGCCTCCAGCGTCGACTCCAATTCTCTACAAGGGACGGTAAAAGCAATATCGGTCAACCCGCGCTCTCCGACATTTTGTACGATCATGTCGACGGTAATCTTGCGGTCCGCAAGCCGTGAAAACACCTCCCAACTAGTCCCGGGAACGTCAGGCACTCGCAGCAAGCTCACGCGCGCTTCATCCAGGGTAACGGCTGCACCGCAAACCACCTGGCTATTCAAATCAGGTTCGGCGACGACCAGCGTCCCAGGCGTATCCGTCAGACTGCTACGTACGTGAATCAGTACGCCGTATTTCTTAGCAAACTCAATCGATCGGCTATGCATGACTCCGGCGCCCAAACTGGCCAATTCAAGCATTTCGTCGTAACCAATCCGCTCGACGCGACGCGCTTCGGGAACAATGCGGGGATCGGTTGTGTAAATTCCATCGACATCGGTATAGATCTCACAGGCCTCGGCGCGCAGCACCGCTGCCAGTGCCACGGCCGTTGTATCACTGCCACCGCGCCCGAGGGTCGTAATATCCGCATCCTCGTCGACGCCTTGAAAGCCGGCGGCAATCAGTATGAATCCCGACTCAAGCAGCTGTTGCATACGGTCGGTGTTGATGGAGCGAATCCGCGCCTTGGTGTGTGTACTATCGGTGTGAATCCCAATCTGGGTACCCGTCAAACTGACCGCCCTATGGCCCAGCGAATCGATCGCCATCGCCATCAATGCCGCGCTGACCTGTTCGCCCGTCGACAACAGCATGTCCATTTCCCGGGCGGGAGGACGAGGGTGGATCTTCCCCGCCAGTTCGACGAGTGTGTCGGTCTGCTTTCCCATCGCGCTGACCACCATGACTACTTGATGTCCCTGTTGCTGGGCGCGAATCGCCTTGCGGGCAGCCCCCAAGATCTTGTGGCTGTCGGCCACACTAGTACCACCGAATTTTTGTACAACCAAGGACATAAATCACGCCGTATCATGAACGAGGTGGCTGAGTGAAATACCCCATTAAGCGCCAGCCCTCGTCGAAAGTCAGAGACGAGTTCAACGCCGATCGCTCATGGTACATCTGTTGTTCGTCAGACTCGATTCCCACACCCGACATGGTAAAGGGAACGAAGCCGTGACTGTGGGTCTTGGTTCGTAACGGCGTGGGGTGGTCGGGTGTCACCAAGATTCGGTAATCACCGTACAATTCGAGCGCCGCGATCATGGGACGAACGATCTCTTGATCAATCGCTTCGAGGGCCTTAATCTTGGCTTGCAAATCACCTTCGTGCGACGCTTCATCCGGCGCTTCTACGTGGACACAAACTAGGTCTGCCTCGGAAAGTGCATCGATCGCATAACGTCCCTTGGCCGCATAGTCTGTGTCGGTATAACCAGTCGCGCCTGGCACTTCGATGCGTTTCCATCCGATCAAAGCGGCGAGACCTCGTAGCAAATCAACCGCGGTAATCATGCTTCCGCGCTGACCGTACAAATCGGCAAACGGCGGAAGACGAGGTGTCTGGCCAAGCCCCCACAACCACACGTTCGTGGCGGGCAACTGGTTGTTTTGAGCGCGGCGTCGATTGACGGGATGAGTCGCAAACCAATCCACGCTCTGGCTCATCATCTCATTGAGCCAATCGCTGCCAGGCCCTCGGGGGAAGTCATCGACGACCGATTGATCTGTGAGGTCGTGCGGAGGGACCGTGCGTGTTTCGCTGGAGAACGGCGACGAATTTCCGTCGCTGCGCAGTAGT